>JAGWMP010000009.1 GCA_028871705.1 Gammaproteobacteria bacterium
AACTGCCTGCGCGCCCTGCCCTATATCGAGGATTGGTACCACCGCTACCGAACCCAAGGGCTGGTCGTGATCGGCGTGCACGCGCCCGAGTTCGCCTTCGAGAAGGACGTCGGCAACGTCACCCGCGCGGTGCACGATCTCGGCATCGCCTATCCGGTGGCGCTCGATAACAACTACGCCATCTGGCAGGCGTTCGACAACCAATACTGGCCGGCGCACTACTTCATCGACGCCCAGGGCCGCATCCGCGGCCACCACTTCGGCGAGGGCGAGTACGCGCAATCCGAGGAGCTGCTGCGGACGTTGCTCAGCGAGGCCGGTGCGGTGCATTTGCCACCCGCCGCGAGCGCAATCCACGCGACCGGCATCGAGGCACCTCCCGACGAGGCCGACATTCAGTCGCCCGAAACCTACATCGGCTACCAGCGTGCCGGGAGCTTCGCCTCGCCGGGTGGTGCCGTGCCGGACGCATCGCATGTCTACCAGGCCCCCGAGGCACTCGCGCTCAACCAGTGGGCGCTCGCGGGCGACTGGCTCATCGAGAAGGAGCGCGCGGTCGGCGCCGGCAAGCCAGGCATGATCGTGTTCCGCTTCCGTGCCCGCGACCTGCATCTGGTGCTGGGGCCGGCGGCCGCCGGCCGGCCGGTGCGCTTTCGCGTCACTCTGGATGGCCGCGCGCCGGGGAACGACCACGGCGTCGATGTCCGGCCGGATGGCACGGGTAGCGTGGACGGCCAGCGGCTGTACCAGCTGCTGCGCCAGAGCGGCCCCGTGGCCGAGCACACCTTCGCGATCGAGTTCCTCGATGCGGGCGTACAGGCCTACTCGTTCACCTTCGGCTAGGAGTGGAGACTCATGGACGCGCTCGAATCTGTCCCGCTGTCGCGCCGCTCGTTGCTCGGCCTGGCGCTCTCGCTCGGAGCCCTGACTGCCGCGCGGCTGGTGAGGGCGGCGGCACTTTCGTCCGGGCCCGCGCCGGCCGGTACGGTAACGATCGAGACCTTCGCCGCCAATGGCCGCAGCACCGGCACCGCGACGGTGCCGCGGGTGGTCAAGACCGACGACGAATGGCGTGCGCAGCTTACGCCGCTCGCCTACGAGGTGACGCGCCACGGAGCGACCGAGCGGGCGTTCAGCGGCGCGCTCGACGCCAATCATGCGGACGGCCTCTACTCCTGCGTATGCTGCGGCACGCCGCTGTTCGACTCGCGCACCAAGTTCGACTCCGGCACCGGCTGGCCGAGCTTCTACCAGCCCATCTCGCGGCTGAATGTGGTCGAGAGCGACGACCGGAGCCTCGGCATGGTGCGCATCGCGGTGTCGTGCAAGCGCTGCGTCGCGCACCTCGGCCACGTGTTCGATGACGGACCGAAGCCCACGGGACTGCGCTATTGCATGAACTCCGTAGCCCTCACGTTCGCGCCGCGCGGGTAGCGCCGCGCCCTTCCGGAGAGCCATCATGAAAATCAGGAATCCGTTCCGCCATGGGCTCGCCGCGGCGACGCTCGGCAGCCTGCTCGCCTCCTGCAGCGTCGGTGCGGGGGCCGCGCCCGCCGTCGTCCCGCCACCCTTGGTGGACAACCCGAGCGCGCCCGGCAAGCTCGAGACCGCCGTGCTTGCCGGCGGCTGCTTCTGGGGCCTGCAGGGCGTGTTCGAGCATGTGCGCGGCGTGCATCGGGTGCTCGCCGGCTACGCCGGGGGTACGCGCGGCTCGGCCAGCTACGAGGAGGTCAGCACCGGCGCGACCGGGCACGCCGAGTCGGTGCAGATCGTCTTCGACCCCGCCGAGGTCACCTACGGCAAGCTGCTGCAGATCTATTTCTCGGTGGCGCACGATCCCACGCAGTTCAACCGCCAGGGACCGGACAGCGGCACCCAGTACCGCTCGGACATCTTCTACGCCGACGACGCACAGCGGCACATCGCCGAGAGCTACATCGGGCAGCTCGACAAGGGCAAGGCGTTCCGGCAGCCGATCGTGACGCGCGTCGATCCGCTCAAGGGCTTCTACGCCGCGGAGTCTTATCATCAGGACTATTACCTGAAGAACCCCGGACAGCCTTACATCGTCTTCAACGACCTGCCGAAGATCAGGAATCTCAAGCAGCTGTTCCCGGACTCCTGGCGCGAGCAGCCCGAAACGGTCGGCGCGCTCTGAAGGTCTACATCGAGCTGCGGATCTGCCAGAGCTCCGGGAAGAACTTGAGCTCGAGCGCCTTGGCGAGGTAGGACACGCCGCTGGTGCCGCCGGTGCCCGGCTTGTAGCCGATGATGCGCTCGACGGTCTTCAGGTGATGGGCGCGCCAGAGCTGGAAGTTGTGATCGAGGTCGACGAGCTTCTCGGCGAGCTCGTACAGGTCCCAGTCCTTGTCGGCATTGTGGTACACGCCGAGCCAGGCGCCCGCCACCTGTTTGCTCGCCACGTAAGGCAGACGGAAGTCGCGCGCCAGATACTCCTCCGGAACGCCGTAGCCGCGGCGGCTCAAGAGCCGCAGCACCTCGTCATAGAGTGAGGGCTCGGCGAGCGCCCGCTCGAGGGCCGCGAGGGCCGCCGCATCGCGCTTGTGCACGGCGACCATATCCGCGTTCTTGTTGCCGAACAGGAACTCGAGCATGCGGTATTGCACCGACTGAAACCCGGAGGAGCGCCCGAGGGCATTGCGGAACGCCGTATACTCGAAAGGCGTCAGGGTCGAGAGCACGTCCCATACCGAGATCAGCTGTGCCTGCGCGCGTGCGATGCGCGCCAGCATCTTGAGCGCCGGGCCGACGTCGTCGCGCCGCACGCAGCCGATCGCCGCCGTGAGCTCGTGCAGCATGAGCCGCATCCACAGCTCCGACACCTGGTGCACGATCACGAACAGCATCTCGTTGTGCTCGCGCGTGAGCGGGTGCTGCGCCGCCAGCAGCTTGTCGAGATGCAGGTATTCGCTGTAGGACAGCGAGCTGCCGAGGTCCCAGTGCACCGCCTCGCCGGCCAGCTCGACGCGCTCGGACTTTTCGTACTTTCTGTCGGTCATCGCCCGGATGGTACACGTCGGCGGCCGTGCGGCAAGGCGGCAGACGCCCGCGCCCCGATCCGCTAGGATCGCGCGACCGTGACCGCACCCCTCCTCGAAGTCCGCGACCTCGTCAAACAATATCCGGCCACGACCGCGGTGGACGGCGTCAGTTTCGCCGTCCCCGAGGGCATGTGTTTCGGGCTGCTCGGCCCCAACGGCGCCGGCAAGACCACCACGGTCGAGATCATGGAGGGCATTCTGCCGCCCACCTCCGGCGAGATGCATTACCGCGGCGAGCCCCTCGGGCGCCGCTTCCGCGAGGACGCCGGTATCCTCTTCCAGAAGACCGCGCTGCAGGATCACCTCACGGTACGGCAGAGCGTCGCCCTGTTCCGCGGCCTCTACACCCACGGCCTCTCGGTGGACGAGGTGCTGCGCCTGTGCACGCTCGAGCAGCTCGCGGGCCGCGACGCCCGCAAGCTCTCCGGCGGCCAGCAGCAGCGGCTGCTGCTCGCCATCGCGCTGGTGAACGATCCGGCGGTGCTGTTCCTCGATGAGCCGACCACCGGCCTCGATCCCCAGGCCCGGCGCAATTTCTGGCAGCTGGTCGAATCGATCAAGGCGCGCCGCAAGACCATCATCCTCACCACCCACTACATGGAGGAGGCGGAGCTGCTGTGCGATGAGATCGCCATCATGGACGGCGGGCGCATCGTCGCGCAGGGAGCGCCGCGCCGGCTGCTGCGCGAGCACTTCCCCGAGGTGCTGCTCGAGTTGCCGAGCGCGGACTTTCCCCACACCGCCCGCAGCCTGCCGCTCAAGCTCACGGAAGTGCACGGCAATGTCGAGATCACCACCCACGATCTCGAGGCGACGCTGCGCACGCTGCTCGCGGCCCACGTGCCACTCATCAACCTGCGCGTACGGCCGCCCAACCTCGAGGATCTGTTCCTCGAGCTGACCGGCAAGGAGCTGCGGCCGTGATGCGCCGGCTGCTGGCAGTATTCCACGCGCGCAACCTCGAGTTCGTGCGCGACCGCGTACCGTTTGCCTTTACGCTGCTGCTGCCGGTCATGCTGGTGATCGGCATGAGCTTCGTGCTGGGCGGACCGCCGCGGCCGCTGTTCAAGGTGGGCGTACTGGATGGGCCGGCGGATGAGCACGCGCATCCGTTTGTCGCCGCGGAGGAACTCTACGTTCAGATCGTGCCCCTCACCGACCGGGATGAGGCCCTGCATAAGCTCACGCACCAACAGCTCGACCTGCTGGTCGATTTCGGCAGCGGCACGCGCTACTGGGTCAACACCGACTCGCCGAAGGGCCATCTCGTCGAGAAGCTCCTTCTGGCAGACGAGCCCGGTGCGCGGCGCGAGCCGGTCACCGGCAAGGCGCTGCGCTACGTCGACTGGCTGTTCCCTGGCATCCTCGGCATGAACATGATGTTCAACTGCCTGTTCGGGGTCGGCTACGTGGTACTGCGCTATCGCAAGAGCGGCTTTCTCAAGCGCCTGCACGCGACCCCGCTCACGGCGTTCGAGTTTCTCGCCGCGCAGGTGCTCTCCCGGCTCACGCTGATCGTGGCCGTGACGCTCATCCTGTACCTCGGTATCGGCGTCCTTATCCATTTTCACTCTGCGGGCAATCCCGCACTTCTGGCGCTGCTGGCGCTGCTCGGGGCACTCTCCCTGATCGCCCTCGGGCTGACCGTCGCCGCGCGCTTCTCCAGCGAAGAGATGGTGGGGATACTGCTCAACCTCCTTACCTGGCCGATGATGCTGCTGTCGGGCGTGTGGTTCTCGCTCGAGGGCTCACCGCGCTGGGTGCAGTGGGTCGCGCACGCGTTTCCGCTCACCCACCTCTTGGATGCGGCGCGCGCCGTGATGCTCGACGGCGCAGGGCTCACGCAGATCGCCCCCAACCTGTTGTATCTTGCCGCCACCACGCTGGTCTTCCTGGCGTTCGGCGCCTGGTCGTTCCGCTGGCGTATCGATTGACGCCCGGCGGCCCCGTCACGAGGAGCTTGCGGCCTTGAAATTCTTCAGCGACAACACCGCCACCGCCTGCCCCGAGATGCTCGCGGCGATCGCCGCGGCGAATCGCGGCCCGGCGCGCGCGTACGGCGACGATGAGTGGACGCTGCGGCTCGATGCGGCCTTCAGCGAGCACTTCGGTACGGCGGTGCGCGCCTTCGCCGTCACCACCGGCACCGCCGCCAACTCGCTCGCCCTCGCCACGCTCAGCCCGCCCTATGGAGCGATCTTCGCCCATCACGAGGCGCACATCGCGGTCGACGAATGCGGCGCGCCGGGCTTCTTCTCCGGCGGTGCGCAGCTCGCGCTGCTGCCCGGGGAGCACGGCCGGCTCGATGCCGACACCGTCGGCACCGCTCTCGAGAACCACCCGCGTCACCTGCACAGCGTGCAGCCCGCGGCGCTCTCCCTCACCCAGGCGACCGAGCTCGGCACCGTCTACCGGCCCGCGGAGGTGGCGCGGCTCGCCGGGCTCGCCCACCGCGCCGGCCTCAAGGTCCACATGGACGGCGCGCGCTTCGCCAACGCCCTCACCTTCCTCGGCTGCCACCCCGGGGACCTCACCTGGCGTGCCGGGGTGGACGTGCTGTCCTTCGGCGCCACCAAGAACGGCGCGCTCACCGCCGAGGCGGTTGTGTTCTTCGACCCGGAGTGCGTGCGCGACTTCGAGCTGCGGCGCAAGCGCGCCGGGCATCTGCTCTCCAAGTCGCGCTACGTCGCCGCGCAACTGCTTGCCTACCTCGAGACGGGCGTCTGGAAGCGCAATGCCGAGCGCACCAACGCCCTCGCCCGCCGCATCGGCGCCGCCGCGGGCGCGACTCTGCTGCATCCGGTCGAGGCCAACGAGGTGTTCGTGCGGCTCGGCGTGGCGCGGCGGCAGGCGCTGCGCGCCGCGGGCTTCGATTTCTACGACTGGGGCGCCGAAGCCGCCGGCGAGGTTCGCCTGGTGGTCTCGTGGGACCAGCCCGAGGCGGACGTGCAGGCGCTGTGCGCGGCGCTCGCGCGCCTCTAGCGCCGCCGCGCCCGGATTTCAGCTCTCGCGCAGGCTCGTGGTGACCGGCACCCGCGCGGCGCGCAGCGCCGGCAGGAATCCGCCGATCATGCCGATCAGCACCGCGATGATGAGTCCGCGCACCACCAGCTGCGGCGTCACCTTGAAGCTGAACACCACCTGCGTAAAGTTCTGGCCGAGGGTCGCCACCGAAAGATTGTTGAAGAGCAGGTAGGCGATCAGCGCGCCGAGCACCGCCCCGGCGAGCGCCAGCAGCAGCGCCTCGATCATCACCGACACCACGACCGGGAGTCCGCCGAAGCCGATCGCCCGCAGCGTCGCGATCTCCTTGCCGCGCGCCGCCACCGCGGCGTACATGCTGTTGAGCGCGGCGAACACCGCGCCGAGCCCCATGATCGCCGTGACCACGCCGGCCAGCACGCCGATCGTCCGGCGGAACTGCCGGGTCTGGGCGCTGAAGTAATCGTCCTCGCGCAGCACGTCGATCGACAGGCGCGGGTCCGCCGCGATCGCGGCCTTGAGCCGATCGAAGCCGCCGGGCTCATCGAGCGCCGCCAGCACCGAACTCGAGCCGAGACGCCCGAAAGTCGAGCGCGCCACGTTGATATCGGCCCACATCTCGCTGTCGTGCGAGTCGCCCGAGGCGAACTCCCCCACCACCGTCCACTCCGAGCCGCGCATGCGCACGGTCCGGCCCACATCGGCGCCCTGGAACTGCTGCAGCACGCCGCGCCCGACGATCAGCTCGCGCAGCCCTGGGGTGAAGTTGCGCCCGGCGATGATCTTCAGCTGCGGCCGCAGCGTGAAGGAGGCGGGCTCGACGCCGCGCAGCGTCACGTTGGCGCCGCTCTTGACGTCATCGCGCCGCACCAGCTCCGCGATCACCATGAGCTCGGCGGCGGCGAGCGGCTTGCCATCCGGCCCGGGCCGGATGCCCGGCTCCTGCTTGATGAGGTCGGTCGAATCGCGATCGAAGCCCGAGTTGAGCTCTGCGTCCGAGCCGCCGCGCAGGATGATCACCGCGTCGTGGCGCCCCGTCGACTTGAGCGTGCTCTCGAAGCCCGCCGACATCGCGAGCAGCGCGGTGAACACCGCCACCACGCCGGCGAGCCCGATGACGATGACCAGCGAGGGGGCCCAGCGCTGCGGAATGCTGCGGATGCTGAGTACGGTGATGGCGAATGCCTGTCTCAACACGTGCGGGCTCTCCTTGCGTCCATCAGCGACCGGCGAGCGCGTCGACGATCTTGAGCCGCCGGGCGCGCAACGCCGGCAGTCCCCCGACCGCGAGGCTCATCAGCACGATCGCGGCGACTCCGAGCAGCCATACGCCGCGGTCGAGCTCGAGCAGGAACTGGCCGCCGGTCTGCTTTTCCACCATGGCGCCGGCGATGGAGGCGAGCGTGAGTCCCACCAGCCCCCCGAGCAGCACCAGCGCGAACGCCTCGGCGAGCACGAAGCCGAGCACGCTGCCGTCGGAGAAGCCGAGCGTCTTCAGCACCGCGAGCTCGGGAATCCGCTCGCGCACGCTCTGCGCCATGGTGTTGCCGACCACCAGCAGCAGCGTGAAGAACACCGCGAACAGGATCCAGCGCACGATCAGGCCGATGTCGCCGATCTGCTTCACGAAGCTGATGTTGAAGTCCTTCTCGGTCTGCGTTTTGGTCTCGTCGGGCGAGTTCTCGAACATGGCGTCGACCGTCTTGCTGATGGCCTCGGCGTTCGCGCCCGGCGCGAGCTTGAGGATGAAGAAATTGGTGCGCCCCTTGATGCCGAACTGGTTGGCCTCGTCGAAGTAGTCCTGCTGGATGAAGGCGAGATTGGTGCGCTTCTGCCAGTCCGCGTCCTTGCCGTCGAAAATGCCGACCAGGTCGAACTGCCAGGCTTTGCTGCCGTTCTTCTGCGGCCAGATGTTGGAGGAGATCGGCACCTTCTGGCCGACCTTCCAGCCATACTGCTGCGCCAGCTGACGGCCGACGATCAGGCCGGTGCGCGTGTGCTCGAACGCCTGCCACTGGTCCTCGGGCATCTTCCACTCGGGGTAGACGTCGTGGTAGCGCTGCGGGTCGAGCGTGAACATGATGAGCGGCGTGTTGGTGGGCAGCCATACGCCGCCGAACCACTGCTGGTAGGCGACGCGCACCACGCCCGGGATCGCCTCGAGCTTCGGCACCATGCTCACGGGGAGCGCGGTGGTGAAGGAGACGCGCGCCTGCACGAACAGCCGCGTCGCCCCGACGAAGTCGGCGCCGGAGCTGAAGACCGAGTTCACCGACTGCAGCAGTCCGAACAGCAGGAACGCCATGATCACCGAGAGCAGCGTGAGAATGGTGCGCACGCGCTTGCGGAAGAGATTGGCGATGACGAAGCCGGTGCGGGTCATGCCGCCTGCTCGAGCAGCTGGCCCTTCTCGAGATGCAGCGTCCGCTGCGCGAATTCGGCGGCCTTGGGATCGTGGGTGACGATGACGATGGTCTTGCCGTGCTCCTTGTTGAGCACCTGCAGGAGGCCAAGGATCTCGTCCGCGGTCTTGCGGTCGAGGTCGCCGGTCGGCTCATCGCACACCAGCAGCTGCGGGTCCGATACCAGCGCGCGCGCGATGGCGACGCGCTGCTCCTGGCCGCCGGAGAGCTCGCGCGGCTTGTGCTTGGCGCGGTCGGCGAGTCCCACCACCTCGAGTGCCACCGCGACGTTCTTGCGGCGCTGCGCGGCCGACAATTTCGTGAGCAGCAGCGGCAGCTCGACGTTGGCCTCCGCGGACAGAACCGGCATGAGGTTGTAGAACTGGAAGACGAAGCCGACGTTGTGCGCGCGCCAGCGGGCGAGCGCGCCGCTGCCGAGCTGGTCGATGCGGTTGCCCCCCACGGTGATCTCGCCCGACGTCGGCTTGTCGAGCCCGCCGATGAGGTTGAGCAGCGTGGTCTTGCCCGAGCCCGACGGGCCCATGAGCGCGACGAAGTCGCCCTTGGGAATGTCGAGCGTCAGGCCGTGCAGCACCTCGACCTGCTGCTTGCCGCGCTCGTAGACCTTGGTGACGTTGTGCACCTGAACCATCGGCTCTGACATGACGTTCCTCTCCCGCTACGGCCTATTTTGCCTCGGTTACCGCCGCCCCGTCCTTTAGACCGGCCGGCGCATCGACGATCACGGTCTCCCCGGCGGACAGCCCGGCGAGCACCTGCCGCGAGTCCCCGCTGCCGCCCCCGACGGTCACCGCGCGGCGCAGCGCCCGGCGGTCCTGCACCACGAACACCACGTCCTCGCCGGCGTCCTTGCGCAGCGCATCCGCCGGCACCAGGACGCCGGGAAGGCGCTGCACGGGCGCGGCACCGGCGGCGGCCTTCTCCTCGAACGAGACCCGCACCCCCATGTCGGGCACGATGCGCGCATCCCTGGTGTCGAAGCCGATGCGCACCTTGACGGTGGCCTTGGAACGGTCGGCGGTCGGGATGATGGCGATGACGTGCGAAGGGATGCGCCAGTCGGGATAGGCGTTGAGCACCGAGACCACGGGCTGTCCGGGTTCGACCCGGTTGATATAGGCCTCGTTGACGTCGACCTCGATCTCGAGGGAGTCCATGTCGACCAGCGTGCCGATGCCGGTGCGCGTGAAGCCGCCGCCGGCGGAAAACGGCGAGACGATCTCACCCACCTGTGCGGCCTTGGCGATCACGACGCCGGTGAAGGGCGCGCGCACGGTGCAGTAATCGAGCTGCACCTGCGCCGCGCGCACGTTGGCGGCGGCGAGCTCGATCTGCTTCTTCTGCGACTGCACCAGGGCGCTGCCGGTATCCACCTGGGTGCGCGCCTGCTCGGTCTCCTGCTCCGAGACCAGGTGGCGCGTGACCAGGTCCTCGTCGCGCTTGACGTCGCGTTTGTACTGCGCGAGCTGCGCCTCGTCCTCGGTCAGCACCGCCTGCGCCGACTGCAGCTGCGCCTGCGACTGGGCGAGTGCGGCGCGCTGCGCGGTGTCGTCGAGGCGCGCGATCACCTGCCCCGCCTTGACGTGATCGCCCTCGTCGAACAGCACCTGGGTCACCGTGCCGGTGATCTGCGCCGATACCGTGGCCTCGCGGCGCGCGGTCACGTAGCCGGTGGCATCGAGCACCGAAGCGACCCCGCCGCTTGCGGACAGCGCCTGGGCGGTCGCCGTATGCACCGCGAGGCCGCCGCGGCCCGAGAGCGCGAGCCAGGCGCCGCCGCCCAGGAGCACGAGCAGTGCCGCCACCGCGCCGGCGATCCAGGCGCGCCGCCCGGGGACGCGGTGCTCGGGCTCCGGCTGGCGATCGATCCGCAGTTGACCCAACAGCGCTTTCTTGTCCGGTTCGCCAGTCATCCCCTCGGCCCTTCAAATGAGGCGCGCAACGATAACATCAGCCCCCTGCGGCCGCATGCGCCGCGGCGACATACAGTGGTGTCCCCGCGGCGACCTGTGCAAAGGGAAGGCCGGTGGCGCCTCAGCCGGCGACGATCTTCGCCATCAGCCGCCGCGCCTGCGCGAACTCGGGGGCGATCAGCAGGGCGTGCTCGAGGGCATCGCGCGCGCCAACCGGATCCGCGTGATCGAGCAGATCGCGCGCGAGGTAGAGATAGGCTTCCGCCGCGCCCCAGCCCGGCAGCCGCTCGACCCCGGCGCGCTCGGCCTCGAAAGCCGCCACCGCGCGCCGCAGTTTCGCAAGCGCCCGCTCCTTGTTGCCGTCACCCGCCGCGGCAAGCTGGTAATCGCTCGCGCCATCGACCAGCAGCGCGCGCGGATCGCGCGGTGCCAGGGTGAGGGCATGCTCGAGGTCCTTGTGCGCGCGGTGCACGGACAAGGTCGAGTTGCGCGCGCTGAGCGGCGTCGCCAGGCAGGCGGCGCGCAGCGCGAGCGCGTCGGTGAAGTCCGCCTGCGCCTCGAGCAGCGCGTCGAGCTCGGCAACGCAGCGCTGCGCGAGGTCGGCGGCGGAGACGCCACGGGCCGCCCCCTGTGCGGCGAGCTGCGCCTGCCGCCAGTCGAGGAGCGCCGCGTAGTAGCCGTGCAGCCGGTCGTGCGACTCATCCGCCACGATCAGCCCGCCGAGACTCCTCAACGCCGCGGCATCCTCGGTGTAGTAACCGTACTGGATGCGGCTCTCGATGTCGCGCCACGAGGTATCGCCCTCGGCATGCGCCGCGGCACCGCTCAACGCGAGCAGCAACGCCGCCGGCAGTAGAATATTCGCGCGCATGCAAAACCATAGCACAGCCGCCATGACGCCAGCCCACCCGGCCGCGCCGCTCATCGATATCGGCATCAACCTGGGGCACGACAGCTACGACGCCGACCGGGACGCGGTGCTCGAGCGTGCCCGCGCCGCCGGCGTCGTGCAGATGATGGTCACGGGGGCGACGCTCGCGGGCAGCCGCGCGGCCACCGTCCTCGCCCGCCAACACCCGGGAGTCCTGTTCGCCACCGCCGGAGTGCATCCGCATCACGCCGATGAGCTCGGCGAGGAGCGCATGGACGAGCTCGCCGCGCTGGCCGCCGCTCCCGAGGTGGTGGCGGTCGGTGAATGCGGGCTCGATTACTTTCGCGACTTCTCCCCACGCGCGGCGCAGCGCGCGGCCTTTCAGCGCCAGCTCGAGCTCGCCACACGGCTCGGCAAGCCGGTGTTCCTGCACCAGCGCGAG
This sequence comes from Gammaproteobacteria bacterium, assembly GCA_028871705.1. Taxonomy (GTDB): domain Bacteria; phylum Pseudomonadota; class Gammaproteobacteria; order Steroidobacterales; family Steroidobacteraceae; genus 13-2-20CM-66-19. The sequence goes on from JAGWMP010000009.1 coordinate 11,694, forward strand.
GCGCATGCGGATTTCCTGGCGATCCTGCGCGAGCACGGCCCCCGCCACCGTGGGGTGGCCCACTGCTTCACCGGCGGCGCGGCGGAGCTCGAGGCCTATCTCGATCTCGGACTCGCGATCGGGATCACCGGCTGGATCTGCGACGAGCGGCGCGGCGCGCATCTCGTACCGCTGGTGCGCGCGATCCCCGCCGAGCGGCTGCTGCTCGAGACCGACGGTCCCTACCTGCTGCCGCGCGACCTCGCCCCGCGCCCGCCCACGCGGCGCAACGAGCCGGCATTTCTGCCGCACATCGCTGCCGTGGTGGCGCGCGCCCGCGGCGAGCCGCTCGCCGCGCTCGCACGCTCGAGCACGCAGGCCGCACGGGCACTCTTCGGGTTGGCGGCGGACACGGCGCCTTAAAGGAGGTATACATACGCGCGGCCGCGGCAGCGGCCCCGGCGTCCAGTGAGAAATTGCCTCGCGAATACTTCGTAAATGTCTGAGCATTAAAGAGATTACTTCCATGGACCTCAAGCGTCTGAGCGGCTTCATCGGCACCACCTGGGACAGCTCGATCCTCGAGCGCCTCAAGGCGTACGTGCGCATCCCCAACAAGTCGCCGCACTTCGATCCCGACTGGGAGAAGCACGGGCACATGGAAGCCGCCGTGCAACTCATGGCCGAGTGGTGCCGGCTGCAGCCGCTGCCGGGGGCGCGGGTCGAGATCCGCCGCCTCCCCGGGCGCACCCCCCTCCTCCTCATCGACATCCCGGGCGAGCTGCCCGGTTGCGCGCTCCTCTACGGACACCTCGACAAGCAGCCTGAATTCACGGGCTGGCTGCCGGGCTTAGGCCCCTGGGAGCCGGTGATCCGCGACGGCAAGCTCTACGGCCGCGGGGCCGCCGACGACGGCTATGCGGTGTTCAGCTCGCTCACCGCGATCGCCGCGCTCAAGGACCAGCAGGTACGGCTGCCGCGCTGCGTGGTGCTGATCGAGGCGTGCGAGGAAAGCGGCAGCGACGACCTGCCGGCACACCTGGAGGCGCTCGGCAATGCAATCCCCGAGCCCTCGCTGGTCGTGTGTCTCGATGCGGAGTGCGGCAACTACGACCAGGTCTGGTGCACCACCTCGCTGCGCGGCAATCTCATCGGCACGCTGACGGTGCGCGTCCTCACCGAGGGCGTGCATTCGGGGATGGCGACCGGCATCGCCCCGACGCCGTTCCGCATCCTCGAGCAGCTGCTCGCGCGCATCGAGAATCCGGTCACCGGCGACCTGCTGCTCGATGAGCTGCACGTGACGCTGCCCGCGGACCGGCGCGCCCAGGCGGCAATCGCCGCGCAGGTACTCGGCGCCAGCGTCGCGGGCAAGCTCCCGTGGGCCAAGGGCGTGCAGGCGGTCTCCAACGATCCGGCCGAGCTCATCATCAACAGCACGTGGCGCGCGACGCTCGCGGTCACGGGCGCGGACGGGCTGCCCCCGACCGCCACCGCCGGCAACGTGCTGCTGCCGCAGATCACGGTCAAGATCTCGCTGCGAACCCCGCCCACCTGCGATGCACCCCGGGCCGCGCAGGCGGTGCGCGAGGCGCTCGAGCGCGATCCGCCCTACGGCGCCGAGGTGCGCTTCGAGCCCGGCGGCGCCAATACCGGCTGGAATGCCCCGGCCTTCGCCCCCTGGCTCGAGCAGTCGATCGGGCGGGCGAGCCAGGTGATCTACGGGCGCGACGCCGTGCACATCGGCTGCGGCGGCACGATTCCCTTCATGGGCATGCTGGGCGAGCGCTTCCCCCATACCCAGTTCTTCATCACCGGGGTGCTCGGGCCGCACGCCAACGCACACGGTCCGAACGAGTTCCTGCACATCGAGTACGCGAAGAAGCTCACCGCCTGCGTGTCGCTGGTGCTGGCGGATCACGCCCGGACAGTGGCCTGACTCAACGCATGTCGGCCATGTAGCTCGGCTTCACCGCGTCCTTGAGGCGCCGCCAGCCCTCGCTCAAGGGTGCCGTGGCCTCGGCGTGCGGCTGGTACTCGACCGGGGGAAACTCGGCGCGCAGCGCATCCACCATGAGGGTCCACTTGGGCAGACCCTTGGGGAACTTGCCGCGCCGCGTGAAGACGATCCGCCCTTCCACCGGGACGTCTCCGGCCACCGCCTTCACGGCGGCGATGCGGTCGTACAAGGCACTCTGCGGGTTCGTGAAGGTGAAGCGCCGCGCGCCATCCATGACGGTCCATTCGGCCATCTGGTCGCCGCCGAAGATGTTGCCGCGGACGTCGCGCAGGTCGATCACCACGACGCCCCGCATGGTGAGCAGCAGAAAGTCGACGTGAAAGCCGCCGCCCATGCCGTCGGGCACCAGCGCGTTCGCCAGGTGATCGGCCGCGCCGCCCGTCACCGCGGCGCGCAGCAGCCGCCGGGCGCGATAGCGGCGGTACCAGCGGCCCATCCACCAGAGCGCAAGACCAAGCGCCACCGCACCGACCGCCGCGGCCCACACGAGCGGCGGCAACTTGCTCAGATCGTCCACGAACTCCCCTGGGTCCCGAGCGCCGCGCGCAGCCCCGCGAGCGTAGCGTCGATTTCAACACAGTGGACCGGTCGCGCAAACAGCCGCGCGAGGCTCCCCGGCATCGGCACCTCGCGGCCGATCAACGGCTCGACGATCTCGCGGAACTTGGCCGCGTGCGCCGTCGCCACCAGCACCCAGCGGCCGCGGGCGCGCTGCTCGGGCGGCAGCCGCTCCCAGGCCTCGGCGGCGGTGGCCGTGTGCGGGCACCACACCTGGCCGTAGGTGCGGAAGCCCGCGCGGATGCGCGCGCGGATCTCCTCGTCCGTGACGCTGGTGGCGCTCAGCGCCGCGCGCAGCTCCCCGAGCCGCGGGTAGAGCGCGCGCAGCCGCTCCAGGTTGCTCGGATTGCCGACGTCCATGGCGGATGCGAGCGTGGCGACGCTCGGCCGCGGGCGCCACTCGCCGCTCTCGAGGAAGTCGGGGACGCCGCGATTGGCGTTGTGGGCCAGCACCACCTGCCCGATCGGCAGCCCCAGGCGCCGCGCCCACAGGCAGGCCAGCGAGTTGCCGAGGTTGCCGCTCGGGATGACGAATGAGGCACTCTCGCCGAACTCCCGGGAGACGGCGAGGCTGGTGGCCGCGTAGTACACCGCCTGCGGCAGCAGACGTCCCAGGTTGATGCTGTTGGCTGAGGACAACGCCCGCTGCTCGCGCAGCTGCGGGTCGAGGAATGCCTGCTTCACGAGTCGTTGGCAGTCATCGAACGTGCCGCGCACGGCGAGCGAGCGCACGTTGTCGCCCCAGCAGGTGAGCTGGCGCTCCTGGGTGGGCGACACCAGTCCCTTGGGAAAGAGCACCGCCACCTCGATCCCGGGACGCCGATGGAAAGCGGCTGCGACCGCGCCCCCGGTGTCGCCGGAGGTCGCCACCAGGATCGTGAGCGGGCGGCTCGCCGTGCCACGCAGCCGCGCGAAGCAGGCCGCGAGGAAGCGCGCGCCGAAGTCCTTGAAGGCGGCGGTCGGACCGTGGAAGAGCTCGAGCACGGCCAGCCGGCCGTCCGGGGACAAGGGCACGAGCGGCGCCGGAAAGTCGAAGGCCTCGCCGGCGATCGCCGCGAGCTCACCCGCCAGGGGATCGCCGGCGAGGAGCGGCGCGAGCAGTCGCTGCGCTACTTCCGGCAGCGCAACCGCGCCGTCGAACGCGTCCACGGGGAGGCGCGGCCACTCGGCGGGAACGTAGAGCCCGCCATCGGGCGCCAGGCCCTGCAGCAACGCAGCGCTGAAGCCGAGCCGCGCCCCCGGATCCCGGGAGCTGCTGAAGAGGAAGGCGCCGCTCATTGCATGCGGACCGTGAGCGCCGGCGGCCCGGTCATGCGATCACCCGGGCGCCCGCGCCGGCGAGGTTCACGACCCAGCCGTCGGTGGCGAGTCCCTTGGCCTCGAATTCGCGCCGCATGGCGGCGAGCACCGCGGCCGCGCTCGCCTCGAGCGCCCAGGCGAACATCGACGGCCCCGCGCCCGAGATGGAGCAGCCGAGTGCACCGGCCCCCATGGCCGCGCCGCGCACTTCCTGGAAGCCGGGGATCAGCGCCTGGCGCTGCGGCTCGATGACCACGTCCTCGAGAGAGGCGCGGATCATGTCGAGGTCGTCGGTGTAGCAGCCGGAGATGAAGCCGGCGAGGTTCGCGGTCTGCCAGACGAAATCCGACAGCTCGACGCTGCGCTTCAGGATCGCGCGCGCCTTGGCGGTCGCGAGGAACATGTGCGGATGCACGATCACCGCGCGCACGCCCGCCGGTACCGGGATGCGCTTGACGCGCGGCTCGTCGATGCCGACCGTCAGCACCAGTCCCCCATAGAGCGCGGGGGCGATGTTGTCGACGTGGCGCGAGCCGCTCGCCACCGCCTCCCCCGCCATCGCGAACTTGAGGAGCTCGAGCGGACCTGCCGGGACGGGCAGCAGAGCGTTGGCGGCGACCACCGCACCGACCGCGGATGCCGCCGAGCCGCCGAGCCCCGAGCCGAGCGGGATCCCCTTGTCGATCTCCACGACGAAGCCGAAGCCCGGCTGGAGCGCCTCCTGCATGGCGAGCAGCGCGCGGCCCGCGGTATTGTCCTTCGGCTCACGCGGCAGCTCGCCCGCGATGCCGCGCACCGCGGCGATCTCGACCCCGGGGGCCTCGCGGCGCGCCACGCTGACGCGATCGCCGAGGGCGTCCACGGCGAAGCCGAGGATGTCGAAACCGATGGCGACATTACCGACCGAGGCCGGGGCGAACACGGTCGCGCGCACGCGCGCGCTGCCGCTCACAGCCGGGCCCCGAGATAGGCCGCCAGGCGCAGCAGATCCGCGAACACCCCGCCCGCGGTGACCTCGGGTCCGGCCCCGGGCCCCTGCACGATGAGCGGGTTCTGGTCGTAGCGGCGCGTCGCGAAGCGCACCACGTTGTCGGTGAGCGCGATGTTGGCGAAGGCATGGTCCGCGGGCAGCTCGGTGAGGCCGACGCTCGCGGCGCCGGCGGCGGTGAGGCGCCCGATGTAGCGCAGCACCTTGCCGCGGGCACGCGCCGCATCGAGATGGCCGCGCATCATCGAGTCGTAGCGCGGGAGCTCGCGCATGAAGTCCTCGATCGAGCCCGCGCGCAGCTCCGCCGGCACCAGGCTCCCGACCTTGACGTCGGCGAGCTCGAGCCCGAGCCCCATCTCACGCCCGAGAATGATGAGCTTGCGCGCCACGTCGGTCCCGGAGAGATCGTCGCGCGGATCGGGCTCGGTGTAGCCGCGGCCGCGGGCATCGGCCACGATCTGCGAGAAGGGCGTGCGGCCGTCATAGACGTTGAACAGATAGGCCAGCGTCCCCGAAAAGATGCCCTCGATGCTCGTCACTTCATCGCCGGTCTGGCGAAGATCGCGCAGCGTATGGACGATCGGCAGCCCCGCGCCCACCGTCGCCTCGTAGAGATAGTGCGAAGCGCCCGTGCGGCGCGCCTGCTCGAGCCTGCGGTAGTACTCGAGCGCGCCCGAGTTGGCCTGCTTGTTGGGCGTCACCACGTGGATCCCGGCGGCCAGCCAGTCGGCGTAGTGCGCGGCCACGGCGGCGCTCGCGGTGCAGTCGACCAGCACCGTATGCGGCAGGTAGTCGACGCGCACGTGCTCGACGAAAGCCGCGAGGTCGGCCGCGGTGCCGCGGCTCTCGAGCCCGGCGCGCCATTCCCCGGGCGCGATGCTCGGGTCCCCGAGCAGCATGCGCCTGGAGGTCATGACGCCCCGCAGCCGCAGGTCGAGCTGGAACTGCTCGCGCAGCCGGTTGCTCTGCGCCGCGAGCTGCTCGAGAAATACCCGTCCCACCGTGCCCGGGCCGATCACGCCGATCGAGAGGGTGTGCGGCGACAGATAGAGCCCGGCGTGTACCGAACGCAGCGCGCGCGTCGCACTGCGGCCCTCGACCACCACCGAGATGTTGCGTTCGGAGGCGCCCTGGGCGATGGCGCGCACGTTGACGCCCGAGGTGCCGAGTGCGCTGAACACCTTGGCGGCCACCCCCGGGGTGCCGGCCATGCCGTCGCCCACCACCGCGAGGATCGCCAGGTCCGGGTCGACGTCGACGCTCTGGATGTGTCCTTCGGCGAGCTCGCGCTCGAACGCGCGGCGCGTCACCGCCACCGCGCGTTCCGCCTGCTCCTGCGGAATCGCGCAGCAGATCGAATGCTCGGAGCTCCCCTGCGAGATGAGGATGACCGAGATGCCCTCCTCGCGCAGTGCCCCGAAGAGGCGATGGGCGGTGCCCGGCACACCGATCATGCCGGTGCCCTCGAGGTTGACGAGCGCCACCCGCTCGATGCTCGTGATGCCCTTCACCGGGAGCCTCGAGGCCGGGTGCGCACAGATCAGCGTGCCGGGCTTGTCCGGCGCGAAGGTGTTGCGGATCCAGATCGGGATCGAGTCCTCGACCGCCGGCGCCATGGTTTGCGGATGGATGACCTTGGCGCCGAAGTACGCGAGCTCCATCGCCTCGTTGTAGGAGAGCGAATCGATCACCGTGGCGTCCGGGACACGCCGCGGATCGGCCGACAGCACGCCGTCGACGTCGGTCCAGATGTGGATCTCGGACGCCTTGAGCAAGGCGCCGAAAATGGAGGCGGAGAAATCGCTGCCGTTGCGCCCGAGCGTCGTCTGCACGCCGCGGCGGTCGGCGGCGACGAATCCCGTGATGATGAGCGTGCCGGTGAAGTCCGCCGGCACGAGGGCGGCGAGCTGCGCACGCGACTCGGGCCATTGAATGCCGGGCCCGAGCGGTCCCCACTCGGCCACCACCACGCGCCGCGCGTCGATCCACTCGACCGGTCCCGCGCGCCCGGCGCGCTCCGCGAAGAAGCGCTGGAAGAGCTGCGTCGACCAGAGCTCACCGTAGCCTGCGATCAGGTCGCTGACGTTGCGGGCGGCGGCACGCGTCAGCTTGACCGAGTGGAGGATCCCCTCGAGGTCGTGCACGTCGCGGTCGAAGCCCGCCAGATAAAGCCGCGCGGAGTCCGCCGACAAGAGCGCCTCCGCGATGGTCGCGTGCCGCGCGCGCAGTTGCGCGAGCTCGGCGCGATACCCCTCGTCCTGGCGCTCGGCGAGCGCCACCAGGCGCAGCAGCGCATCCGTCACACCGCGGCACGCCGACAGCACCACGCCGAGCCGCGTGCCCGGAAGCGACTCGAGGATGGCGGCGACACGGCGGAAGCAATCGGCGTCAGCGACGCTCGATCCCCCGAACTTGTGCACGACCCAGGGATCGGTCTTGGTCATCGAGTTGGGATGCCGGATGGCGAATTGAGAAAAGGCGTGGGGACTCTACTGAAGCGGCACGGGTGCATGCAACGCACACCGTGCGCGCGCCGCCGGGGGAGCGGCATGCGCTGGCATACTGGCGGAGCGTGGGGAGCGCGGACTGGACGTGGGCGGACTCCTTCGAGGGATGTTTTCGAGATCGTTTAGTCATGTAATTCATATATTTAGTGACTATTTATACAGTGCTTTATCTTTCCCGCCATGAATGAAATTCAGTTGCTGCGCGAGCAGCTGGCCACCGAGCGCCGCCACGTGCGGGCCGTGGCGAGTGCCTGTGCCGCCGCGCACCGTGGCGCGGCAGCCTGCGCCGCAACCGCGACCCTGACCGCGCTGCGGGAGGCATCCGCCGCGCACCTTGCCCTGGTACTCGGCTCCTTCGAGGCGCGCGACGCGCGCCTCGCCGCGCTCGGCGTCGAGCTCCCGCCCGGAGGCGCGCTCGGGCGCGAGGCGCTCGGGAAGGTCCGTCCCGGTGCTGACGTGGCCGCGGCCTGGGGGGCCTGCGCCGGGCTCCTGAACGGCGCCTGGGACGAGCGCCGCGCCGCCATCGACTCGCTGTGCGCCGCGAATCCGCGGGTGACGGATTGGCGCACGTTCGCACTCGTCGACGCCGACTCCATCCAGCAGGAGCGCGCCTTCTACGGCCGGGTGCGCGCCGCCCTGCCCGCCGGACTCACGCTCGAGTGATGGACGGCTCACGCGCCACCGGAGGCAGCGGCGACCGTCTCTATGCGGTCGTGCTGGCCGCAGGCGCCTCGACGCGTTTCGGCTCGCCCAAGCAGCTGGTCCGTATCGGCGGGCGCCCGCTGCTGCATTCGGTGGTGTCGCGCGCCGCGGACGTCACCGGCAACGCGCTCATCGTCGTCCTCGGCGCGGGCGCAAGCGAGCTGGCACCGCTGCTGCGGCACTCGCCGGGATCGGTGGTCGTCAACCGCCATTGGCGCGAGGGGATCGCGAGCTCCATCCGTCTGGGAGTCTCGCGGCTGCCGGCGACCTGCACCGGAGTGATGCTGGTGCTGGCGGATCAGGCCGCGGTCACGCGCGATGACCTCAGGCGCCTCGCGGGCACGTGGCGCCGCCGCCCCACCCTGATTGCCGCGGCGCTCTATGCGGGGACCACCGGCGCACCGGCGATCTTCCCGCGCAGCAGCTTTGCGGCACTCGCGGCGCTGCGCGGCGACCACGGCGCCCGCGCGCTCCTGCGCCGCGGCGCCGATCGCCTGGTGCGCGTGCCGATGCCGGGCGCGGAGCTCGATCTCGATACGCCCGAGGAGCTGCTGATGCTCGAGCCGGCGAAAGCGCCCACCTGAGGGCGTCGATCTCAGGCGCGCTTGCGCGCGGTCACCTCGATCTCGATCTTCATGCGCGGGTCGGCGAGACCGGCCGAGATCATGGTCGCGGCCGGACGCACCTCCGCGAAGTGTTGGCGCAGCACCGGCCAGCAGCGCGGGAACAGTGCCGCGTCGGGCACGATGTAGGTGACGCGCACGACGTCGGCGAGGGAGGCACCCGCGCTCGCCAGCGCCGCGGCGAGGTTGCGAAAGCATTGCTCGGTCTGGGCCACGATGTCCTCGGCGATCGACATCCGGCCGTAATCGAAGCCGGTCGTTCCCGAGACGAAGATCCACTCGCCGTCGACCACCGCGCGTGAGTAGCCGATCTCCTGCTCGAAGGTGGAGCCGGAGCTGATGAGCCGGCGCATCATGGAGTGCCGCCGCGCGCGCGGGCCGCGGCGAGTACGCGCTGCGCCTGCAGCAGGTGCGGACGATCGATCATCTGTCCGTCGAGGCTCGCCACGCCGGCACCGGCGGCCGCGGCGAACGCCGCCACCACGCGCCGCGCGTGCGCACGCTCCTCCTCGGTGGGCGTGAAGGCGGCGTTGATCGGCGCCACCTGGTCCGGATGGATGGCGAGCTTGCCGCAGAAGCCGTCGCGGCGCGCCTCGGCGAGCTCGCGCGCGAGCGCCGCGCCGTCGCGCAAGTCGACCTGCACGCCGTCGATCGCCGCCACGCCGAGCGCCGCGGCGGTCAGCAGACACGTGGTGCGCGCCAGGGCGAAGGTGAAGGTGAGCGCCCCGCCGGCCTCGCGCTTGCCACGGGCCCCGAGCGCGGCGCTCAGGTCCTCCGCGCCCCAGGTGAGTCCGCTGAGCCGCGCCGCCGCCGCCGGCACCGCCTGGAGCGCCTCGGGGTATTGCGGCAGCGCCAGGAGGCCGCGCGGCGTCTCGGTCGCGATCACGAGCAGGGCCACCGCGCCCTGGCGCAGTCCGTGTTGCTTCTCGAGCACCGCCAGGCGCTCGGCAACCGTCCCGAGCTCAGCCGCGGAGGAGACCTTCGGCAAGACTATTCCCGCCGGGGCGCGCTCGGTAAGCACCGCCGCGAGATCCTCGCCCCAGAGCGCGCTCTGCGGCGGGTTGATCCGCACCCACAGCTGCGGGCCCGGCCCCGCCGCGTGCGCGCGCAGCAGCTCGCGCGTGCGGGCACGCGCCGCCGGCAGCTGCGCGGGATCGACCGAGTCCTCCAGGTCGAGGATGAGTGCATCCGCCGCGGTGGTGAGGGCCTTCGCCTGCTTGCGCTCGCTGTCCCCCGGGACGAACAGCCACGAGCGCGGCGCCTGCCCGCCGCTCATACGAGCGGCTTGCGCAGCATGAGCGCCGCACGGCGGCAGAAAGCGACTTCCTCGTCGCGCTGATTGAAGGCGCGATGCTCGAATACCACGATTCCGGAATCCTGGCGCGACTGGCTCTCGCGCCTGGAGACCACCGAGGTCACCGCGCGCAGCGTATCGCCGATCAGTACGGGCTTCGGAAAGCGCACTTCCTCGAATCCGAGATTGCCGATGGTGGTACCGAAAGTCGTGTCGTAGACCGAGAGCCCGACCAGCAGTCCGAGCGTGAAGAGGCTGTTGACCAGGCGCTCGCCGAAGGGCGTGCCCTTGGCATATTCCGCATCCAGATGGATGGCCGCCGGATTCATGGTGAGGGTGCTGAAGAGCACGTTGTCGGCCTCGGTGACGGTGCGCCGCACCGCATGCTCGAAGCGCTGTCCAGGCTCGAACTGCTCGAAATAGAGTCCCGCCACGGCCGCCTCCGCTATAGCCCCGCGGCGCGTTCCCGCCGCTCGCCCGAGGGCTAGTGTTGCACACGCTCATAACCCCAGAAAGAGGCGCACCCAACCACTCGGTATTTAGCCCGTCCGGGGGCGCGCGAATATAGTCGCGGCGCATGTACCGTTACGACGACCTCGACCGGGCCTTCATCGCGCAGCGCGTCGAGGAGTTCCGCGACCAGACGCGCCGGCACCTCGCGGGCGAGCTCTCGGAGGAGGAGTTCCGGCCGCTGCGGCTGCGTAACGGGCTCTACCTCCAGCGCCACGCGCCGATGCTGCGCATCGCGATTCCCTACGGACTGCTGCGCGCCGCGCAGCTGCGCAAGCTCGCCGACATCGCCCGCCGTTACGACCGCGGCTACGGCCATTTCACCACGCGGCAGAACCTGCAGCTCAACTGGCCCTCGCTCGCCGCGGTCCCCGATATCCTCGCCGAGCTCGCCACGGTCGAGATGCACGCGCTGCAGACCAGCGGCAACTGCGTGCGCAACGTGACCGCGGACCACCTGGCCGGCATCGCCCCCGATGAGGTGGACGACCCGCGCCCCTACTGCGAGATCGTGCGCCAATGGGCGGCGCTGCACCCCGAGTTCACCTACCTGCCGCGCAAGTTCAAGATCGCGATCACGGGCTCGCCCGAGGATCGCGCCGCCTCCGAGGTGCACGACATCGGCCTGCACATGCAGCGCGACGGCGCGGGTGAGATCGGCTTCGCGGTCCTGGTCGGCGGCGGCCTCGGCCGCGCCCCGGTCATCGGCGCGCTGATCCGCGAGTTCCTGCCGCTCGCCGACCTGCTCGGTTACCTCGAGGCCATCCTGCGCGTCTACAACCGCTACGGCCGGCGCGACAACATTCACAAGGCACGCATCAAGGTACTGGTGAAGTCGCTCGGCGCGGCGCGCTTCCGCGAGGAGGTCGAGGCGGAGTGGCTCGCCGGCCGCGCCAGCGCGCCGGTGCTGACGCAGGCCGAGGTCGAGCGGGTGCGCGCATTCTTCCGCGCGCAGCCCTACGAGACGCTCACGGACCTCGACGTGACCGCGGACCGTGAGCCGCGTTTCCTGGCCTGGTACCGCTACAACACCAGCGCCCACCGCATGCCCGGCTACCGTGCGGTATGCGTTTCGCTCAAGGCGCCCGGCGCCGCCCCCGGCGATGCCACCTCGGAGCAGATGGAAGCTCTCGCCGCCCTCGCCGAGCGGGTCAGCTTCGGCCTGATTCGCGTCACCCACACCCAGAACCTCCTGCTTGCGGATGTGCCGCAGCGCGAGCTGTACGCGGTCTGGGGCGAGCTCGAACGGCTCGGACTCGCCACCGCCAACATCGGCACGCTCACCGACCTCATCGCCTGCCCGGGGCTCGATTTCTGCTCGCTCGCCAACGCCGGCACGCTCGGCGTGGCGCGCGACATCCAGCAGCGCTTCGGCGCTCTCGATTATCTCTACGACCTCGGCCGCATCGAGATCAAGATGTCGGGCTGCATGAACGCCTGCGGCCATCACCATGTCGGCCACATCGGCATCCTCGGGGTCGATAAGCATGGCGAGGAGTGGTACCAGATCAGCCTCGGCGGCTCCGCCAACGGCTTCACCGCGCTCGGCGAGGTGATCGGACCCTCGGTGCCGAAGGCCGAGGTCGCCACGACCCTCGAGCGCATCGTCGAGGTCTACCGGGCGCGCCGCCTCGAGGAGGAGCCCTTCATCGACACGGTACGGCGCCTCGGGCTCGAGCCCTTCCGCGCCGGCGCCTATGCGTCACATCCTCAGGCGGCGTGAGCTGGTGGCGGACGACTGGGCCTACCTCGGCGAGGAGAGCGCCGGGGACGCGCTCATCGTGCCGCTCGCGCAGCTGCGTGCCGAGGAGGCGCGCTGGCGCGCCTGGTCCGGGCGCCTCGGCGTACGCCTGACACCCGCGGACGCCCCCGAGGAGCTCAGCGCCGGGCTCGCGCGCCTCGCGCTCGTCGCGGTCGAGTTTCCCACTGCCGGCGATGGCCGCGGTTACTCCCAGGCGCGGCTGCTGCGCGGGCGGCTCGGCTTTCGCGGCGAGCTGCGCGCGGTGGGGGCCGGCGTGAAGCAGGATCAGGTGTTCCTGCTCGCGCGCTGCGGCTTCGATGCGCTCGAGCTCGCCCCGGGCGAGGACCCCGAGGCCGCGCGCCGGGCACTCGGCCGCTACACGGTCGGTTATCAGCCCGGTGCAGCCACCGTGCAGCTCGAGCGGCTGCGCTTCCCCGCCCCCTAACGCTCCGGGAGCTCGATCCCGGCAAAGAGCCCGGCGACTTCCTCTGCGGAGCCCGCGCGGTGCGCGCGCTCGACGAGACGCCGCTCGAGGTGCGGCGCGAGCAGCTGCGCGAAGTCGTACATGTACTTGCGCAGCAGCGTGCCACGCCGGAAGCCGAGCCAGGTGGTATGCGCCGCGAACAGGTGCGTCGCATCGATCGCCACCAGATCGGGATCCGCCGCATCGATCGCCATGTGCGCCACGATCCCGACTCCGAGCCCGAGCCGCACGTAGGTCTGGATCACGTCGGCATCGCGTGCGGTGATCGCCACGTTCGGGATCAGGGCGGCTTTCGCGAACGCCTCGTGCAGCGAGGACGGCCCGGTGAAACTGAAGGTGTAGGTGATCAGCGGGTAGGCGGCGAGCGCGCGCAACGTGAGCCGCCCGCCGGCGGCGAGCGGATGCCCTTTGGGCACGATGACCGTGCGATGCCAGCGATAGCACGGCAGCAGCGTCAGGTCGGAGAACAGCGCCTCGGAGCCGGTGGCGATGGCGCAGTCGATGCGATCGCCGGCGACCATCTCGGCGATCTGCTCGGAAGTCCCCTGGTGCAGGTTGAGGCGCACCTGCGGGTAGCGGCCGAGAAAGGCGCCGATCACGTCCGGGAGCACATAACGCGCCTGGGTGTGGGTGGTGCCGATCGAGAGGCTGCCCTTGCCCTCGTCGCGCAGCTCCGTCGACAGGTCGCGGATGCTCTGCGCCTCCTGCAGGATGCGCAGCGCCCGCTCGATCACCTGCTGACCCGCCGGGGTGATACGGGTGAGATTGCGCCCCTCGCGCACGAAGATCTGGAAGCCGAGCTCGTCCTCGAGCAGCTTGATCTGCTTGCTGACGCCCGGCTGGGAGGTATGCAGCTTGTGGGCCGCCGCCGTGATGTTGAGCCCGCTCTGGGCCACGGCGGCCAGATAGCGCAGTTGGTGCAGTTTCATGGGGCCGCCAGTGTATAACCGGCGCGCAGTCCCTAAGAAGCAATGCTTCGTTCAGCCGCCGCGCGGGGCGCGCCTATAGTCGGCCATGGATTACCTTCCGGTGTTCCTGCGCATCGCAGACGCCCCCGTGCTGGTGGTCGGTGGCGGACGGGTGGCGGCGCGCAAAATCGAGTGGCTGCTCAAGGCGCGCGCCCGCGTGACGGTCGTGGCGCCCGAGCTGCTCCCCGAGCTCACCGAGCGCGTCCGGCGGGGTGAGCTCAGCTGCCTGCCGCGGCCCTTCGAGCCTGCACAACTCGCACGCGTGAGGCTGGTCGTTGCCGCGAGCGATGACCCGCAGGCGAACGCCGCGGTCTCGTGCGCGGCCCGCGAGCGGCAGATCCCGGTCAACGTAGTCGACTCCGCCGAGCTCTCGACCTTTATCTTCCCCGCCATCATCGACCGCTCGCCGCTCGTGGTGGCGGTCAGCTCGGCCGGTGCCGCGCCGGTCCTGGCACGGCGGGTGCGCGAGCACATCGAGGCGCTGTTGCCCGCGCGGCTCGGCGCGCTGGCGCGCTTCCTCGGCGCACGCCGCGCAGCGGTCGCCGCGGCGCTCGGCGCACTCGCCCGGCGCGCTTTCTGGGAGCGCATCGTCGGCGGCCGTGCGGCGAGTCAGCTGCTCGCGGGCGATGAGGCATCGGCCGGGCGCACGTTCGCGGCCGAGCTCGCCGCCGCGCGGCTCGCCGCGGGCGCCGCCACCGGCCAGGCCGCCCCCGGGGAGGTCTACCTGATCGGCGCCGGACCCGGCGACCCCGACCTGCTGACGCTGCGGGCGCTGCAGCTGCTGCAGCAGGCCGACGTCATCCTGCACGACCGGCTGGTTCCCGAGTCCATCCTCGAGCGCGCGCGGCGCGATGCCGAGCGGATCTTCGTCGGCAAGGAGACCGGCGACCATGCGCAGCAGTCACGCATCAATGATCTGCTGGTGGAGCTCGCGCGCGCCGGCAAGCGCGTCGCGCGCCTCAAGGGCGGCGATCCGTTCATCTTCGGGCGCGGCGGCGAGGAGGCGCAGGTGCTCGCGGCGCACGGCATCCCCTACCGTGTCGTACCGGGCATCACCGCCGCCCTCGGCGCCGCGGCCGGTTCCGGCATTCCCCTCACCCATCGGCGCCTCGCCCACAGCGTGACCTTCGTCAGCGGCCACGCGGCGCTCGAGGACACGCTCGACTGGCGCGCCCTCGCGCGCACGCATCAGACGGTGGTCTTCTACATGGGCGTCGCCCAGCTGCCGCGCATCGTCGCACGGTTGCGCGCGGCGGGCGCGAACGCGGAGCTCCCCGCGGCGATCGTCGCGCAGGCCACGCTGGCCACGGAGCGCGTGCTGCGCGCACCGCTCGCCGCCATTGCCACGCTCGCGCTGCGCGAGCAGGTGGCGGCCCCGGCGCTCCTCATCGTGGGCGAAGTCACGGCGCTCTGCGCCACCGGGGCGCTTGCAGGTATTCTTGGTGGAGGCGGACTCGAGGCGGTGGCATGAGCGCAGTCGCGGGCTTCATTGGAGCGGTGGGCAACACGCCCCTGATCCGGCTGCAGCGCGCAAGCGCGGAGACCGGCTGCGAGATCCTCGGCAAGGCCGAGTTCATGAATCCCGGCGGCTCGGTCAAGGACCGCGCCGCGGCGGCCATCGTGGCGGATGCCGAGCGTCGCGGCCAGCTGCGCCCCGGAGGGATCGTCGTCGAGGGTACCGCCGGCAACACCGGCATCGGACTCGCGCACGTCTGTAACGCCCGCGGTTACCGCTGCGTCATCGTCATGCCCGACAACCAATCGCCGGAGAAGTACCGGCTGCTCGAGATGCTCGGCGCCGAGGTACACAAGGTCCCGGTCGTCCCCTACAGCAATCCCAATCAGTATCAGAGGGTCGCGCAGCGCCTGGCTGCCTCGCTGGCGGGCGCGATCTGGTCGAATCAGTTCGACAACACCGCCAACCGCGATACGCACCGCGCCACCACCGGGCCCGAGATCTGGACGCAGACCGGCGGACGCATCGATGCCTTCGTTGCCGCAACCGGCACCGGCGGCACGCTCGCCGGCACGGCGCAGTTCCTCAAGTCGCAGAACGCGCTCGTGCGCTGCATCCTCGCCGACCCGCCGGGCAGCAGCCTCTACGAGTACTTCCGCACCGGCACGCTGAAAGCGACCGGCAGCGGCTCGATCACCGAAGGAATCGGCATCGGCCGCGTCACCGCCAATCTCAAGGACGCCCCGATCGACGGCGCGGTGCACGTCCCGGATGCGGATACGGTGCGCTGGGTGTATCGGGCGCTCCGGGAGGAAGGTCTCTTCCTCGGCAGCACCAGCGGCCTGAACATCGCGGCCGCCGTCGAGGTGGCGCGCGGGCTCGGCCCGGGGCACACCGTCGTCACCATGCTGTGCGACGGTGGCGCCAAGTATCAGTCGCGTCTCTTCAACCGCGCATGGCTCGAGGAGAAAGGTCTCGCGGCGTCCGCCCCCGCGCCCGCCCCAGGCACCCCGATCAGTCTCGCGCAAACCCTGGTCGCCTGAGGGCCGCGCTCTGGCCGCCGGTCGCTCGAACGTGCGAGAGTTCGCCCGTGAGCCCACTGCTAAGCTCGGCCGAGGCGGACGCGCTGCGCCTCAGCCTCGAGGTCGCCACCCGTAGCGTCGCCTTCAGCCTGCCGCTCGCGGTGCTCGCCGCCTGGGTGCTGACACGCGTGCGCTTTCCCGGACGTACCCTGTTCGATGCCTTCGTACATCTGCCGCTGGTGCTGCCGCCGGTCGCGGTCGGCTACGTGCTGCTGCTGCTCTTCGGCACGCGCGGGCCCCTCGGCGGCTGGCTGCACGCCCATTTCGGGATCCAGCTCCCCTTCACTACCGGGGGCGCCGCGCTCGCCACCGCGGTGATGACCTTCCCGCTCATGGTGCGCGCGATCCGCCTCTCGCTCGAGAACGTCGATCGCGGCCTCGAGGCGGCCGCGCGCACGCTCGGCGCGGCACCGCTCGACCGCTTCCTCACCATCACGCTGCCGCTGATGCTGCCCGGGATCCTCGCCGGCGCCGTCACCGCCTTCGCCGCCGGCCTCGGTGAGTTCGGCGCGGTGATCACCTTCGCGGCCAACATCCCCGGCGTCACCCGCACGCTGCCGCTCGCCCTCTACACGGCGATGCAGTCCCCCGACGGGGACGCGCTGGCGCTGCGCCTGGCGATCCTGTCCTTCGTGCTCGGCCTCGGCGGACTGCTTGCCGCTGAGCTCCTGGTGCGGCGCGTGCGCCGTCTGCTCGGCCGCTAGCGCGGCGGCCGCCCATGTTGCAGGTGTCACTCACGAAGCGGCGCGGCGAGTTCACGCTCAGCGCCGCGTTCGCCGCGCCCACTCCCGGGGTGATCGCGCTCTTCGGCCGTTCGGGCAGCGGCAAGAGCACCCTGATCGAGATGCTCGCCGGCCTCCTGCCCCCCGATGAGGGCGAGGTGCAGCTCGCCGGCACGACCCTGACCGACACCCGCCGCGGCATTGCGGTGGCACCGGAACGGCGGCGTATCGGCTACGTGTTCCAGGACGCGCGGCTGTTCCCGCACATGACGGTCGGCGGCAATCTGCGCTACGGCGAGAAGCGCGCCGGTGCCGCCCCGCGCTACATCCGCTTCGAGGAGGTGGTGGAGCTGCTCGGGATCGGCGCCCTCCTCGGACGGCGGCCGCATCAGCTCTCGGGCGGCGAGCGCCAGCGCGTCGCCCTCGGCCGGGCGCTCCTGTCCCAGCCGCAGCTGCTGCTGCTCGATGAGCCGCTCGCCTCGCTCGACGCCGCGCGGCGTGAGGAAGTGCTGCCCTATCTCGAGAGGCTGCGCGACTGGCTGTCGATTCCCATGGTGTACGTCAGTCACCAGTTCGACGAGGTACTGCGCCTCGCGACTTATCTGGTGCTGCTCGAGGCCGGCAGGGTCCTGGCGGCCGGCCCGGTCGGTGACCTCAGCCTGCGGGCGGAGCTGCGCAGCGTGCTCGCGCCCGACCTCGTCGGCTCGGTGGTCGACGGGCTGGTCACCGCGGTCGACGCGGCAGCCGGCACGGTCGAGCTCGCGGTTGGCTCGGGCAAGCTCAAGGTGAGCCTGCGCGAGGCGCCCGCCGGTACGCGCGTGCGCGTGCAGCTGCTGGCGCGCGACATCATCCTCGCGACGCAGCCGATCCAGGGATTGAGCGTGCGCAATGCACTGCTCGGCACCGTCGTCGACGTCACGCCGGAGGATCCCACGAGCGTGCTCGTCAAGGTGGACGTCGGTGGACCGGTGGTGCTGGCCCGCATCAGCACCGCCGCGCTCGAGGCGCTGCGCCTGCGGCCGGGCGATGCGGTGTGGGCGCTGGTCAAGGCCATGTCGACGCGCGGTCACGCGTTCCGGCTGTTCGGCGCTCCGGCGCGGCGGGCCTGAGGCGCTCGCCGGGACCCTCAGGCGTCCGGTACCGCCTTCTCGCTCACCATGGTGAGCACGTCGTAGTTGGCGACCGCCTCGCCATCCTGGTTGGTGATGGCCGTGTCCCAGCGCACCTCGCCGTAACCCGCACCGGCGCGCAGCGACTTCTCCTTGCAGGTGAGCCGCACGCGGATGCGGTCGCCGGGCTTGACCGGCTTGACGAAGCGCAGGCTGTCGAGGCCGTAGTTGGCGAGCACCGGACCGTAGGGCGGGTCGACGAAGAGTCCGGCGGCGGCCGACACCAGGAAGTAGCCGTGCGCCACGCGCCCGCCGAACAGCGGATTGCGCGCCGCCTGCGCCTCGTCCATGTGCGCGTAGAAGCGGTCGCCCGAGAGCGCGGCGAAGCGCTCGATGTCCTCGACCGTAACCTCGCGCTCGCCGGAGCGGAAGGTGTCGCCGATCGCGAGCGCCGCGAAGGGCTTGCGGAAGGGATGCACGCCGGGATCGAGCTCGCGCGCGCCGCGCGTCCAGCGGCCGCTCGCCGCCGTGATGACATCCGGCGTGCCCTGCACGGCGGTGCGCTGCAGGTAGTGCATCACGCCACGGATGCCGCCCATCTCCTCGCCACCCCCCGCGCGGCCCGGGCCGCCGTGCACCAGGTGCGGGAGCGGCGAGCCGTGGCCGGTCGATTCCTTCGCGCAATGGCGGTTCACCACGACGATGCGGCCGTGGT
>JAGWMP010000196.1 GCA_028871705.1 Gammaproteobacteria bacterium
CGGCACCAGCGTGCCGAGCGCCGCCTCGACGGAGAAGGTACCGCTGCCCTGCAGCGGCACGCATTCGTGAGTGGCTGCGCCGTGAACGATCTCGAGCAGCCGCTCGCGCACGCGCGCCGTGATGCTGTTGAAGTCGACGTCCCAGGATCCCCAGTCGCGCAGCATCGCCTGCTTGGTGCGCAGCGAGATGGTCAGCGGACCGGGGGTGAGGAGGTAGGGTTCGGTGCTCATCGATTGCTCCGTCAGATATTGCCTCAGGCCACGCGTGCCAGCAGCGCCGCCGCCTCGGCTGCCAGCACGCTCGCCTCATCGAGGCGGATCACTTCGACCGCGGCGCGGCTGCCCGCGGCGGCGATGCTGGCGGCGTCGGGGGCGCCGTTCGCGAGCGGGTCGATCGTGATCCCGGCCCACTCGAGTCCGCCGACGATACGCCGGCGGATCTCGGGCGCATGCTCGCCGATACCGCCGCCGAAGGCGATCACGTCCACCCCGCCGAGCTCGCCTGCGTAGCCGCCGAGGTAGTGCCGTGCACGCCGGCAGAATATCTCGATCGCGAGCCGCGCACCCGTCTGGCCCTGGCCCTCGAGCGCGAGCAGTTCGCGCATGTCGCCGCTGCGCCCCGCGAGGCCCTTGAGGCCGCTCGCGGTATTGAGCTCGGCGTTCATCTGCGCCGGCGAGAGCCCGCCGTGCTCCATGACGTGCAGCACTGCACCCGGGTCGAGATCCCCGGAGCGCGTTCCCATGACCAGGCCCTCGAGGGGGGTGAAGCCCATGCTGGTCGCCACCGGCTGCTCATCGAGCGTCGCGGTGACCGAGCAGCCGCGGCCGAGCTGCAGACTGATCACGCGCCGTGCCGGCCTGCCGGCGGGCAGCCGCGCGCGCGCGGCCTGGCACAGATACCGGTGCGCTGTGCCGTGGAAGCCATAGCGCCGCACGCCGAAGTCACGGTACCAGCGCTCGGGCACGGCATAGCGCCAGGCGGCCTCGGGGAGCGACGCATAGTAGGCCGTGTCGAACACGCCGATCAGCGGCACGTCGCCGGGCAGCCGTGCGCGCACGCTCGCGATGACGGCCAGCGCCGGCGGGTTGTGCAGCGGTGCCAGCTCATCGAGCGCCGCGAGGGCGGTGAGCTCGGCATCGCCGAGGCGCGTGGTGGCGCGGAAGCGCTCGCCGCCGTGCACGATGCGGTGCACGGTGGCGGTGAGTCCGGCCAGCTGACCGGCGCCCCCGAGCCAGTCGAGCAGGAAGTCCGCGGCGGCCGCGAGCGAGCGCAACGGAGCGGCGGGCGCAGGCGCGGCATCCGCCGTCTCGAGCCGCAGATCCCCGTTCGTCTCGGCGAACGCGCCGGACGTCAGGCGCCGCATCGGGCCCTGGGTCACCTCGATCAGATCGAACTTGAGCGAGGAGCTGCCGGCGTTGAGGACCAGCAGCCGCATCAGCGCGCCCAACGGTCGAGCACGTGCCGGACCGGGTAGGTGGCGAGCAGAAACACCAGACTCAGCACGCCGAAGGCGAGCGGGACGCGCTGGTCGGCGATGAACGCCATCGCGGCGAGTATCGCCAGCATCCCGGCGATCGCGATCCAGGTGAGCCAGGGATAACCCCACATGCGGATGCGCAGCCGCTCGGGGGCCTCGCGCTCGAGCCGCGCGCGCAGGCGCAGCTGCGCGCAGGCGATGAGCACGTAGACGAAGACGGCGACGGTCCCGTAGGAACTGACCAGGAAGGCAAAGATCTTGTCGGGAGAGAGATAGCTCATCACGACCGTCTCATAGCCGAAAGCGGTGCTGGCGAGAATGGCGGCAACCGGCACGCCGCGCCGGTCGAGGCGTCCAAGGATCGCCGGAGCGTCGCGGTGCCCGGCGAGCGCCATCAGCATGCGCGAGGAGGCGAACAGGCCCGAGTTGAGCGCCGACAGCACCGCCGTGAGAATCACCAGGCTCATGAGCGTGGCGGCGGCCGGGATGCGCAGCACCTCCATGACGCTCACGTAGGGATGCGCCATGCGCACCGCATCGTTCCAGGGCACGAGGGCGACCACCAGGAGGATCGAGCCGATATAGAAGACCAGGACGCGCCAGATGACCGACTGGGTGGTCGCGGCGACCGCCTTTTCGGGCTCCGCCGACTCGGCGGCGGCGATGGTGACGATCTCGGCACCGAAATAGAAGCCGGTCGCGGCCACCGCGCCCGTGAGCACCGGGACGATTCCCTTGGGCATGAAGCCGCCTTCGGCGGTCAGGTGCGGCAGGCCGCCGGGTGCCCCCGGCCACGCACCGAAGACGAACAGCGCGCCGGCGACCAGGAACACCACGATCGCGGCGACCTTGATCGAGGCGAACCAGAACTCCGCCTCGCCATAGGAGCGCACCGAAAGGAGGTTGACGATGGTGAAGAGCGTCATCAGGCCGAGCGTGAACTGCCAGGGCGCGACCGCCGGCCACCAGGTGGCCAGGATCTTCGCGCCGGCGACCGCTTCCAGCGCCACTACGATCACCCAGAAATACCAGTACATCCAGCCGGTGAGGTAGCCGGCGAGGCCGCCCAGGGCGAGGCGGTTGTACTCGTAGAAGCCGCCGACGGCCGGGTGGGCGACCGCCATCTCCCCGAGCATGCGCATCACCAGCACGACGAGCGCGCCGGTCAGGGCGAAAGAGATGACCGCGGCAGGCCCGGCCGAGCTGATGACGACGCCGCTGCCGACGAACAGGCCCGCACCGATGACCCCGCCGAGCGCGATCATCTGCATATGACGGCGCTGCAGCGAGCGGCGCAGGCCCGCCGCTGCCGGCGGCCCGTTGGCTTCTGTGCTGGCGCTCATGCGCGGCGGGCGCTCTCTCAGGTGAACTTCTGGTACTTCGCGAGATGGCGCACCGGCTTCGACAACGCGTCGCGCCGGAAGGGATCGCCGAGCTCCTTCGTGACCATCATCTCGAGCACGGTGGTCTTGCCTTCGCGCTGCGCCGCGGCCGCGCTGCGCAGCGCCGGGGCCACGTCCTCGAGCCGTTCGAGTGTGATGCCTTCGCAGCCGAAGGCCTGCGCCACCTTCGCCCAGCTCGGGTTCTCGAGGTTGACGCCCTGGTAGCGCCGCGAATAGAAGTCGACGTGATTCTTCTTCTCCGCTCCCCATTGACCGTTGTTGAAGACGATCGGCGTCACGCCGATCTGCTCGCGGGCGCAGGTGAGCAGCTCGTTGAAGCTGATGCCCCAGGCGCCGTCCCCGACGTAGGCGAACGCGGCGCGTCCGGGGGCGGCGATCTTGGCGCCGCAGATGACCGGGAACGCGTAGCCGCAGTTGCCGAAGCTCATCGCCGCGAACATGGAGCGCGGCTCCTCGAAGCGCAGATACGAGTTGGCGACCGAGCAGATGTTGCCGATATCCGTCGATACCATGGAGCCGGCGGGCAGAGCCTGCTCGAGCGCGCGCAGCATCTGCCGCGGGTGCATGTACTTGGAGCCGGCGGCGACCTCGAGCGAGTAGGGATCGCGCTCGTGGGTCCAGCCGCTGAGCTCGGCCTCCCAGTCGGATTTCTCGGCGGCGATGCGCTTCAAGCGCTCGGCGCGGCTGGTGTTGCCGGCGAGCTGCCGTCCCCTGAGGCGGGTGAGCAGCGCGGCCGCCGCGGCGCGTGCATCGGCGTGGATCCCGACCGAGATCGGGCGCACGAGTCCGAGCATGCGCGGGTCGGCGTCGATCTGGATGATCTTCGCCTGCTTCGGCCAGTAGTCGAGACCGTATTGCGGCAGCGTGCCGAAGGGCCCGAGGCGTGTGCCGAGCGCGAGCACCACGTCGGCGCGGGCGATGAGCTTCATGGCGGCCTTGGAGCCCTGGTAGCCGAGGGGTCCGGCGGCGAGCGCGTGCGCGGCGGGGAAGGAATCGTTGTGCAGGTAACTGCTGCAGACGGCGGCGCCGAGGGTGTCGGCGAGCGCGATCGCCTCCGCCGTGGCGCCGCCGGTGATCACGCCGCCGCCGGCGACGATCACGGGGAAGCTCGCTCCGGCGAGGAGGTCCGCCGCGGCATCGAGCGCGGCATCGTCGCCCGCGCCGTGCGCGATGCGCAGCGGCGCCGGGATGGCGGTCTCGAACTCGCCGTAGAAATAGTCGCGCGGGATGTTGAGCTGGGTCGGCCCCATCTCGAGCATGGCGCGGTCGAAGCAGCGCGCGGTGATCTCGGCCATGCGCCGCGGGTTGTTGACGTGGCCCTGGTACTTGGTGATCTTCGAGAAGATCGGCAACTGCTCGGTCTCCTGGAAGCCGCCGAGCCCCATGGTCAGGGAGCCGGTCTCGGGAGTGATGAAGACGACGGGGGAGTGCGCCCAGTAGGCGGCCGCGACCCCGGTCACGAAGTTGGTCACCCCGGGGCCGTTCTGGGCGATGCATACCCCGTGACGCCCGGAGGCGCGCGCGTAGCCGTCGGCCATGTGAATCGCGCCCTGCTCGTGCGCCACCGGCACGAAGCGGATGCCGGCGGCGGGGAAGATGTCGAGCGCGTCCATGAACGCCGAGCCGACGATCCCGAACACATGGGTGACGCCGTTGGCAGCGAGCGTCTCCACGAGCGCCTCGGAGGGCCCCATCTTCTGCGGCTGGGTCATCGACGGTACTCCATTAGTTTCTAGGAACGAGATGGTTTGTTTCTTTTATCAGCGAAAGATTATAATCCGCCCCATTGATGCCAAGTATATTCGCTTTTGAACCATGTTTCGTTTCGTTTAACGGAACGGAAGGCGGGCGATCTTGAGCAGCCGCGTCATTTCGCTTCCCGAGGACCTCGGGGAGATCGCGAGCGAGACCTCCTCGACTCTGAAGGCCTTCGGGGTACTCGAGGTGCTGGTGCGGGCCGGCAGGGCGGTGACCCTGTCGGAGCTGATGCAGGCCACCGAGCTGCCGAAGCCGACGCTGCACCGCACGCTGGCGCTCTTCGAGGAAGCCGGATTCCTCGCCCGCGAGCCCGGCGGCCGCGCTTACATCATCGGCGAGCGTCTCTCGCGCTTCGCCCTCGACGTGCTGCGCAGCGACGGCGCCGCGGCCGAGCGGCGCACGATCCTGCGCCGCGTGGTGAGCGAGCTCACCGAAACCTGCAATCTCGCGGTGCTGAAGAAGGGCGTGCTCATCTACCTCGACCGCGTCGAAGCACCCTGGCCGCTGCGGCTGCACGTGGCCGAAGGCGGCGGAGCGTTGCCACCGCACTGCTGCGCGAGCGGCAAGCTGCTGCTCGCGCACCTGCCGGCGGCTGAACGGGTGCGCCTGCTCGAGCTCTTGCCGCTCGAGCGCTTCACGGAGCGCACCATCACCGATCGCGCCGTGCTCGAGTCCGAGCTCGACCGCATCGTGAGCGTCGGTTACGCGGTCGACAACGAGGAGTACGTGCTCGGGGTGGCCTGCGTCGCGGTGCCGGTGGCGAATCGCCACGGCGACGTGGTCGCCGCGCTCGCGGTGCAGGGCGCCACCGCGCGGCTGCCGCTGATGCGCGCCATCGAATTCATTCCGCGCCTGCGCGCGGCGGCGGCGGAGATCGGCTCCACCCTCGGCTGATGGGGAGACAAGTCATGGACATGAAGGTCGAGAACCTGGAACACCACT
>JAGWMP010000197.1 GCA_028871705.1 Gammaproteobacteria bacterium
TCTTCGCGAACGAGAGCGAGCGCATCGACCGCCCTCTGCCGCGGCTCGCCGGGAGGCCGCGCACCGAGCTCATCCACATCGGCTACTACTCCGCCGACTTCTCCAGTCACGCGACGACGCAGCTGATGGCCGGCCTGATCGACCGCCACGACCGCGCGCGCTTCCGGGTGAGTGCATTTGCCTTCGGCAGACATGCGCCCGATGAGGTGACCGGACGGCTCGAGCGCGCCTTCGACCGGTTCGTCGCGGTCCACACCAGGTCCGACCGCGAGGTGGCGCAGATCTCGCGCGAGCTCGAGGTCGACATCGCAATCGATCTCAAGGGCTTCACGCGCGATTCCCGGCCGGGGATCTTTGCGCGCCGCGCGGCGCCGCTGCAGGTGTCGTATCTCGGTTATCCGGGCACGATGGGCGCCCGCTACATCGACTACCTCATCGCCGACGCAACGGTGATTCCCGCCGCAGCGCGCCAGGAATACGCCGAGAAGGTGATCTACCTGCCGCACAGCTACCAGATCAACGACGGGGAGAGACCCGAGGTGCCGGCGCGCTTCTCGCGGGCCGAGCTCGCTCTGCCGCCGGCCGCGTTCGTGTTCTGCTGTCTCAACAGCTGCTACAAGATCAATCCGGCGGCATTCTCCGGATGGATGCGGATCCTCGAGGCCGTGCCGGGCAGCGTCCTGTGGCTGCTGACGGACAGCGGCGTAGTAGCCGGCAACCTGCGTCGCGAAGCCGAGCGCCGGGGCATCAGCGGTCAGCGCCTGGTGTTCGCCCCGCACCGGCCGCCCGCCGAACACCTGGCCCGATACCGCATGGCCGATCTGTTCCTCGATACGTTTCCCTGCGGTGCCCACACGACGGCGAGCGATGCCCTGTGGTGCGGGTTACCCGTCGTGACGCGCCTGGGAGATTCTTTCGCCTCGCGGGTCGCGGCAAGCCTGCTGCAGGCGCTCGGCCTGCCGGAGCTCGTCGCTGACAGCCAGGAGGCGTACGAGGCGCTGGCGATCTTGCTCGCGAGGGATGCGCCGCGGCTGGACGAGATCAAGGGGCGCCTGGAGCACAACCGACACACCGCGCCGCTGTTTGCCACCGCCCTCACCACACAGCATCTCGAGGCTGCCTACCGGGAGATCTACGACCGCCATCACGCGGGCCTGCCGCCGCAGGACCTCAGGATCGCCGCGAGCTGAAGCCCGCTGCATCAGCGCGCCTGCCGGTGGTTCGGTTACGAGTGAGCGCCGCGCACCCGCTCCATCCGCACTTCGTTGTACTTGTGCAGCTGGCGCACCTCGTTGACGGCGCCGCCGCGGCCGCGTACGAAGATCATCAGATGAATGCTCCCCTGCTGGTAGAACACCAGCGGGGCGAGCGGGATGAGGCGCGTCGCCGACCTGGGGTCCGTCCCGCCGAAGAGGGCGCCGTCTCGCACGAATACCCGGTAGCGCGAGGTGGCCCGCTCCCCGTAGCGGTACTCGCCGAGCAGCTCCCGCCAGCCGCCGGCGGCGGCGTTGGGTACCGGCTCGAGGTCTCGCGGTACCACCGTCACCTGCATGGCGACCATGACCCAGGAGTCGGCCGCGCGGCGCCAGGTGTCGGTCTCCACGTAGGTGGTCTTGAGCTGCTGGTCGAAGATGTTCTCGCGCTCATCGAGCCAGTAGTGCACGACCGCAGTCGGCCCGAGCGAGCGCACCGTGAGATCACGCACCCTGATATCTCCGCTGAAGCCCGGGGGCAGGGGCTTGATGTCCTCGAGGTATTTTCTGCGTCCCACGACGACGCCATCCTCGTTGGTGATCAGGCAGTCGGCGTCGAGCACCCGGTCCCAGACAGCCGGTGCGCCGTCGGTCACGGCATCCCAGAGAGCCTGGGTAGTCGCGCGAAACCACGCAGCATCGTCCTGATCGGCGGCCACCGCTGGCATGGCGCAGCACAGCAGCGCGAGGCAGTGCATGAGGAATCTGTCGGAAGCCATATGGAGTCTCCGTGAGATTGCCGCACAATGTACGGGATTTCGCGAAGGCATCGAGCGGGAGCTGCTGGGGAACCAGGCTGGAAAGACAGCGGCGGTGCCGGAGTGAATCCGGCGCCGCCGCCGGGGGCCGCAGTTCGCGGGGGGGGGTCGCTACTGCAGTGGCTCGGGAGAGAGTATGCGGGCGGGCGATGACTGCAATGTGACGGCCCCGGCGGCTGGCCGTCAGTCGTGCTGCCGCGACTGCGCCTCGATCCAGCGGCCGATCTGCTCGTGCAGGATCGCGAGCGGCATGGGGCCGTCGTCGAGAACCGCGTCATGAAAGGCGCGGATGTCGAATTTCGCCCCGAGCGCCTGCTCGGCCCGGTGCCGCTCGGCGAGGAATTGCAGCTCGCCGATCTTGTAGGCGAGCGCCTGCGCGGGCCAGGCGATGTAGCGCTGCGTCTCGCGCACCACGGAAGTCTCCGGCAGCGCCGTATTCTCGCGCAGGCAGCTCTCGGCCTGCTCCCGGCTCCAGCCCTTCCAGTGGATGCCGACGTCCATCTCGAGGCGGCAGGCCCGCCACATGTCGAAGGACAGCCGGCCGAAGCGCTCATAGGCGTTGCGGTACACGCCCATGTCCTCGCCGAGCTGCTCGGCGTAGAGCGCCCAGCCCTCGACGAAGGCCGTCGGCTCGTCCTTGCGGCGGAACGCCGGCAGATCGGTGCGCTCCTGGGCGAGTGCGATCTGCAGGTGATGGCCCGGCACGCCCTCGTGGAGGATCCAGGCCGGCAGACCGAACAGCGGGCTTTGATAGGAGTGCGCGCCGACCACCACCGTGCCGGGCGCGCCGCGCGCGGGGTCGCCGAGATCGTAGCCGCTCGATGAGGCCTCGAGCTCCGGAGGCTTCACGCGAATCGTCCAGGTGAGCCGCGGCAGCCGCCCGAACCACTGCGGCAGCAGCCCGTCGACCCGCTTGCCG
This sequence comes from Gammaproteobacteria bacterium, assembly GCA_028871705.1. Taxonomy (GTDB): domain Bacteria; phylum Pseudomonadota; class Gammaproteobacteria; order Steroidobacterales; family Steroidobacteraceae; genus 13-2-20CM-66-19. The sequence continues at coordinate 2,931 of JAGWMP010000197.1, forward strand.
ATCTCGCTCGCCTTCTCGACGTAGGTCTGGAGGTCGGGCGCGTAGAAGCGCGGGTCGGCACGCAGCATGGCGATGAACTCGGGCAGAGTTCCGCCGAACCCGGTCGAGCGCATGGCGCTTGCCATCTCGCCGTGGATGCGCGCCACCTCGCGCTCGCCGAGCGCAAACACCTCATCGGGCGACATCCGGGTGGTCGTCGAACGGCGCACCTCGAAGGCGTACCAGGCGCGGCCGTCGGGCAGTGTCGAGGCACCGAGCTGCGTGCGCGCGTGCGGGAGGTAATCGCGCTCGAAGAAGGCGGCGAGCTTTGCCTGCGCCGGCTTGACCGACTGCTCGATCGCCGCGAGGCCCTCGGCCCGCAGCGCGGCCTGGCGCTCGGCGGGGATGGTCGCCGGCAGATGCGCGAGCGGCGCGAGCAGCGGGCTCGCCGCGGCAGGCTGCCCCGCTGCGAGCTTGAGAATCGCGAGCACCGCGCCCGCCGTCGGCTGCGGCTGTACGACCCGCGTGGCGATGCCGCGCTGGAGGTTTGCGATCTCCTGGTCGAAATAGCGGGGCAGCGCCCGCAAGCGCGCGATCCACGCCACCGCATCCGCATCGCTGTGAATGACGGTGGTCTCGGCGGCGTAGTTGGCGGTGTTGAAGAAGCCGTCGCCGTTGTCGAAGGGAATGCGCGCCTCATCGAAGCGCGCCGCCTCGATGCGCGTGCCGAGGCGCCATGCGAGGAGCCGGCGTGTCAGGTCGTCCTCGCTCCCCGCAGGCGAGGGCGGCAGTGCCGTGAGACGCGCCTGCAGGGTCCGCAGCGCCGCGGTGCGCCGCTGGTCCGCGCCCAGGCTCACGTCGGGCCAGCCCGGGCCGCTCTGCGAATCGGTCTCGAGCTCGATGGCGGACTCATCCGCAATCACCTGCATCAGCGCCGCATCCCCGGCGGCCGCCGCGAAGCCCGCCAGCGGCGCTCCCGTCAGCAGGCAGCCAATCATGAGTCTCCCGATGCGGCGCATGGCGAGCGTCTCCTCTCAGACTTCCAGGCGGTCTCCGGGGCGGCCCACCAGCTGATACAACACCGGCATCAGGAACACGCTGATCAACAGTCGCGTGAAGAGGCCGCTGACGATCACCAGGGCGAACGGCCGCTGCGAGTCGGTGCCGACACCGGTGGCGAGCGCGACCGGCAGCAGGCCGAGCGCCGCCACCAGCGCGGTCATCATGATGGGGCGCAGCCGCAGGATCGCCCCGTGGCGAATCGCCTCGGCGAGGTCGGTGCCGTCGCGGCGCAGCTCGTTGACGTAGGAGATGTAGACGACCGCCGTCTGCACCGACACGCCGAACAGGGCGAGAAAGCCGATACCCGAGGATACCGAGAAGGGCGTCCCCGTGAGCCACAGCGCCACGATGCCGCCGACCGGCGCCGACAGCAGCACGCCGAGCACCGTGATGAAGGGGAACTTGAGATTGCTGTAGAGCGCGAACAGCAGCACGAAGATCAGCACCAGCGTGAGGGGCAGGATGACGCGCAGTTGCGCCCGCGAGGCCGTGTAGTCCGAATACTCGCCGCCCCAGTCGAGGCGATAGCCCTGCGGCAGACTCACGCCGCGGCTGACCTGCGCCATGGCGTCGTTCACGGCACCGGCCAGATCGCGACCCTCCACCGAGAACTGCACGCCGATGTAGCGGGAATTGTCCTCGCGATAGATGAACGAGGCGCCGTTGCTCACCTCGATGTCGGCGAACTCCTTGAGCGGGATCTGCTGGCCTCCGGGGGTTGCCACCAGGATGTTGCCGATCTCTTCGGGGTTGTCGCGATACTGCTGGTCGAGCCGCACGATGAGATCGAACTGCTTCTCCCCCTGCTCGACCTGCGTCGCCGCATCGCCGCCGATCGCCGTCTGGATGAGGGCGTTGATATCGGCGACGTTGACGCCGTAGCGGGCGATGCGGGCGCGATCGATGGTGATGGTGAGGCTCGGCTGCCCGAGCTCCTGGACCAGCGTAATGTCGGTGATGCCGCGGACCCGCTCCAGCACCTTCTTGATCGCCTTGCCCTTCTGCTCGAGCGTGTGCAGATCGGTGCCGAAGACCTTCACCGCCAGCGCGCTCTTGAGCCCCGTCTCCGCCTCATCGACCGCATCCTCGGCCGGTTGCGTGTAGTTGAACGTGATCCCGGGAAAGGCCTCGAGCTTCGCATTGACGGCCTCGATCAGGCCGGCCTTGTTGCGGTAGCGGCCGTGCCACTGCGCGTAGGGCTGCAGTCCCACGTAGAACTCGACGTTGAAGAAGCCGGTGGAGTCGGTGCCGTCGTCGGGACGGCCGAGCTCGGAGGTCACCGTCGTCACTTCGGGAAAGGAGCGCAGCACCGCGCGCACCCGCGGGGCTATCTTCGAGGCCTCATCGAACGAGATGGTGTAGGGCATGGTGGCGCGCACCCACAGCGCGCCCTCGTCCAGGTGCGGCATGAACTCCGCGCCGATGCGCGGGATCAGCAGCAGCGACAGGCCCAGCACGACGACCGATGCCAGCACGGTGCCGCGGGCGCGGGCCAGGCAGAAGTCGAGCCCCTTCACGTACACCGACTTGATCGCCTCGAACGCGCGGTTGCGCCGCTCGCGCACGCCCTTGCGCATGAACCACGAGCACAGCACCGGCAGCAGGGT
>JAGWMP010000198.1 GCA_028871705.1 Gammaproteobacteria bacterium
TCGCGGGAGCCGCGCTCGACGCGCACGAGCCGGCCACGCGGCGCGCGATCGCCTGGCTGCGCACGGGGCCGGCCGCCGCCGCGCAGCTGCTGTGCGTGTGCACCGGCAGCGTGCTCGCCGCTCACGCGGGCCTGCTCGCCGGGCGCGAGTGCACCACCCATCACGCGCACCTCGAGGAGCTGCGCCGCATCGAGCCGCGCGCGCGCGTACTCGAGAACCGCATCTTCGTCGAGGATGGCCCGGTGATCACCAGCGCCGGCGTCACCGCGGGCCTCGATCTGGCGCTGCACGTGATCGGGGGCCAGCACGGCGCGCATCTGGCCGCCGAGGTGGCGCGTGATCTGGTCGTGTACCTGCGCCGGGCCGGCAGCGACCCCGCGCTCTCGCCCTGGGTCATGCACCGCAATCACCTGCACCCGGCGGTGCACCGGGTGCAGGATGCGGTCACGCGCGATCCGGCCGCGCCGTGGGGCGCGGCGCAGCTCGCGGCGGTCGCCTGCACCGGACCGCGCAATCTCGCGCGCCTGTTCGCCGAACACGCCCGCTGCTCGCCCCTCGACTACGTGCAGCTCATCCGCTTTGCCTTCGCGCGGCAGCTCGTGACCGAGAGCCGCCTCGACCTCGAGCGGGTGGCGGCGCGCGCCGGCTTCGGCTCGGCGCAGCACCTGCGGCGGGTATGGGCCCGCTGGGAGGCGCGGCCACCGAGCGCCTTTCGCCCGCGGTCCGCGGCCTGAATGCCCGGGCGCCGGACGCGGCGCGCGTTCCGGCGCCTCTTCAGCGCGGGGTGGCTTTCTCGACCAGGAAGCGCACCAGCGGGACGAGCTGGGTGGCGCTGCGGATGCTGTCGGCGATGCGGTAGCGGCCGTCGACGACGATGCAGGGCGTGCCCGGCACCTGCATGTTGAGCACCTGTTCGTCCGCGGCGCGCATGCGGCCGTCGATCGTGAAGGAGCGTGCCATCGCCAGGAAGTCCTCCGCCTTCACGCCGGTCCAGCGCGCATAGGCGCGTGCCGCCTGCTCGATGGTCGGCTGCGGATTTTTCAGGCGATGCTGTTCGTCCACCGTGGCGAGCTCGCCCGTCTTCCACACCGCATCGAACATCTGCTGGTGGGCGCGGTCGGCGATGCCGAGCGCCTGGGCGGCGAACCAGGCGCGCTGGAACATCGGCCAGTCCTCCGCCTTGTTGAAGGCGGCGGGCAGGTAGGCGAGCTGCGCGTTGGCCGGCAGGCCTTTCTTCAGGAGCTCCATGGTCGGCTGGAAGCCGTTGCACACCGGGCAGCCGTAGGAGAACACCTCCAGCACCTCGATCTTGCCGGGCGCGACGTTGGTGCGCTGGGTCTGGCCGAGCGTGAAGTAGTCGCGGCCCTCGACGAAGGCGGGGCCGGCGGCCTCGGCGCGCAGCGTCGCCAGAACCGCCAGCAGGGAGAAGAAGAGTCCACGGTAGGTGTTCATGAGGCGATTTTAGCAATTAGTAGATGGCAATCTCGCTCCTCCCGGAGGAGTCGCGCGCGCCGCGGTACATGCCCTCGGTGCTGAACTGCATGACGACGTGGCCGTCGCGGTCGACGCCGATCAGCCCGCCATCGCCGCCGAGCCCGCGCAGGATGTCGTCGAGGAGCTCGCGCATGGCGAGCTCGAGCGTCAGGCCGCGGTATTCGACCGCGGCGCACACGTGATGGGCCGCCACGGCGCGGATGAAGTATTCCCCGTGGCCGGTGGCCGATACCGCGCACACGCCGTTCTTGGCGTAGGTGCCGGCGCCGATGATGGGCGAGTCGCCGACGCGCCCCGGGCGCTTGTTGGTCATGCCGCCGGTGGAGGTGGCGGCGGCAAGGTTGCCGTCGCGGTCGCGCGCCACGGCACCGACCGTGCCCTTGCCGGGCGGCACGAGGTCCGAGACGCGCTCGCCGCGCTGCTCGTGCTCGAGCTGGCTGATGCGCTCCGGGGTGCGGAAGTAGAGGTTCGGCATGAGGGCGATGCCTTCCTCGAGCGCGAACTCCTCCGCGCCGGGCCCGACCAGCAGCACGTGGCGGGACTTCTCCATCACGCGCCGCGCGAGCTCCACCGGATTCTTCACGTGGCGCACCGCCGCGACCGCGCCGGCGCGCTGCTCGCGCCCGTCCATGATGGCCGCGTCGAGCTCGGCGGCACCCTCGCGGGTGAGCGCGGCGCCGCGCCCGGCGTTGAACGCGGGATCGTCCTCGAGGAGGCGCACCGCCGCCGTCACTGCATCGAGGCTCGAGCCGCCGCGCTCGAGTACCGCGTAGCCGCCATCGAGGGCGGCCTCGAGGCCGGCGCGGTACTGCAGCTCGCGCTCGGGCGAGAGGGAGGCGCGCGGGACCGCTCCCGCGCCGCCGTGAATGGCGATGGCGTACATGGCTCTTGAGGTCCTCGTCGCTAGTTGGCGTCGCGGTACATGGCGATCTCGCGGTGTCCGCGCGAGTCGCGCACGCCGCGATGCATCCCGGCGCTGTTGAAATCCATGGCGTAGTTGCCGTCGCGGTCGAGCGCGATCACCCCGCCCTCGCCCCCGCTGCGCCTGAGCTTCCCGTGAATCATGGTGTCGACCGCCTGCGCGAGGGGCAGGTGCTGGTAGTGCACCATGGCGCAGATGTCGTAGGCGACCACCTGGCGGATATAGAACTCGCCCTGGCCGGTACCCGAGACCGCGCACGACTCGTCGGCGTAGGTGCCGGCGCCGATGATCGGCGTGTCGCCGATGCGGCCGTAGAGCTTGTTGGTGAGGCCGCCGGTGGAGGTGGCGGCGGCGAGGCGGCCTTCGCGGTCGAGCGCCACCGCGCCGACGGTGCCCAGGCCCTTGGGTTGCGCCGCTGCCCCGGGCCGCAGCGGCAGCGGTGCGGTCGGCTCCTGGGAGGCGGCGGCGCGCTTCTCCTCCTCGAGCTCGTGCACCCGCCCCGGGGTGAGAAAATAGCTCTCCGGCACCAGCACCACGCCTTGCGCGAGCGCGAACTCCTCGGCGCCTGCTCCCGCGAGCAGCACGTGCGCAGACCTGTCCATGACCAGGCGCGCGAGATCGATCGGATTCTTCACGTGGTGGACGCCGGCGACCGCCCCGGCGCGCGGGCCCGAGCCGTCCATGATGGCGGCGTCGAGCTCGCAGATGCCGTCATGGTTCAGCACCGCGCCGCGGCCGGCGTTGAACTGCGGATCGTCCTCCATGGTGCGCACGGCCGCCCCGACCGCATCGAGGCTCGAGCCGCCGTGCTCGAGCACCGTGTAGCCGGCATCGAGGGCCGCGGCGAGCCCGGCGCGGTAGGAGGCTTCGCGCTCGGGCGTCATGCGCGCGCGCTCGATGACGCCGGCGCCGCCGTGGATGACGATGACGAGCGGGTGCCCGGCGGCCGGCACGGGCGCGGCGCGCCCGAGCGAGGCGGCCAGGAGCGCGAGGGTGAGCAGCTGCAGGCGCGACATGAGTTCCCCCAAAGCGGCTATGATCGCAGGCCTTCCCCGTCGATCCCGTAGATCTTAAGGTGAAAGCCGCCCCGTCGCAGCGGATCCGCAGCATCCTGGTCGCCAACCGGGGCGAGATCGCCATCCGCGTCATGCGGGCGGCGAACGAGCTCGGCCTGCGCACCGTCGCGATCTATTCGCAGGAGGATCGCTTCTCGCTCCACCGTACCAAGGCGGACGAGGCGTACCTCGTCGGAGCGGGCCTGAAGCCCGTCGAAGCCTACCTCGACATCGCCGGCGTCCTTGCTATCGCACGCGAGGCGCAGGTGGATGCCATCCACCCGGGCTATGGACTGCTCTCGGAGAATCCCGCGCTGGCGCACGCCTGCGCCGCGGCCGGCATCGTATTCATCGGACCGCGCCCCGAGACCATGGAAGTGCTCGGCAACAAGGTCGCCGCGCGCGCGCTGGCGGTGGCGGCCGGGGTCGCGGTGATGCCGGCAACCGGGCCGTTGTCCGCCGATCCCGGCGAGTGCGCGCGTCTGGCGCGCGAGATCGGCTACCCGGTGATGGTGAAGGCGAGCTGGGGCGGCGGCGGGCGCGGCACGCGCGCCGTGGAAGACGAGGCGCAGCTGCGCGAGCTCCTGCCGCTCGCGCGGCGCGAGGCGCTCCTGGCCTTCGGCAACGACGAGGTCTACCTCGAGAAACTGGTGCGGCAGGCGCGCCACGTCGAGGTGCAGATCCTCGGCGACCAGCACGGCAATCTCGTGCACCTCTACGAGCGCGACTGCAGCATGCAGCGGCGCAACCAGAAGGTCGTCGAGCGCGCGCCGGCGGTGTTCCTCACCGCTGCGCAGCGCGCCGCGCTCACCGAGGCCGCGCTCGCCATCGGCCGCGCCGCGCGCTACCTGAACGCCGGCACCGTGGAATTCCTCGAGGATGCCGCCACCGGGCGCTGCTACTTCATCGAGGTCAATCCGCGCATCCAGGTCGAGCACACCGTGACCGAGGAGGTCACCGGCATCGATCTCGTCAAGGCGCAGATCCGCATCGCCGGCGGGGCGCGCATCGGCGCGCCGGACAGCGGCGTGCCGCCGCAGGACGAGATCCGCGTGTCGGGCCACGCGCTCCAGTGCCGCATCACCACCGAGGACCCGGAGAACAACTTCGTTCCCGACTACGGCAAGATCGCCGCTTACCGCAGCCCCGCGGGCTTCGGTATCCGCCTCGACGCCGGCACCGCCTACACCGGGGCGATCATCACCCGCTCCTACGACTCGCTGCTCGTCAAGGTGACCGCCTGGGCGCCGACGCCCGAGGAGACCATCGCGCGCATGCACCGGGCGCTGTGGGAGTTCCGCATCCGCGGCGTGGTGACCAACCTGCGTTTCCTCGACCAGCTCATCACCCATCCGCGCTTCGCGCACGCCGAATACACCACGCGCTTCATCGACCAGACGCCCGAGCTCTACCGCTCGCCCGCCAAGCGCGACCGCGCGACACGGCTGCTCGCCGGCATCGGCGCCACCATCGTCAACGGCAACCCCGAGGTGCAGGGCCGGCCGCGCCCGGCGCACTTCACGCTGCCGCCGCCGCCGCCCGCGGCGCTGCCGGCGCCCGCGCCGGGCACGAAGCACAAGCTCGCCGAGCTCGGGCCGGAGGGCTTCGCGCGCTGGATGCGCGCCGAGGAGCGGGTGCTGCTCACCGACACCGCGATGCGCGATGCGCACCAGTCGCTGCTCGCGACGCGGCTGCGCACCGCGGATCTCGCCGCCGCGGCGCCGTACTACGCGAGCCTCGCGCCGCAGCTGTTCTCGCTCGAGTGCTGGGGCGGGGCGACCTTCGATGTGGCGCTGCGCTTCCTGCGCGAGGATCCGTGGGAGCGCCTCGCGCAGCTGCGCGCGCGCGTGCCCAACATCCTGCTGCAGATGCTGCTGCGCTCGGCCAACGCGGTCGGTTACGCCAACTACCCGGACAACGTGCTGCGGTTCTTCGTCGCGCGCGCCGCGGCCAACGGCATCGACGTGTTCCGCATCTTCGACTGCCTCAACTGGGTCGAGAACATGCGCGTAGCCATCGACGCGGTGCTCGAGTCGGGCAAGCTGTGCGCGGCGGCGATCTGATACCCGTGAAACTTAAGCGACCCGCACGAG
>JAGWMP010000199.1 GCA_028871705.1 Gammaproteobacteria bacterium
GGCGCCGCGCCTTTGGGCGTCGCCGCTGCCGGTGCCGGCGCGGCAACCGGCGCGGGCGCAGGGGCGCGGTGCGCCCGCGGCGCCGGCGCCGAATGGCAGCCGGCGAGCGCGGCCACGAGCAGCGCGGCGCAGACCGCGGCGCGCTTATTGAAGCTTGGCGACAACATCCTCGGTCAGCTCCGTCTTGCCGTAGCGGGAAGGCTTGAGCTCCGCGAGCGCCGCGAAGCTCTTGCGCACCCATTCATCGTAGATGCCGTCCTTGGCGCGCGCGGCGTTGAGCTCATGCGCCTTGATGGCCTGCTCCTCGAAGGGGAACACCTGCTCCTCCAGGAGCGAGTTGTACTCATCGAGCGCGTCGCCCTTGAGGTTCGACGGCCGCTCGGAATTCATGACGTCGTGGGCGAGGGTCCGATAGAGCTCTGCCATCTCGTAGGTCGCGGCGGTGGTGACCTCCGCGACCTGGTAGTCGGCGGCCGCCTTGTAGGCGTCCATGGCGGCCTCGAGCGCATTGCGCTTCACGATGAGGCTCTTCTTGAGCGGCGCCGTGAGACGCACCGCGCGGAAGGCATCGCGCGCCAGGGCGGCGAGGGTGAGTTGCGCCCTGGCCGCCAGGTAGTGCATGCGCTCGGTGCGCTGCGCGCCCGCCTGGGCGTCGACGGCGATGATCTGGCGGTACCAGTAGTCGCGGCGGCCGGGGTCGCCCGCCTTGGTCGCGTAGTCGGCGAGGCGCTGGCGGGCCTCGACGGCGTCCGCGAGCGGCGTCGGGTTGGCGGCGACGTATTTCTCGAGCATCGCCACCGCCTTCGGCGTGTTGCCCGCCTTGGCGTAGAGGTCCGCCGACTGCATCAGCGCCTCGCGCTTCACGCCCGGCTCCTCGGTGGGGCTCGCTGCGATGCGCTCGAACTCCGCAGCCGCCTCGCCCGGGCGGCCGGCCTCGCCGTAGGCGACCGCGAGCTTGCGCGTCACGTCGGCCGACAGCGGGCTCGCCGGGTAGTCGCGGCGGAAGCCTTCCAGCACGCCGATGGCGCGGTCCCAGCTCTTCAGCTGAATGAGCTGCGCTGCGGCGTCGTACTCGGCATTGGAGCGGATCTTCGAGTCGGGCGCGACGCGCGCGACGCGCAGGAAGTCCTCGACCGCGCCCGCGCCGTCGCCCGCCTTCTGCTTGGCCTCGCCCTGCTTGTAGACGGCGGCGGCGAGACGCTCGGTGAGATCGGCGCGCATCTTCGGGTCGTCGCCGGCGAGTGCGCGCGCCTGGACGAAGGCGGGCTCCGCCTTGGCGTACTCGCCCTGGTCGAAGCGTGACTCGCCAATGATGGTCCAGGCGATGCGCTGCTTGGCGGCATCCACCGGCGGCTGCCGCGCGAGCAGCATCTCGGCCACGCTGATGGCGCGCGGCCGGTCGCCGGCGGCGAAGATGTCCTCGGCGGCGCGCGTCAGCACGCCGGCGCTGTCGGGGTGCTCGGGAAAGGTCTGCGCGAACTTCACCCCGGCGTCGGTGGCGCGCTTGTGCCAGGCATCCTTGTCGGCGCCGCTCAGGTCCGCCTCGCCCTTCTGGTAGGAGACGAGCCCCGCGTAAGCGGCGGTCGCCGACTTGTCGTTCTTCGGATAGTCGTAGGCGGTGTGCGCGTACTCGGTGGCCGCCTCCTCGTAGTGGCGGCTCGCGAACAGCACCTCGGCCAGGAGGTAGTTGGTGGCGGCGGAGTCGGCGTCCCCGGGGAAGGACTTGAGGGTGGAGCGGTACCAGCGCGCCGCCTCCTCGTAGTCGGATGCGCGGCCGGATTTCTGCGCGGTGGCGTGGAAGTAGGTCGCCACGTCCCTGAGATTGGTCTTGAGCTCCGCCACCACCCTGGGATTCGCGGCCTTGGTGCGCGTCTTCCAGTAGGGCGAATCGAAGTTGTAGCGCTCGACGAACTCATGCTTGCCGTCGAGCACCAGCTGGCTGAAGCCGCCCTTGCCGTAGGCCTCGATGGCCGCCATGGCCAGATTCGGTGCCTGGTCGCTGTAGGGGTCGAGCGCCACGTAGGCGCGGTAGGTCGTGGCGGCGTCCTGGTAGCGCTGCTTGTCGACGTACAGGTCGCCGAGCCGCTGGTAGAGCAGATAGGTGTACGGCCGCTCGCCCCCGGCCCTGGTGTACTGCTCGAGCGAGGCGGCGCCCTCGTTGTAGGAGAAGGTGATGCTCATCACCCGCAGCGTGTCCTCGACCAGCTCGCGGTCGGCGCGCTTCAGGTTCTCGAGCGTGCGGCCCCTGCCGCTCGTGCCGAGCTCGAGGTCGAGCACCTTGCCGAAGGACGGCAGGCTCTCATCCGACCGCCCCTCCTTGAAGAGCGACCAGCCGTGCTTGTAGAGACTTTGCTGGTAGAAGCCCGAGGTGTTGCCGCGGCTGATGGCCGCCGCGTAGGCGCGCTCGGCGTCCGGGTAGCGTTTGGCGGAGAACAAGAGCTCGCCGCGGCGGAACTGCACCTCGGCGAGCTGCGGCGTGTTGGGGTAGCGCTGCACGATCCGGTCGAGGGCGGCGAGCGCGGGCTCGGGCTGCCCGGTGACCTCGTAGGCGCGCGCGAGCTGGTAGAGCACCTGGTCGTTGCGGGCGTAGTCGGGATAGGCCTTGAGCAGCGTCGTATAGAGCCGGATGGCCTCCGCGCCCTGCAGATCCTGCGCGGTGACCTCCTGCTCCATGCGCGTCAGCTCGCCGGCATCGAGATTGAGATCCGCCAGGCGGCGCATCGCCTCCGCGCGCAGCTTCGGGTCGGTGTTCGAGAGCTCGAGGAAGCGCCGGTAGTTCTCCATCGCCTTCTCGACGCTCGGGCTCGCCGGCGCGTCCTTGTGGACCTCGACGGGACGCGACTTCAGGTCGCCGATGGTCGCACCGGGGGAAGGCGTTTGTGCCGCGAGCGGCGCCGACAGCGCCGCCGTGGCGAGCGTCAGGACGACGATGAGCGCGGCGCGCCTCACCGCGGCGGCTCCGTCGGGCCCGGTTGCGGCGGTGCGGTTTGCGGCGGTGCGGTTTGCGGCGGTGCGGTTTGCGGCGTCGCCGGGGCTGCGGATTCGGGCGCCGCAGGCTCCGGGCCAGGCGCCGCGGCGGGCGGCTCCTCGGCGGCGCCCTTCTGCTCGGCGGCCGGGGCTTTGGCCGGGGTAGCGCCGGCGTTGGCGGCGCGATCGTACATTTCGCCGAGCGCGAAGCGCGCCTGGACCTGGTAGGTGGCGAGGCGCGACTTCTGGTCCTCGAGCTCGTTGACGGCAACGCGCTCGAGGTAGCCGCGCTGCGCGTCCTCGGTGGCCGCGAGGCGCGTCTGCAGCTGCTCGATGCGCGTCTTGAGCGCGGCGATGCGCGCGGCGAATTCGCCGGTGTTGGTAGGAACGTTGCGCCGCGCCTGCTCCACGCGGATCCAGCGGCTCTGCGCCTCGTGCAGCGCGAGATTCAGGTCCTTGAGCGAGCGGTGCTCCTCCCACAGGCGCGCGCTGTAGGCGTCGTTCAGATGGAAGAACAGCACCCCTTTCACCAGCGCCAGCCGCTCGCGCAGCTGCGCGTTCTCCTCGGTGGCCGGCGCCCCGGCGAGCGCCGCCTCGATGCGCTGGATGCGCGCCCACTGGTCGCGCTCGGTGTCGGTGCCCAGCGCAGCGACGTCGTGCCGCGCCTCGATGGTCTGCAGCCGCCCGGCGAGCTCGACGCTGCGCTGCTCGAGCTGCGTCACCGCGCCCGAGGCGAGCAGCGCGTCGACTTTCGGCAGCCGCTGCGCATAGGCATGCTCGCGCGTGTCGATCATGTTGCCGTAGGCTTCCATGTCGTAGCCGCCGCGCTCCAGCAGGTCGCCCATGTGCACCAGATCGCGGTAGTTCTTCAGGCCCTCCTGGAAGTCGTTGCCGGCGAGCACGGCGTAGAGATAGCGGGACTCGGGCGCATCCGGCAGATTCTTCAGCTGCCAGAACCATCCGAAGGTCTCGCTGCCGCCCCGCCCGCTCGTGAGCACGCGCTTGAGCATGTCGCCCTGCTCGATGCGCCCGATCGCCGCGTCCAGCCGGCCGTTCTCCGCCTGGAAGGACTCGACCGCGCTCTCGTAGTACTCGGCGGATTGGGCGTTGGCGTTCAGTCTGCCGAAGGCATAGGGAACCGCGAGGTAGGACTCCTGCACGGCCGCATCGAGCACATTGCGCTTGCGCAGCTCCAGCCACGGACCGAGCGCACCCTGGTAGTCCCCGAGGGCGGCCTCCGCCCAGCCGGTGCCGAGCAGCGCCTTGTTGGAATAAGGCCCGTTGAGGCGCACGCGCTCGAGCACCGGCAGCGCCTTGGCCGGCTCGTTGCCCTGCAGGTAGGCGAAGCCGAGCGCCAGGTTGGCGCGGTCCTTCAGGGCGCGCAGCTCCTCCGAGCCCGCGGGCATGGTGCCGACGCCGGTGAGGAAGGTGTCGGCATCGGCGAGACGGTTGCTGCGCGCCAGCGCGACGCCTAAGTTGAAGCGCGCGTAGGCCGACCAGTTGTAGGTGCCGCGCCAGGTCGAGAGCAGCTGGATCGCCTCCTCGAGCTTGCCCTGGTGGATCAGCACATTGCCGAGCAGCAGCTCCTTCTGCGCCTCGAGCTCGTCCGACATGCGCCCGTTGACGCGCGCCAGCGCGCCGGCGGCCTTGTCGAGGTAGCCGCGCGCATACCACACCTCGGCCAGGTAGAACCAGGCGACGTTGCGCACGCCCGTGGGCACCGGGTCCTTGAGCAAGGCCTCGAAGCGCCGGCCGGCCTCGTTGTGCATGCCGAGCGCGAGGTACAGCCCGCCCATGAGCAGCTGCGCGTCCTCCTCGTGATGCGGCATGCGGTTCCAGTGCTCGTAGGCGCTGAGGCGCGTGAGCGCCTCGAAGTCGTCGTGCTGGTAGTAATAAAAGAGTGCATCGCCGTAATGCAGGTCGCGCACGCGGATCTCGGGCAGCTTCTCCGGGTCATGGCGGCGCGCGAGCGCCGGCGCAGTGACGAGCGCCGCAAAGAGTGCCGCGCAGAGTGCGCGCGCGAACGAACCGGTCATGAGCGCGCTATTCCCAGTCCTTGATCTCGAATTCCGGCTGCAGCTTCCTTTGCCGGTCGTTGATCTTCAGCTCGAGGTATTTCGCCCCGATGCCCTTCTCGAACTTGATCGAGGCGCCGCGCTTGTAGGGCCGGTCGTTCGGCCCCTTGCCGTTGAAGAACGCCGTGAGCTCGTGCTGGCCGACCTTCAGGTTGCCGAGGTACAGCCGCTGCACGCCGCCCTTGAGCAGCGCCTCGACCTCGCGCGGAGTGTAGAGATAGTTGATGACCTCCTTGTTGTCGATCTTCAGCTGCACCGAATCGAGCGCGAAGAAATCGCCGACGTCGACGGCCAGGAACACCGCGACCTGGGTGTTGGCCGGGAACAGCAACTCCTCCTCGAGGATGAAGAGGTCACGGTTGAGGTCGACGACGTCCTTCTTGAGGCCCTGGACCTGCTCATCGAGCCCGCGGGTGTCGGCCGCGGCATCGCTGCCGGGCGCGGCTGCGGCAGGGGCGGCTGCGGCCGCATCGGCGGCGGCGCTGGACGCGGGTGCCGGCGTT
>JAGWMP010000200.1 GCA_028871705.1 Gammaproteobacteria bacterium
TGATCGGCATTCAGCTGATCGATGAAACTCTTGGATTTGTTGATGAACGTGTCGGCCTTCGACAGGCCACCGCCGTATTCGTCCCAGTAGGCGGTGTGCAGATCCTCGACCATGTAGACGCCATTCTTCGGAAGCTTCGGATACAGGAAGTTGAACGTCTTCGAAATATGCTCCATGTGGTGGCTGCCATCGTCGAGCACGACATCCGGGACACCGAACTCGTCCACGATGCTCTGCAGGAACCGCTCATCGGACTGATCGCCAATCCGCACAAAAGTGCCGGACGTCTCATACGATTTGCTGCGCTCCTGAATATCGATGCCGACGACCTTGGCCAGTGGCCCGAAGAATCGCTGCCACATCTGCAGGGACCCGCCGCGCGCGACCCCGATCTCGAGGAAGGTCACGGACTTGTTTGCATACCAGGAGAAGTGGCGATCATAGATCGGAAAGTAGTGGGCCCACTTGTCCATGGGGTGCTCGTCGTGGGTCAAGAAGTCCTGCCACAAGCTCATAGTGCGCTCTCGTTTCGGTGTCGTGGAAGGCATCACGCCGGAGGCTCAGGGGAACCTGGCCCCCGGCGTGATAGATTGCCCGAGTTTAATCCAAACTCACGCGCAAAGACCGGACGACTAACGCCCCTTGCCCATGGCAAACGGAGGCGTCCGTCGGGTCCCCCATTCATCCGATGACACGACCGCTCCCACCTCCGAACAGCGCGCAGTACCCCCGCCTCTCCAAGCGCATGGGCGAGCTCGGCCTGTGCTCGCGGCGCGAGGCGGACCGCTGGATCACCAGCGGCTGGGTGAAAGTCGATGGCGAAGTCGTCGACACGCTCGGCGCACGCGTGTCACCCGAGGCGCGCATCGAGATCGATCGCGCCGCCCGCGAGCACCAGGAGGGACAGGTCACCATCCTGCTGCACAAGCCGGTGGGCTATGTTTCCGGTCAGGCCGAAGACGGCTACCAGCCCGCCATCGTGCTCATCCGCCCGGAGAATCGCTGGGCAGCGGATCCCTCGCCGGTAAAGTTCCGGCAGGAGCACCTGCGTGCGCTCGCCCCCGCCGGCCGGCTGGACATCGACTCTACCGGGCTCCTGGTCCTCACCCAGGACGGGCGCCTCGCGAAGCAGCTGATTGGCGAGGGCTCCTCGGTCGAGAAGGAATACCTGGTGCGGGTCGAAGGCAAGCTGACCCCCGACGGCATGCAGCGCCTGCGGCACGGCCTCACGCTCGATGGCGTGAAGTTGCGGCCCGCACTGGTCTCATGGCAGAACGAGCACCAGCTGCGCTTCGTGCTGCGCCAGGGCCGCAAGCGCCAGATCCGCCGCATGTGCGAGCTCGTCGGCCTGTCCGTGACCGCCCTCAAACGCGTGCGCTGCGGCAGCGTACCGCTGGGAGGGCTGCCGGTGGGCAAATGGCGCTACTTGCGGCCGGACGAGAAGTTCTGAGAGCACCTCTTCCTGGGCGCAGTCGGCGACTGCCTGCGTGGGCTCAGCGTACCGCGAGCCGCCACAGTGAAATGATCTCGGCGGCCCGCGCGCCATGCAGGGGATCCGTTCTATCGGCGGCGCGCGGGTGTCGCGGCGGCACATCGTTGCGGCCCACGACGCACAGGCGCGCAGCCTCGAAGGCTTCGAGCAATTGCGAACGGGTCCGTAGCTCAAGGCGCTCCGCCAGGTCGGAAAGGATCAACCACCCCTCGCCTCCAGGCTCGAGATGCTCCGGCAGACCCCGCAGGAATCCGCGCAACATGCGGCCGTCGGGGTCGTAGACTGCGCTTTCCAGGGGCGAGCTCGGCCGCGCAGGAATCCACGGCGGGTTGCAGACGACAAGCGCCGCGCGACCTGGCGGGAAGAGGTCCGCCCGCACGACGTCGATGTGTGCGCCTAGCCCGAGCCGCTCAATGTTCTCCCGCGCACACGCCAGCGCGCGCGGGTCGAGATCGGTAGCGACCACGCGTTCGACACCACGCCGTGCAAGCACCGCGGCGAGCACGCCGCTGCCGGTGCCGATATCGAAAGCAACGCTGACCGAGGCGCACACCGCCGGCAGGGGCGTCGTGCAGACCAAGTCCACGTACTCGCGGCGGATCGGCGCGAACACGCCGAAGTGCGGGTGAATCCGCCCTCCCGTCTCGGGAACCTCGATGCCGTTGGCGCGCCATTCGTGCGCGCCGATCACACCCAGCAACCCGCGCAGCGCGGTGACTGATCGGGTCGTCGGGGGACCGTAGGCCTCCGAGCAAGCCTGGCGGATGTCGGGCGCGCGTGGCAACGGAATCGTGTAGTCCCCGTCGAGCGGGATCAACAGGGCATTGAGCGTGCGGGCCCGTTGCGATCTGGCCTGACGGTAGCGATGGAACGCCCCGGCCGGCTGGGCGGGCGAAGTTGCCGCCGGGGCTCGCGATCTGCGCTGCGCGCGATCCGCCCGGTTCCCCAACGCGGTCAACATCCGGCGCGCCTGCTGAAAGTCACCCCGCCACAGCAGCGCGGTCCCCTGACAGGCGAGACCGTAGGCCTCCTCCGCCGTCATCCTCTCATCGGCGACCACCACGCGCGTGGGCGGCGGCGTGGCGCTATGCGAGCGCCACAGTGCCTCGCATGCCTTGCCGTTCTCGAGCCAATGCATCATCGGGACGGGGTCATGCGGGACTGCCATGGAGTGACCTACTGCCGCGCCCGCAGCTCCTCGAGCGACTCCCAGCGGGAGAACTTCTCGAGCAACAGGGCTTCGAGCTCCTCGAGCCGCGCACGGTCGGCACGCAGCCGCTCGCGGTCCTGCCGATGATAGTCAGCCGCGCTCATGCGCGTGGTGAGATCGGCCTGTTCGCGCTCGAGCGCCTCGATCTCATCGGGCAGCGCGGCGAGCTCACGCTGCTCCTTGTAGCCGAGGCGTGCGCGGGTCGGGGCGACGGGCGCCGCGGGAGCCGGCGCGGCCCGCGGCCCGGTGGCGCTGCGGACCTCGTTCCGGCTGGCGGGCGGCGGCGGCCGCTGGCGCACATAGTCGCTATAGCCGCCGGCGTACTCGCGCCAGCGCCCCGCGCCCTCCGCGGCCAGAGTCTGCGTCACGACGTTGTCGAGGAAGCGCCGGTCATGGCTCACCAGCAGCAGCGTGCCTGCATAGTCCTGCAGCCGCTCCTCGAGCAGCTCGAGCGATTCAATGTCGAGATCGTTGGTGGGCTCATCGAGCACGATGAGGTTCGCCGGCCGGGAGAAGAGCCGCGCCAGCAGCAGGCGGTTGCGCTCGCCGCCGGAGAGCATCCGCACCGGCGACTGCGCCCGCTGCGCGGGGAACAGGAACTCCCCGAGGTAGGTCACGATGTGCCGCCGCTCCTCGCCGAGCTGTACCCAGTCCGATCCCGGACTGATGGCCTCGGCGAGCGTGGCATCGGGATCGAGCTGCGCGCGCAGCTGATCGAAGTAGGCGACGCGCAGCCGCGTCCCGAGGCGCACGGTCCCGGCATCCGGGGCGAGCTCCCCGAGGATCAGCCGGATCAGGGTCGACTTGCCAGAGCCATTGGGGCCGATGAGCCCGATGCGGTCGCCGCGCATGATGCGCGCCGACAATCCCTCGATGAGCGGCCGGGGACCGAAGCGTTTGCTCACCGCGTCGAGCTCCGCGACCAGGTCGCCCGAGCGCTCGCCCGCCTCGAGGCGCAGGTGCATGTTGCCGAGCCGGTCGCGCCGTGCGGCGCGCTCGAGCCGCAGCCGCTCGAGGCGGCGCACCCGCCCCTCGTTGCGCGTGCGGCGCGCCTCCACGCCCTTGCGGATCCAGACCTCTTCCTGCGCCCAGAACTTCTCGAAGCGGCGCCGCGCGCTCGCCTCGGCGGCGAGCTCGCGGTCCTTGCGCTCCTCGTAGGCGGTGAAGCTGCCCGGATAGGAGCGCAGTATCCCGCGGTCGAGCTCGACGATGCGGCTGGTGATCCGGTCGAGAAAAGCACGGTCGTGGGTGATGACGATCGCCGCGGGCACCTTGAGCAGCAGCGCCTCGAGCCGCTCGATGGCCTCGATGTCGAGATGGTTGGTAGGCTCATCGAGCAGCAGCAGATCCGGCTGCAGGGCCAGCGCCAGGGCGAGCGCCGCGCGCTTGCGCTCACCGCCCGAGCAGGTGAGCGGGGAAACGGAGCCCTCGAGGCCGAAGCGATGCAGATACTCCGTGAGCCGCGAGTCCATGCGCCACTGCTCGGGCTCGTCGTCGGCGGCGGTGGCCGGCAGCCGCGCGCGCAGCCGCAGGCTCGCGTGCAGGGTTGGCGCCGCGGGCAGCTGCGGCTCCTGCTCGACGAGCGTGAGGCGCAGTCCCTCGCGCCGTTGCAACTCGCCTTCATCGAGCGGCAATTGCCCGGCGAGCACCGCGAGCAGCGTCGATTTGCCCGTGCCGTTGCGGCCGATGAGTCCGAGGCGCTCGCCGGCGAGCACGGTGAGCTGCGCGTCATCGAGCAGCGGCCGCTCGCCGAAGGCGAGCTGTGCCCCGCGAAGTGTGATCAGCGACATGGGTGCATTGTCCCGATTGGACGCCGGGCGGCAAAGTCTGTAGAGTGCGCGGCGCTCAATACCCGGAGTGCGCGGTCAGCACCCGGTTTGGCTCGCAGTCTGTCCCACCCGACGTACTTCGATTTTTCCGTTAAACCACTGATCTCGCGTCTGACCGCCGCAGCCCGAATGGCGCTGCGGGCGAGCCAACAGATTGCGAGGATTCGACATGTCATTTACCGATCTCGGGCTGGCGCCCGCGTTGCTGCGCGCGCTCGCCGAAAAGGGCTACGACGCCCCGACCCCCATCCAACAGCGGGCGATCCCCGCGGTGCTCGCCGGCCGCGATGTGCTCGCCGGCGCCCAGACCGGCACCGGCAAGACCGCTGCCTTCGTGCTGCCGATACTGCAGCGGCTCACCGCCGGCAGCGGCCGCACGCCCCGGGCGCTGGTCCTCACCCCCACCCGCGAGCTCGCCGCGCAGGTCGCCGACAGCGCCCGCTCCTACGGCAAATACGTCGCGGTACGCACTACGGTCGTATTCGGCGGCGTCAGCATCCGCCCGCAGATCCAGGCGCTGCAGTCTGGCTGCGACCTGCTGGTCGCGACCCCCGGACGGTTGCTGGACCTGGCCGAGCAGGGCGCGCTCGATCTGCGCCAGGTCGGCTGCTTCGTGCTCGATGAGGCGGACCGGATGCTCGACATGGGCTTCATCCATGCGATCCGCCGGGTCCTGAGGCTCCTGCCGGCCAAGCGCCAGAATCTCATGTTCTCGGCCACCTACTCGGCCGAGATCCGCGAGCTCGCGGCGCGCTTCCTGCACGCACCCGAGCACATCGAGGTCGCGGCGCGCAACGCGACCGCCGAGCGCATCGAGCAGCAGGTGTATCGCGTGCCGAAGGAGCACAAGCGCCACCTGCTCGCCCACCTGATCCGCAGCGGCCGCTGGGCCCAGGTGCTGGTCTTCACGCGCACCAAGCACGGCGCCAATCGCCTCACGCAGCAGCTCGAGTCGGCCGGCATCAGTGCCGCCGCGATCCACGGCAACAAGAGCCAGGGCGCGCGCGTGCGCG
>JAGWMP010000201.1 GCA_028871705.1 Gammaproteobacteria bacterium
GCCACGTCGCGCACGTAGACCACGCTGCCGTTGCGCGTGGTCACCGGGAGATTGTTGAGCTCGTCGATGGACTGGGGGCTCGCGTTCACCTCGACGAAATACTCGCGGTCGCCGATCTTCTCGGTGCCGGCCGGCAGGATCAGGTTCTGGGTGGCAATCGCGTTGGTGACGTCGTTGCCGGAGAGCCCCTGGGCGCGCAGGGCATCCGGGTCGAGATCCACCTGCACCTGGCGCTGCAGGCCGCCGTAGGGGTAGGGCATCGAGGCCCCGTTCACGGTGGCGAGGCCGGTGCGGATGATGTTGTTGCCGAGGTCGAAGAGCTCGGCCTCCGAGAGACTCGGGCTCGAGAGCGCGAGCTGCAGGATCGGAACCGAGGAGGCGTTGTAGGCGAGGATGAAAGGCGGCGTCGTGCCCGGCGGCGCCTGGCGCAGCGCCGTCTGCGAGACGCCGGTGATCTGCGCGAACGACATCTCCTCCTTCGCGTGCGGCTGGAAGAAGTACTTGACGACCGAGGTACCGGAGAGCGACTGCGACTCAGTGTGCGCCACGTCGTTGATGGTGGTCTGCGCGTTGCGCTCGGAGCTGAGGACGAGGCGGGTCGCCATCTCCTCCGGCGAGAGCCCGGTGTAGCGCCAGATCACCCCGACCACGGGGATGTCGATGTTCGGGAAGATGTCGGTCGGGGTGCGCAGGATCGCGAATACCCCGAGCAGCAGGATCACGATCGCGAGGACGATGAAGGTATACGGGCGCCTGAGCGCCAGATTGACGATCCACATCGGGCCCGCACACTACCCCATGGCGGGGCGGTCGGCACACCCCCCGGAGGAGAGGCGCGCGAGCCGCCGGCGGCACCCGGAGCGGGGCGCGCTTACAATCGCTCTCACTGCCGCGGCAGGCGCCGTGGCGGACCGCGTGGCGAGCCTAAGCCATTGATCGGGTTCGCGCCCACGGCCGCCCTTGCCGCGCCTCAGGCAATGGCGTGCGCGATGCGCAGCAGCGCCGCGAGGCTGCGGTCGACGTCGGCGTCGGTGGTGGCGCAGCTGCTCAGGCTGATGCGCATGGCGGTGCGGCCCTGCCATACGGTCGTGCCGCACCAGCAGGTACCGTCCTCCTGCAGCGCCGCGGCCACCTGCCGGGTGCGTTCGGCATCGCCGAACGCCACCACCACCTGATTGAGCACGACCTCGTTCAGCACCTCGTGGCCGGCGGCGGCGAGGCCCGCGGCGAAGCGCTCTGCCTGGCGGCAATTGCGCTCGATGAGCTCCCCGAGCCCGCGGCGCCCGAGCACGCGCAGCGCCGCATAGAGCGTAATGGCGCGCCCGCGGCGCGATTCTTCGGGCACGTACTCGTGCGGATCGCGCAGCTGCGTGCTGGTCGCAAGATACGGCGCGGCCTGCGAGGGCGCGGCGAGGCTCATGGCGCCGCGATGCGCGGCCGCGTCGCTGCAGAAGACGATGCCGCAGTCGTAGGGCACGTTGAGCCACTTGTGTCCGTCGGTGGCGATCGAGTCCGCCTGGGCGATGCCGCGCACCAGGTGGGCGCGCCGCGGAGCCGCCGCCGCCCACAGACCGAAGGCGCCGTCGACGTGCAGCCAGCCGCCCCGGGCATGGGTGAGCGAGGCGATCTCCTCCAGCGGGTCGAAGCCGCCGCTGTTCACGTTACCGGCCTGGGCGCACACGATGCACGGCCCGTTCGCGGTGCCGAGCTGCTGCGCGAGGGCGTCCGCGCGCATGCGTCCCTGGCGATCCGTGCTCACGCGGCGTACCCGGCCCGCACCGAGTCCGAGCATGCGCAGGGCAAGGAAGATCGTGTAATGCGCCTCATCGCTCACCAGCACCTCGATGGGCGGGGCCCCGAACAGGCCCTGCGCTTCGACGTCCCAGCCGGCGGTGCGCAGCACGCGATGGCGGGCGGCGGCGAGTCCCGTGAAGCTCGCCATCTGGCAGCCCGTGACGAAGCCCACCGTCGTCGCGGGCGCAAGTCCGGCGAGCTCGCGCAGCCAGCCGGCGGTCACGGTCTCGATCGCGGCGACCAGCGGCGAGGTGGCGTACAGGCCGCCATTCTGATCCCAGGCGCTCACCAGCCAGTCGGCCGCCAGCGCCGCCGGCGTGCTGCTGCCGATCACGAAGCCGAAGAAGCGCCCTCCGGCGCTCGCCACCGAGCCGCGCGCCCCGATCTGCGCCAGCGACTCGATGACCGCGGTGGCGCTCTCCCCTGAATCGGTCAGCGGCACGGCGAGCGCGCGCTCGAGCTCCGCGGGGGAGAGGAGCGCGCGCACCGGTCGCTCCGCCAGCGTCTCGCGATAGTCGGCCGCGAGGCGCGCCGTGCGCTCGAGCAGCTGCCGGGTCGAGGTGTCGTTCATGGGTGGCTCCTGGGGCGCGAATGTAGCGCCGCCGGAAGCTCCCGGCCACGCACGCGCGCCACCGTACGCACCGCACTGTGCGTGCGCCGCCCGGTACGGCGCGGCGCGCCCTCAGGCGTGATAGTCGCTCGCGACCGTCTCGTCGACCTTCTTCGCGTGCAGCGCGTTGAACACCAGCGTCAGCACGGCCGCGATCGCCAGATTCAGCAGCAGCGTGTAGAAGGCGGTGTAGCCCGGCAGCAGGAAACCGCCGAGCTTGAGCGGGTACGCGGGCTTGAGATCCTGCGAAATCGCCATCGCGGTACCGGCGTAGGTGCCGACCGCCCAGCCGATGAGCAACGCCCAGTCGTTGAACCAGCGCGTGTAGGCGCCGAATACCATCGCCGGCAGCGTCTGGATGATCCAGATGCCGCCGAGCAGCTGCAGGTAGATGGCGTACTTGGTGGGCACGAACAGGATGAACACCAGCGCGCCCACCTTCACCACCAGCGATACCCACTTGGCGAGCTGCGCCTCCTGCTTGGGCGTCGGGCTGCGGTTGATGAACTCGCAGTGGATGTTGCGCGTGTAGAGATTCGCCGCGGCGATCGACATGATCGCCGCCGGCACCAGGGCGCCGATGCCGATCGCGGCGAAGGCGACGCCGACGAACCACGACGGGAAGCTGTGCAGGAAGAGAGCCGGCACGGCGTAGTTGTTGCCGAACTGCTTGAACCCTTCGGCGAACTCCGGGAGCTTGGAGACGCCCGCGGCAATGGCAAAGAAGCCGACCAGCGCCAGCAGGCCGAGCATGAAGGAGTAGCCGGGCAGCAGAGCCGCGTTGCGGCGCACGGCGCGGCCGCTGCTCGCGCTCAGGATCGCGGTGAGCGAGTGCGGATACAGCAGCAGCGCCAGCGCCGAGCCGAGCGCGAGCGTCGCGTAGGCGCCGTAGGCGCCGGTGGTGCCCGCTCCGGGCACCGCCAGCAGCACCTTCTCGTGCGGCACGGCCGCGAAGATCTTGCCGAAGCCGCCGAGCTGCATCGGGATCACGATCACGGCGGCGAACGCCGTGATGTAGATGAGGATGTCCTTGACGATGGCGATCGAGGCGGGCGCGCGCAGCCCGCTCGAGTAGGTGAAGGCGGCGAGAATCAGGAAGGCGAGGATGAGCGGCAGGTCGGCGGCCAGGCCGCTGCCGTAGACGCCGAGGCCGCCGAGCACCACCTGCAGTCCGAGCAGCTGCAGCGCGATGTAGGGCATGGTCGCGACGATGCCGGTCACCGTGATCGCGAGCGCCAGCCAGCGGTTGCCGTAGCGCCCGCGCACGAAATCCCCGGCGGTGATGTAGCCGTGCTTGTGGCACACCTGCCAGAGCCGCGGGAACACCAGGAACAGCAGCGGGTAGACCACGATGGTGTAGGGGACGGCGAAGAAGGCCACGGCGCCGGCGCCGAAGGCGAGTGCCGGGACCGCGACGAAGGTGTAGGCCGTGTAGAGATCGCCGCCGACCAGGAACCAGGTGATGAGCGTGCCGAAGCGCCGCCCGCCGAGCCCCCACTCGTGCAACTGATCGAGATCGCCCTTGCGCCAGCGCGCCGCGGCGAATCCGAGCCAGGTGATGAAAGCGAACAGCAGCACGAAAATGCTGAGTGCCACCCAGTTCACGTCGTGCATGTCAGGCCCCCGTCGTTGTTCTGCGCTAGCGCTGCGTCATCAGGTAGACGAATGCGGTGATCACCGCAGACCCCAGCACCCAGGCGAGCTGATACCAGTAAAAGAACGGCATCCCGAGCCAGGCGGGCTCGGCCGAGTTGTAGAACGGCGGCCACAGCACCGCGGCCCATTGCACCAGGAACAGCAGGTACCACCAGCTCCAGCGCTCGCCGCGCTGCTCGGCAGCAGTATTCATCGTGCGTACTCCTTGGTATCGGCCCCGCTCACTGCACGTGCCGGTCCTTGGTCTCCGGCAGGAAGAGGAAGCCGATGACCAGCGTCATGAGCGAGATGATGATCGGATAGCGCAACCCGTAGTACATGTTGCCGGTCAGGGCGACCAGCGCGAAGGAGATCGCCGGCAGGAAGCCGCCGAACCAGCCGTTGCCGATGTGATAGGGCAGCGACATCGAGGTGTAGCGGATCTTCGCCGGGAAGAGCTCGACCAGCCAGGCGGCGATCGGTCCGTACACCATGGTGACGTAGACGACCAGGATGACGAGCAGCAGCAGCACCATCGCGTAGTTGATCTGCGCCGGATCGGCCTTGGTTGGATAGCCGGCTTCCTTGAGCTTGCCGCCGAGGGCCTTGTTGAAGGCGCCGGACGCCTCCTTGAAGTCCGCCGGCGACAGCATCGCGCCTTCGACCGATGGAATCTCGGTGGTGCCGATACGCACCCGGGCGAGGGACCCCGCCGGGGCCGCCTCGTTCGAGTACGGCACGCCCGTCTTGGCAAGCGCCGCCTTGGCCACGTCGCACGACTGGCGGAAGGTCTTCTTGCCGACGGGGTCGAACTGGAAGGTGCAGGCGTTGGGGTCGGCCACCACCGTCACCGGGGAAGCCGCCACCGCGCTCTCGATCGCCGGGTTCGCATAGTGCGTGATGCCCTCGAAGATCGGCACGTAGGTGACCGCCGCGAGGAGACAGCCCGCCAGCACGATGCGCTTGCGGCCGATGCGATCCGACAGCCAGCCGAAGAGAATGAAGCACGGCGTGGCAATCGCCAGCGCCGCGGCAATCAGGTAGCTCGCCGTTTTGACGTCGACCTTGAGAACCTGCTGCAGGAAGAAGAGCGCATAGAACTGGCCGCCGTACCACACGACCGCCTGGCCGGCGGTCGCGCCGAGCAGCGCCAGGATGACGATCTTGAGGTTGCCCCAGCGCGCGAAGGACTCCGTGAGCGGCGCCTTGGAGAGCGTCGCTTCCTGCTTCATCTCGAGGAACACCGGCGACTCATCGAGCGACATCCGGATGTACACCGACACGATCAGCAGGATCGCGGAGGCGAGGAACGGGATGCGCCATCCCCAGGTGTCGAAGGCATCGCCGAGCAGCATGCGGGTGAAGAGAATCACGAGCAGGCTCAGGAACAGGCCGAGCGTCGCCGTGGTCTGGATCCAGCTGGTATAGAGCCCGCGCTTGCCGAACGGGGCATGCTCGGCCACGTAAGTCGCCGCGCCGCCGTACTCACCGCCGAGCGCCA
>JAGWMP010000202.1 GCA_028871705.1 Gammaproteobacteria bacterium
CGCGTGCTGTATCTGCAGGAGGAGATCGCCGATCGCGTCATCGAGATGCTGGTCGGCGCGATGCGCGTGCTGCGCATCGGCTCCCCGGCCGAGCTCTCGACGGATGTGGGTCCGGTGATCTCGGAAGCGGCGCGCGCGCGGCTCGTGCGTCACGCCGAGCGCATGCGCGCCGAGGCGAAGCTCCTCTATGCCTGCGAGCTCGACCCGGCGCTGGCCGCGGCCGGGCACTTCTTCGCGCCGCAGATGTTCGAGCTGCGCGCGCTCGATCAGCTCAAGAGCGAGGAGTTCGGTCCCATCCTGCACGTGGCGCGTTACCGCAGCGATCAGCTGCCCGAGGTGCTGGCGGCGATCCGCGGCACCGGCTACGGGCTCACGCTCGGCGTGCACAGCCGCCTGGAGAGCATCGCCAACCACGTGTTCCAGGCGCTGCCGGTCGGCAACACCTACGTGAACCGCAACATGATCGGCGCCGTAGTCGGCGTGCAGCCCTTCGGCGGCCAGGGCCTCTCGGGCACCGGCCCCAAGGCCGGCGGCCCGCACTACCTGTTGCGCTTCGCGAACGAGCGCACGCTCACCATCAATACCGCCGCCATCGGCGGCAACGTCGAGCTGCTGTCCTAGTCTGCGGATTTCAGGGGGGGTAGACGATGGCTGAATACAAGAGCAAATGCTTCTGCGGCGCGGTCGAGTTCACCGTCACCGGCGAGCCGGTGGTCATGGGCTACTGTCACTGCGAGTCCTGCCGTCACTGGTCGGCGGGGCCGGTGAACGCCTTCACTCTCTGGCAGCCGACCGCCGTCAGGGTGACCAGGGGCGCGGACAACATCGGCACCTACAACAAGACGCCGGTGAGTTATCGCAAGTGGTGCAAGACCTGCGGCGGGCATCTGTTCACCGAGCATCCGCCGCTCAAGCTCACCGACGTCTTCGCGGCGATGCTGCCGGCGCTGAAGTTCACGCCCGGCGTGCACGTCAACTACCAGGAGACGGTGCTGCGCATGCGCGACGGCCTGCCGAAGCTCAAGGACTTTCCCAAGGAGTTCGGCGGCTCGGGCGAGATGCTGCCGGAGTAGGGCGCCGGGTGGGGCGAGCGCGAGAGGCGGCGTGGCATGTTTCGCGTGGCGTAGTTTCGAGAGCCATCGAAACTTGCACCGCGGGAGGCCCCGTGGAGGGCCTTAACGAGTCCCTGTTCGATAACGATCGAAATACGCCCTCAGGAGGCCTCCTGGAGGGCCTCACCGGGGCAAATTTCGATGCTTATCGAAACAATGCCCAGGTGGAACCTCTCACGCGGCTCCTCATACTCAATGAGTGTTTGACGAGCGCAAGCTCAGCCCGATATTTGGCGCGCTCGGCGATCCGACGCGGCTGTGGTTCCTCGACGTGCTTCGGAACAGCGGTGAAGTGCGACTGGACACGTTCCTCGAGCTCGCGCCTCTTGCCGCATCGACGATCGTCCATCACCTGAGAGTCCTGGAACAGGCGGGGCTGCTGCACACTTGGAAAGAGGGCCCGATGCGGCTCTACGCCCTGCGCCCCGAGGGCTTTACTGAAGTGTCGCGGCGCCTGACCCGCCTGGCGGCACCGCGAGCACCGCCCTATCGGCGTGGAGATTTGCGATGAGCGCCGGGAGCGATTCGACCGGCGCCGAGCAGGTGCTGCCACGGCATACGTAAGCCACGGCCGCGCCGCGCGGCGTCTTTTCCGCCAGCGCCGGCGGCAGGCCGTCCGCATCGGCGGGGATCGCCAGCACCAGCCGCCGCGGTGCAAAAATCTGCGCGAGCTCGCGTTGCCAGCCTTCGATCGCCGCGGGCTCACCGCGCAGGATGACGATTTCCGGCGGCTGCAGCAGCTCTTCCAGCGCATTGACCAGCGTTGCGTGCGCCGGCGGCTGCTTCTCGAGCGCCGGCCAGGCGGCGCGCAGCGTGCGCTCGGCCGCCGTGAGATAGCGCGGCTCGCCGAGCAGGTAGCCGAGCCGCTGCAGCACCAGTGCCGCGATGCCGTTGCCCGAGGGCGTGGCGTCGTCGCTGAAGCTCTTCGGGCGGTGGATGAGCTGCTCGTGGTCGTCGGAGGTGAAGAAGAAGCCGCCCGCGGCGGGATCCTCGAAATGCCCGAGCACCACCTCGATCAGCTGCCGGGCGAACTCGAGCTCGTCGGCGCGAAAGCGCAGCTGCTGCAGCTCGAGGACCGCATCCACCAGATACACGTAGTCATCGAGGTAGGCGTTGAGGTGGGCACGCCCGTCCTTGTAAGTGGCGAGCAGCCGTCCGTCGCGCCAGAGCTGCGCGCGCAGAAAATCCAGCGCGCGGCCGGCCGCGGCTGCCAGGGCGTCCTGGCGCAGCACGCGCGCGGCGATCGCGAGCCCGCGGATCATCAGCGCATTCCACGAGGTGAGGATCTTCTCATCGCGCCCCGGACTCACGCGCTGCGCGCGCAGCGCGAGCAGCCGCGAGCGTGAGCTCCCGAGCAGTGCCGCCACCTCGGCCGGCGCGCGCTGCAGGGCCGCCGCGATCTGCTCCACGGTCGCCGCGACGTACAGGTGCCAGCGGCCCTCGAAGTTCGGCGGCTGGTCGAGGCCGTAGCGTGGCGCGAACACCGCGAACTCCTCGGCGCTGAGCGCGCTGCGCACCTCCTCGCGGTCCCACACGTAGAACTTGCCTTCGTGACCCTCGGAGTCGGCATCGAGGCTCGAGTAGAAGCCGCCCTCGGGCGATTGCATCCGGCGCAGCGCCCAGCCGGCGGTCTCGAGCGCGACCTGTCCGAAGAACAGGTCGGCGGTGATCAGCGAGGGATTCGCATAGAGGGCGAGGAGTGCGCCGTTGTCGTAGAGCATCTTCTCGAAGTGCGGGATCATCCAGCGCTCATCGACCGCGTAGCGGCAGAAGCCTCCGCCCAGCTGGTCGAAGATGCCGCCTTCGCCCATGTGCCGCAGGCTGAAGCTCGCCATGTAGAGCGACTGCAGCCCCGCTTCCGCCCCCGGCGCGCTCGCGCGCCAGTCGCGCAGCAGCCGCTCGAGCGCCTTCGGCTGCGGGAATTTCGGTGCCCCGCCGAAGCCGCCGTAGCGGAGGTCGAAGTTCTGCGCGAGCTGCGCCCGGCAGCTCCTCAAAGGCGCGTCGGTGAGCGCGGTGCTCGCGGGGGCGGGCGGCGGGTTGATGTCCCCGAGCGCCGCAACGAGCGCCGCGTTCTGGGCACGCATCTGCGGCTCGTGGCTGCGGTAGAACTCGACCACCCGCGGCAGCAGGTCCCTGAAGCCCGGCAGCCCGTAGCGCGCCTCCCGCGGGAAGTACGTGCCGCCGAAGAACGGGCGCTGGTCGTCGTGCGCCAGGAACATGGTGAGCGGCCAGCCGCCGCCGCGCTGCGTCAGCATCTGCTGCGCGATCTGGTAGATGCGGTCGATGTCGGGCCGCTCCTCGCGGTCGACCTTGATGTTGACGAAGTTCTCGTTGAGGAGCCGCGCGGTGGCCTCGTCCTCGAAGCTCTCGTGCGCCATGACGTGGCACCAGTGGCAGGCGGCATAGCCGATGCTCAGGTGAATCGGCTTGCGCTCGCGCCGCGCGCGCTCGAGCGCCTCGTTCCCCCACGGGTACCACTCCACGGGGTTGTGCGCGTGCTGCAGCAGATAAGGGCTGGTCTCGCCGCTCAGGTGGTTGGTGTACATCGCTTCAGGGTGTGATGGTGGCGTTGCCGATCGATGCGAGAGCTGCGTTGAGGCGCACCAGCGGGCCGCTCTTGAAGGCGGCCCATTTCGCGAGCGCCGCATCGAGCAGCGCGCGGTGCCGGGTGTAGCCGAGCTCGGCGTCCGCGCTCGGCGCCGCGTCGGCGCCGTCGACCGCGTGCGCGAGGTTGTGGAACGCCGCCTCGAGATAGCGCAGTCCCGCGACCGTCGTCGGCGGCAGGCCGATCGAATCGGGCGAGCGCTTCTCGGGTGCGGCATCGCTGATCGTACGCAGCTCTTGCTCCGCGGCCGCGAGCGCGGCGACCAGCGCCGCGCCGGTGTCGGGACCGGTGACCTGGTGCGGGGCGCGCATGGCGGCGTCGATGCGCGCCGACTCGGCGAGCGCTGCCGCGATCTCGACGCGTGCGCTCTCGATGTCGCGGGCGAGCGCGAACTGGCGCGCGTAGGCGCTGACGGGCAGTGTGACGCGCGGATCGGGCGCGACGGTGAGCTTCTCGCGGTATTCATGGCCGCCGGCTTTCAACTCCACCAGGTAGCCGCCCGGCGGCGCCCAGACGCCTTCCTCGGGCTCCTCGGAATCCGGCTCCGCGAGCTGCGAGCGCGCCGCATAGTGCAGGTCCCAGTGGAAGCGGTGGGCACCCGGCTCGGCTGCGAGCCGTGCCGGCGCGGCGAGCCACTCGGGCGCGATCACCGACCTGGTGAGATCGGGAGTGGACGCCGGATCGTCGCTCCTGAAGGTGCGCACGAGGGCGCCGCGGGCGTCGAGAATCGTGAGCTCGACGGGTCCGCTCACGGCGGCGTCGAGGCGGTAGTCGAGGGTGGCGCCGGCGGGCGGATTCTCGCCGCGCGGCTCGTCCTTCGGCATCGGCGAGCCGATGAAGCCGGTCGGCCGCACGCGCAGCGCGGTCGCCGGCGGCAGCAGCCGCGTGCCGCCGCCGCTCTCGTCCGCGAGCACGCGCAGCGGCGTCACGTCGTCCATGATCCAGAAGCCGCGGCCGTGGGTGGCGATGACGAGATCGGCGCCGTGCACGACCAGGTCGCGCACCGAGGTGCGCGGCAGGTTCTGCTGCAACGGCTGCCAGTGAGCGCCGTCGTCGAGCGAGACGTACACGCCGTGCTCGGTGCCGCAGTAGAGCAGTCCGCGGTGCACGGGATCCTCGCGCACCACGTTCACCGAGTCGTGCGCGCCGCCGGCGATGCCATCCACGATCAGCGTCCAGCTCGCCCCGCCGTCGTGCGTGCGGTAGATGTACGGCCGCGGATCGTCGAGCCGGTGGCGGTCGACGGCGATGTAGGCGCTCGTGCCGTCGAAGTGCGAGGGCTCGATCACGCCGACCTTCGACCAGGCGGTGAGCGCGCCGGGAGTGACGTTCTTCCAGTGAGCGCCGCCGTCCACGGTGCGCCACACCAGCCCGTCGTCGGTGCCGGCCCACAGCTGCGCCGCATCGAGCGGCGAGGGACCGAGCGCATACACCACGCCGCGCCGCGCGCCGATGCTGTCGTGATCGGCCACGGTGGCGGCGTCGAGGCTCGCGGGCGTCGCGGGGTTCTCGCGGCTCAGGTCCGTGCTCACCGGTTGCCAGTGCCGGCCGCGATCGGTGGTGCGGAAGATGCGCTGGTTGGCGAAGTAGAGCGCGTGCGGGTCGGCGGGGCTGAAGGTGAGCGGCAGTGTCCAGGTGCCGCGATACAGATCGGGGTAGGCGAGTGTCGGCGGCACGCTCACCTTCTGCTGGCTGCGCAGGTCGAGGCGCTCGACGCGCCCGCCGAAGACGATCTGGGGATTGAGCGGATCGGGCGCGATGCTGTCGCTCTCGCCGCCCACGGCGGACTC
>JAGWMP010000203.1 GCA_028871705.1 Gammaproteobacteria bacterium
CGCGGTAGGCGGGCGGCGGCACGCCGGGCGCGGCGCGCGCGGCATGCAGCGCCGCGATGCGCTGCGCGGCGGCGTTCCAGCGCCCTTCGGCCTTGAGGTAGCGCTCGACCTGCTGGTCGACCGCCGTATTCATGAACATCGCGAGCAGCATAGGCGCCGGCCCGTTGATGGTCATCGAGACGGAGGTCGAGGGCGAGGACAGATCGAAGCCCGAATAGAGCTTCTTCATGTCATCGAGCGTCGCGATCGACACGCCCGAGTTGCCGGTACGCCCGTAGACGTCGGGCCGGGTGTCCGGATCCTCGCCGTAGAGCGTGGTCGAATCGAAGGCGGTCGAGAGGCGCGCCGCGCCGTGCCCGTGCGCCAGGTAATGGAAGCGGCGGTTGGTACGCTCCGGCCCTCCCTCGCCGGCGAACATGCGGGTCGGATCCTCCTCCTCGCGCCGGTAGGGATACACGCCGCCGGTGTAGGGATAGGCGCCGGGAAGATTCTCGGTGAGCAGGAAGTGCAGCACCTCGCCCCAGTCGCGCAGGCGGGGCACGGCGAGCTTCGGGATCGGCGAGCGTGAGAGGCTCTCGGTGTAGTTCTCGCCCTTCACGGTGCGCTCGCGCACCTTGTAGGAGTAGGTGGCGTCGGTGGCCGAGCGCATGCGCTCGGGCCAGCCCTTGAGCTCCGCCACGCCCTCGGCGCCGATCTCATCGAGCGCGCGGTTGTAGGCGGCGCGCAGCTCGCGCCGCGTGGCATCGGCGCCGCGCTCCTCGAGGGCGTCCTGCGGGAAGCGCTCGAGAGCCGCCGGCAGGCGCGCGTCGTGCAGGCTCTTGAGAGACTCGTACAGCCCGTAGGCGCGCCGCGCCGCCTGCGACTGCTCCTCGGCGCGCACGCGCGCCGCACGTCCGCCGTGGGCGATGTCGGCGAGATAACGGGTCCGCGCGCCCGGGATGAGCGGCGCACGCGCATGGAGCGCGGTGTCGCCCGCGTCCGCCAGCTGCCATTCGCCGGCACCGATGTGCTTCGCGGCGAGCGCGCCGCACAGCGCGGCGAACAGCCGGTTCACGCCCGGATCGTTGAAGCGGCTCGCGATCGTGGGGAACACCGGCAGCTGCGCATCGGGGAGCCTGGCGCGCTCGGGATGGTTGCGCCGCCATTGCTTGCGCACGTCGCGCAGGCTGTCCTCGGCGCCGCGCTTCTCGCTCTTGTTGAGTACGATGAAGTCGGCGTAATCGAGCATGTCGATCTTCTCGAGCTGGCTCGCCGCGCCGTACTCGCTCGTCATGACGTACAGCGACAGGTCGACGAGATCGACGATCTCGGTGTCCGACTGACCGGTGCCGGCGGTCTCGACCAGGACCAGATCGAAGCCGCAGGCCTGGTACAGCTGGATCACCTCGCGCAGCACCGCCGCGGTGGCGCTGTGCGCCCGCCGCGTCGCGAGCGAGCGCATGTAGATGTTCTCGGAGGCGAGGCTGTTCATGCGGATGCGGTCGCCGAGCAGCGCGCCGCCGCTGCGCCGGCGCGTCGGATCCATCGCCACCACCGCGATCTGTGCCTTGGGAAAGGCGCGCGTCAGGCGCGCGAGCAGCTCGTCCGTCAGGCTCGACTTGCCCGCGCCCCCGGTACCGGTGATGCCGATCACCGGCGCGCGGTGCCGCGAGCGCGCCAGCGCGCGGCGGATCTGCTCGGCCTGGGCCTCCTCGGCCGCGGCGCCCTCCAGTACCGAGATGGTGCGTGCCACGAGCCCGTGATCGCGGGCATTGAGCGGGCGCAGCTCGTACGGGGGCTTCACCACCGCGGCGAGGCGCGTGAACACATCGTCGATCATGCCGGCGAGGCCGAGCCGCCGCCCGTCCTCGGGCGTGTAGATCTTCTCGACCCCGTGGCGCTCGAGCGCCTCGATCTCCCCCGGCGCGATGGTGCCGCCGCCGCCGACCACTACGCGGATGTGCGGATAGCCGCGCTCGCGCAGCATGTCCACCATGTAGGTGAAGTATTCATTGTGACCGCCCTGGTAGGAGCTCACCGCGATCGCATCCGCATCCTCGTCGATGGCCGCGCGCACGATGTCGGCCACGCTGCGGTTGTGGCCGAGGTGCACGACCTCGGCGCCGCGCGCCTGCAGCAGCCGGCGGATCATGTTGATGGCGGCGTCGTGGCCGTCGAACAGCGAGGCGGCCGAGACGAATCGCAGCGGCGGCCTGCCGGAGTGCTCGGCACCGGGCGCCGCCGCGGCGGCGCCACCCTTGAGGGGGGCGTTCACTGGTTATTTACTCTCGGGTAGAATATCTACTCATGAGTATGATCGAGCCTCGAGAGACGGGTCAACGCGGCGCGGGGAGCCAGGTGGCGACCGTCCCGCCCAGGGTCAAGCCCGCCCCCGCAGCGCCGCTATAATACTCCGCGCACCCATGAACAGCCGCCGCGCCAGTGCCGCCCCCCAGGCCAAGTCCGCCGCCGCGAGCGCCTCCCCGTGGCGCGCGCGCCGGCGCGATCGCGAGGTCAAGCGCGAAGCCGTGATCCGCGCGGCGGCGCGCGCCTTCAACCACAAGGGCTACCACAACACCTCCCTCGATGACATCGCCGCGGCGCTCGAGGTCACCAAGCCCACCGTCTACTACTACGTGACCAACAAGGAGCACCTGCTGTTCCAGTGCTTCCTCGCCGGCGTCGAGCCCATTCGCGCGGCGTTCCGCGAGGTGAAGGACCGGCAGGCGACGGGCCGCGAGCGGCTGAGCGCCGTGCTGCGCCACTACGGCGAGGCGGTGGCGTCCGAGTTCGGCTGGTGCATGGTGCGCGCCGAGGACCAGGACCTCTCCCCCGCCATGAGCCGCCACATCAAGGCACTCAAGTCCGAGATCGACCAGGGAATCCGCCGCCTGATCCGCGAGGGGCTGGAGGACGGCTCGATCGGGTCCTGCGATCCTAAGATGACCGCGTTCGCCCTCGCCGGCGCGCTCAACTGGATCGCCCACTGGTACCGCGAGGACCAGTCGCTGACGCCCGCCGAGATCGCGGCGGCCTTCGTCACTTTATTCGAGGGTGGCCTGCAGCCGCGCAGCGCCTCCCAGGCCGCACCGCGCGCCTCACTCCGGCGCCGGGTGCGCATCGCCCGCTGAACCACGAGGCTTCCACCATGACTCCCGCAGACGTCGTCATCGCATCCGCCAGGCGCACCCCCATCGGGGCGTTTCTCGGCGCCCTCTCCCCCTTGAGCGCCGTGCAGCTCGGCAGCGCCGCCGTCCGGGCCGCGGTCGAGTCCGCCGGCATCGCCCCCGGCGACCTCCAGGAGGTCATCATGGGATGCGTGCTGCCGGCCAACCTCGGTCAGGCGCCCGCACGGCAGGCGGCGCTCGGCGGCGGCATCCCGCAGTCGGTGCCCGCCACCACCATCAACAAGATGTGCGGCTCGGGGCTGAAGGCCGTCATGATGGCCGCCGAGCAGATCCGCGCCGGGACCGCCGAGGTCATCCTCGCCGGCGGGCTCGAGTCGATGAGCAACGCGCCTTACCTGCTCGCCAAGGCACGCACCGGCTATCGCATGGGGCCGGGCGAGGTGATCGATCACATGCTGCGCGACGGCCTCACGAGCCCCTTCGACGGCAAGTCGATGGGCTTCTTCGCCGACGCCACGGCCGCCAAGTACGGCTTCACGCGCGCCCAGCAGGACGCCTTCGCCACCGAGTCGGTGCGGCGCGCCATGGCGGCGCTCGAGAAGGGCGAGTTCGACGGCGAGGTGACGCCGGTGACCGTCAAGGGCCGCAAGGGCGACACCGTGATCGCGCGCGATGAGACCCCGGGCACCTGCGACGTCAGCAAGATCGCCACCATGAAGCCCGCCTTCAACAAGGACGGCACCGTGACGGCGGCGAGCTCCTCCTCGATCTCCGACGGCGCGGCGGCGCTGGTGATCATGAAGGGCGAGACCGCCGCGGCGCGCGGCGTCAAGCCGCTCGCCCGCGTGCTCGCCTGGGCGAGCCAGGCGCACGAACCGGAATGGTTCACCACCGCCCCGGTCGGCGCCATCACCAGGGTGCTCAAGCAGCTCGGCTGGAAGCCGCACGACGCCGATCTCTACGAGATCAACGAAGCGTTCGCGGTCGTGACCATGGCGGCGATGCGCGACATCGACATCGATCACGCGCGCGTCAACGTCAATGGCGGCGCCTGCGCGCTCGGACATCCGATCGGCGCGACCGGCGCGCGCATCCTCACGACGCTCACGCATGCGCTGCGCCGGCGGGGCTTGAAGCGCGGCATCGCCTCCCTGTGCATCGGCGGCGGCGAGGCCGTGGCGCTCGCGATCGAGGTCGTCAAGTGAAGATCCGCGATGCCCGCGCCGTCGTCACCGGCGGCGCTTCCGGCTTAGGGAACGCGGTCGCGCGTCATGTGACCGCCGCCAGCGGCAAGGTCGTGATGCTCGATGTGCAGGAGGGCCCGGGCATGGCCGCCGCCGCCGCGCTCGGCGCCAACGCCGGCTTCGTGCGCTGCGACGTCACGTCCGAGGCCGAGGTGAATGCGGCCATGGAGGCCGCCGCCGCGCGCATGGGCAGCATCAATCTCCTGGTCAACTGCGCCGGCGTGATCGGCGCGGGACGGGTGCTCGGCAAGCAGGGGCCGATGGCGGGGGAGTTCTTCACCAGGGTGATCCACATCAACCTGATCGGCACCTTTCTCTGCGACAAGGCGGCCGCCGCCCTCATGCAGCACAATGCCCCGGGAGCCGACGGCGAGCGGGGCCTCCTGATCCATACCTCCTCGGTCGCCGCCTTCGAGGGCCAGATCGGCCAGGTGGCCTACTCGGCCACCAAGGCGGCGGTCGCCGGCATGACACTGCCGATCGCCCGCGAGCTGGCACGCTTCGGGATCCGCTGCGTCTCGATCGCGCCCGGGTTGTTCCACACGCCGATGATGGACGGCATGCCGCAGGACGTGCAGGACTCCCTCGGCGCCCAGGTGCCCTTCCCGGCGCGGCTCGGCAAGCCCGAGGAGTTCGCGCAACTCGTCGCTTCGGTGTTCGAGATCCCGATGCTGAACGGAACGACGCTGCGTCTCGACGGCGCGATCCGCCTGCAGCCGAAGTAAGCTGTTGTCCTGGGCCGCCCGGCGCGCGGCCCCGGGACGCCTGGGGGGAGCCTTGAGCGAAGCGAACACCGAAGCGGCCGCGATCGAGCGGGACGTCATGGAGTACGACGCAGTCATCGTGGGTGCGGGACCCGCGGGACTCGCCTGTGCGATCCGCCTGAAGCAGTTGAAGCCCGCGCTGAACGTGTGCGTGCTCGAGAAGGGCTCGGCCGTCGGCGCCCACTCGCTCTCCGGCGCGGTGCTCGAGCCAGGTCCCCTCGAGGCGCTGCTGCCTGAATGGCGCAGCGAGTACCCCGGCATGAAGGTGCCGGCGACCGAGGACGAGTTCCGCATCCTCACCCGCACCGGCTCCTTCAAGCCGGTGCCGGACTTCCTGGTGAGGCTCCTGCCGCGCTCGCTCACCTACAGCACTCCGTTC
>JAGWMP010000204.1 GCA_028871705.1 Gammaproteobacteria bacterium
ACCGGCGCCGGCACTTCGACCGCCGCTTTTTCCGTCATGACTTCGACGACGACGTCGTCCTCGGCGACGCTGTCGCCCGGCTTCACGCGCCAGCCGACGATCTCCGCCTCCACCGTGCCTTCACCGAGATCCGGCAGCTTGAACACGTAGCGGCTCATGCGGCCTCCATCACCTGTCTGAGCGCCGCGGCGATGCGCGCCTGTCCGGGAAAATAGTCCCACTCGAAGGCATGCGGATAGGGAGTGTCCCAGCCCGTGACCCGCTGAACCGGCGCCTCGAGGTTCCAGAAGCAATGCTCCTGAACCGTCGCGACGAGCTCGGCGCCGTAACCGCTGAAGCGCGTCGCCTCGTGCACCACCACGCAGCGGCCGGTCTTGCACACCGAGGTGCAGAGCGTATCCACATCGAGCGGCGCCATGGTGCGCACGTCCACGATCTCCGCGTCGATGCCGGTGGCACGCACCGCCGCCTCGGCGACGTGCACCATGGTGCCGTAGGCGAGCACGCTCACATCCTTGCCCGGGCGCACCACCTCGGCGCGGCCGAGCGGCACGGTGTAATGGCCCTCGGGCACCTCGCCGCGCACGTGCGCGCTCCAGGGGACCGCGGGCTTGTGCGGATCGCCGTCGAAGGGCCCGTTGTAGAGACGCTTGGGCTCGAAGAACACCACCGGATCATCGCCCTCGATGGAGCTGATGAGCAGGCCCTTGGCGTCGTAGGGATTGGAGGGCATCACCACCTTGATGCCGCACACGTGGGTGAAGATCGCCTCCGGGCTCTGCGAGTGGGTCTGGCCGCCGCGGATGCCGCCGCCGCAGGGCGTGCGGATGGTGACCGGAGCGGAGAAATCGCCGGCGGAGCGGTAACGCAGCCGCGCGAGCTCGCTCACCACCTGGTCGTAGCCCGGATAGATGTAGTCGGCGAACTGGATCTCGGCGACGGGCTTGAGCCCGTTCACGCCCATGCCGATCGCGGTCGCGATGATGCCGCCCTCGGCGATCGGCGTGTCGAGCACCCGATGCTGGCCGTGCTTGCGCTGCAGCCCGTCGGTGGCGCGGAACACGCCGCCGAAATAACCGACGTCCTCGCCGAGCACGACGACGCGCGGGTCGCGCGCCAGCATCACGTCCATGGCGGAATTGAGCGCCTGGACCATGTTCATGCGTGCCATGGCTTCAGCCCTTGCCCGCCGCGGAGGAGCTCGGCGTCGTGGCCCGCCCGGTGCCTTCCGCCTCGCGCAGCGCGCGCAGCTCGCGCTGCTGCTCCTTGAGATTCGGCGGCATCTCCTTCAACACGTCCTCGAACATGGTGAGCGGATCGAGCGCCGGGCCGCCGGTCAGGGTGCCGTAGCTCTCGGCTTCCTTCCAGCAGGCGGTGACGTGTGCTTCGAGCTCCTTCTCGAGCTGCGCGTGGCGCTCCTCGGACCATTCGCCGAGGGCGATCAGATGCTGCTTGAGGCGCGTCACCGGGTCACCGAGCGGCCAGGCGCGCCACTCTTCCTTGGGACGGTAGCGCGCCGGATCGTCGCTGGTGGAGTGCGCCGCGGCGCGATAGGTCACGTGCTCGATGAGCGTCGGCCCGCCGCTCTGGCGGGCGCGCTGCGCGGCCCACTGCGTGACCGCGTACACCGCGAGGAAATCGTTGCCGTCGACGCGGATGCCGGGGATGCCGTAGCCCGGGCCGCGCTGCGCGAAGGTCTTGTGCTCCCCGCCCGCGAACCCCTGGAAGGTGGAGATCGCCCACTGGTTGTTCACCAGGTTGAGGATCACGGGTGCCTGATACACCGCGGCGAAAGTCATGGCGTAGTGAAAGTCGGCCTCGGCGCTCGAGCCCTCGCCGATCCAGCTCGCGGCGATGCGGTCCTCGCCCTTGATGGCCGCGGCCATCGCCCAGCCCACCGCCTGCGGGAACTGCGTGGCGAGATTGCCCGAGATCGAGAAGATGTTGCCGCTGCCCCAGTGATACATGATGGGCATCTGCCGGCCCTTGCACATGTCGTGCGTATTGGACAGGCACTGGCACATGAGGTCGACGAGATTGCGGCCGCGCAGTACCTGCAGGCCCTGCTGCCGATAGGACGGGAACAGCATGTCGGTCGGCTGCAGCGCCATGCCGGCCGCGACCGCCACGGCTTCCTCGCCGGTCGACTTGATATAGAAGGAGATGCGTCCCTGGCGCTGGATCTTCTGCATGCGGTCGTCGAAGAGGCGCGTGAGCAGCATGTGCCGCAGCCCCACCTGCAGCTCGCCGGGCTCGAGGTGCGGGTTCCACGGCCCGACCGCGCGCTGCTCCTCGTCGAGCACCCGCACCATGCCGAGCGCCAGCGGTTCGATCTCGCGCGCCGTGGCGGTCACGTCCGGCCGGGGCGTCGCGCCCGCGGGCGAGATCTGCACGTAGCTGAAGTCGGGCTCCTGCCCGGGGCGTGCCGGAGGCTCGGGAACGTGCAGGCGCGAGCGTGGGGTCATGGGGCCGTTTCGGCTGAAGGTTGAGTAGCGGACCTGGCTTCGGCAGGATTGTAATCGCCTCACACCGGTAACACTACGAGTGGAGTACTCGTGAAGCCGCGAGCCACCTTCCGGGGAGTCGTGCTGCGCACGGCGGGACATAAGCCGCCCGTGCCACCGGCCGTGCCCGCATCCGGCCCGCCGCGCGTGCGCGTCGGCCGCGCAGTGGCGGGGCGCGGCGGCAGGGGCGTGTCGGTAATCCATGGGTTGCCGCTCGCGCCCGCGGCGCTCGAGGAGCTCGCGACACGCCTGAAACGCCTGTGCGGCGCGGGCGGGGGCGTGCGCGACGGCGCCATCGAGATCCAGGGCGAGCACCGCGACCGCCTGGTGGCCGAGCTCCTCAGGCTCGGCTACGCGGCAAAACGCGCCGGGGGCTGAAGGATCACAATGGTAGAGTACTCAGCCTGTACCGCGGCCGGGGGTATGACGTGAACGACCACCGAGAGACGGCGCCTGCGATTCGCGACGGCCACGTGCTGCTGTTCGCGCGCAACTTCTTCCGCCATCCGCGCATGCTCGGCTCGATCGTGCCGAGCTCGCGCTTCCTGATCCGCGAGCTGCTGTCCCCGGTCGACTGGACACGCGCGCGCGTCATCGTCGAATACGGCCCGGGGGTCGGCGTGATCACCGCCGAGGTGCTGCGGCGCATGCGCCCGGATGCGCTGCTGATCGCGATCGAGACCAACACGGACTTCGTCGCCTACCTGCGCGGCGCGCTGACCGACCCGCGGCTGCGCGTGGTGGAGGATTCGGCGGAAGCGGTCGAGGAGATCCTCTGCCGTCACGGTGCGCGCGAGGCCGACTACATCATCTCCGGCATCCCGCTCGGCTCGATGCCCGGCGCGCTGCGCGAGCGCATCCTGCACGCGACCCGCGCGGTGCTCGCGCCGGGGGGCACGTTCCTCGTGTTCCAGTTCACGACGCGCGCGCTCGCGGACCTGAAGCGCACCTTCGATTACGTCGCCCGCAAGTTCGAGCCGCTCAACCTGCTGCCCGCGTACCTGTTCTTCTGCCAGACCGCCACCGCCACCTGAAGCGCCGGGCAGCCGGCGCGCGCCAGCGTGCCGAATCAGTGCGTGCGCAGCGTACGCAGCAGCTCGTCGCCGAAGTAGCCGGCGGGAATCGGCCCCTGCTTCATGAACTCGAGGTGGAAGCGCTGCGCTGAGAAGCGCGCGCCGAGCTCGAGCTGCGCCCGGCGGCGCAACGCCAGGATCTGCTCCTTGCCCGCGCGGTAGGTGATCGCCTGCGTCGGCCAGCGCGCATAGCGCGTGAGCGCGGCGCGCGCCGCGCCGCAGCTCGCCTGCTTGAGGTCGAGTTTGAGCGCGGCCGGATCGCGGCACCCGCCCGGCAGGAAATCCACCACCTCGGAGTAGAGCGTCACCGCTTCCTCGAAGCCGAGCCGCCCGGTATGGATGCCGGTGTCGATGCGCACCCGCAAATCCCGCAGCAGCTTGCCGCGCAGCTGATAGAGCCGCTCCTCGGGCGTGTAGAAGCCGTGCGGCGCGCCGGGCGCCGCTTCCGCCAGCAGCGCCTCGGAGTACAACGCCCACCCTTCGGTGGCCATCGAGTCCTGCCACATCGAGGAGGAATCCTCGACCGCGCCGGGCAGCAGCCAGCGCAACGGCGAGATCTGCTCGCGGTACCGGCGCATCACGCGGAAGTGCCAGTCGTGGCCGGGAAAGCCCTCGTGCGCGGCGTTGTCGGGGATCGCGGCGTAGTTGTGCTCGGTGCGCAGCGACGGCACGTTGTCGCCGGTCGGGGTGATGTAGAAGCGCCCGGCGCCCGCGGGCCTGAAGGGCGGCGCCGGGTAGTAGCCGCCGACCGGCACCGAGGCGCGCAGCGGCGGCGGCGTCGGCAGCACTTCCAGACGATAGTCCGCCGGCACGTCGAAGAGGTGCGTGGCGCGCGCGTAATCGACGAGCCGCGCGCCGGCGCGCCGGTAGCCGTCCAGCATCTCGGCGTCGCTCTGCGGCGCCTCGCGGCCGAGCTCGCCGAGCACCGCACGCACCAGCGCGGCGCCCGCCCCCGGCGCCGGCCACTCATGCGCGGCGGCGATGCTGCGCGCCAGCGCGATCATCTCGGCGCGCGTCGCTTCCACCGCGGGCCAGGACTGCGCGTAGAGCTCGCCCGCCGTGCTGGTGAGATGCAGGTTGTTGCGCAGCGCCCAGTCGTACTCGCTCTCCCCGAGCGCGAAGCGGTCGGTGCGGTAGGCCTCCTTGAGCACCGGCTCCCCGCCGGCGGTGCCCGCGAAGAACGCCTCGGCCACCATCGCGGCGAGATGCCGGTAGGCGGCGGCGGCGGCCTCACCCGCCGCGCGCAGCTCACGCAGCAGCGCCTCGCGCTGCGCCGAGGCGAGGCCCGCGGCGGCGAGCTGCGGCAGGGCCGTCGCGAAGTAATCGGCATCGGCGGCGGCGCCATGCACGCCGAAATCGCCGAGCACGCGGCGGTCCGGCACGTTGTGCGCGGCGATCCCGGCGGCGAGCTGCAGCTCGGCCACCGCAAGATACGGCGGGATCGCGCGCACGCGCGCGACCAGCGCCTGCCATTCGGCATCCGTGCCGTAGCTCGCCGCACCCGTCGCGGTCATCCCCTGCAGCTGCCAGTCAACGCCGCGCGCGGGCTCGTCCACGTAGGAGTCGAGCGACTTCTGCTGCAGGCGGCGCACGCCGTGCTGGTGCTCGAGGAAGGCGATCTCGGCGAGCGCCACCGAGCGGTCGATGCGCCGCGGCGCGGAAAGTCCCGCGGGCGCGAGCGCGGCGAAACGGGCGCGAAACTGCATGAGCTGCGCGTCCTCGGCGCGGATCGCCTGCGGGGAGTAATCGCGCAGCCGCGCATCGACGCCGGCGAGCTGCGGATCGAAGGCCGCGCCGCCAAGATAGGTCGCGACCACCGGAAAACGTCCGAGGAGGTACACGACGAAGTCGTGCTCCACCGCGGCGAAGCGCGCATCCGCCCAGGGGCGCTTTTGCACCGGGTGCGCCACGG
>JAGWMP010000205.1 GCA_028871705.1 Gammaproteobacteria bacterium
AACGAGATGCTGCAGCCCAAACGCACCAAGTACCGCAAACAGTTCAAAGGCCGCAACGCCGGCTTTGCGACGCGCGGCGCCAACGTGTCCTTCGGCGAGTTCGGCCTGAAGGCGACCAGCCGCGCGCGCATGACGGCCCGCGAAATCGAGGCCGCGCGCCGCGCCATGGCGCGCTACGTGAAGCGCGGCGGCCAGATCTGGATCCGCGTGTTTCCGGATGTGCCGATCTCGAAGAAGCCGCTCGAAGTGCGCATGGGCTCGGGCAAGGGCAACGTCGAGTACTACGTGGCGCGCGTACAGCCCGGCAAGGTGTTGTTCGAGATGGAAGGGGTCGACGAGATCACGGCGCGCGAGGCGTTTCGTCTCGCCGGCTCGAAGCTCTCGGTGTCGACCACGTTCGTGAAACGGCAGGTGCGCTGATGAAACTCGCCCAGGTCCGGCAGTTCCGCGAGAAGCTGCGCACCCATTCGGAGAAGGAGCTCGGCGACGAGCTCGTGGCGCTGCGCAAGGAGCAGTTCGCGCTGCGCATGCAGCGCGCGACCGGTCAGGCACCCAAGCCCGACCAGTTCGGCTCGGCGCGGCGCAACATCGCGCGCGTCAAGACGGCGCTGCGCGCCAGGCAGATTGC
The DNA here is from genome assembly GCA_028871705.1 of Gammaproteobacteria bacterium. Taxonomy (GTDB): domain Bacteria; phylum Pseudomonadota; class Gammaproteobacteria; order Steroidobacterales; family Steroidobacteraceae; genus 13-2-20CM-66-19. Next base: position 629 of record JAGWMP010000205.1, read on the forward strand.
AGGCGGAGGTAAGGGGAAATGAGCCCGACGAAGGCCAGGACCGGTAAGACATCAGCCAAGGCGAAGACCGCCAGGGCGAAGTCGCACGCCAGGACGCAGCCCTCTGCCGCCGCCGCGGCGGCGGTGACGCCGGCGCCGGCCGCGGCTCCCGCGGCGGAGGCGGCCGTGGACACGCGCGGCAAGCGCACGCTCACCGGCCGCGTAGTGAGCAACAAGATGCAGAAGACCATCGCGGTGGAGATCGAACGCCTGGTGAAGCACCCGGCGTACGGCAAGTACATCCGCCGCACCACCAAGCTGCTGGCGCACGACGAGAACGGCTCCTCGAAGGAGGGCGACCTGGTCGTCATCACGCCGTGCCGTCCGCTGTCGCGCCACAAGTCGTGGCGGCTGGTCGAGATCGTCGAGAAGGCCTGACCATGATCCAGTTGCGCACAATGCTCAATGCCGCCGACAACAGCGGCGCGCGCACCCTGATGTGCATCAAGGTGCTGGGCGGCACGCGGCGCCGTTACGCGACCGTGGGCGATGTCATCAAGGTGAGCGTCAAGGACGCGATCCCGCGCGGCAAGGTGAAGAAGGGCGAGGTCTACGACGCGGTGGTGGTCCGCACCACGCGCGGCGTGCGCCGCGCCGACGGCTCGCTCATCAAGTTCGACGGCAATGCGGCGGTGCTGCTCACCAACAAGCTCGAGCCGATCGGCACGCGCATCTTCGGGCCCGTGACGCGTGAGCTGCGCAACGTGCAGTTCATGAAGATCATCTCGCTGGCCCCCGAGGTCCTTTGAGTCATGAACAAGATCCGCAAGGGTGACCAGGTGGTGGTGCTGTCGGGCCGCGACAAGGGCCGCAAGGGCGCGGTGCTGCAGGTGCTGGCCGACGGGCGCGTCGTGATCGAGAGCATCAACCGCGTGAAGAAGCACCAGAAGCCGAACCCGCAGGCCAACCGGCAGGGCGGGATCGTCGAGAAGGAGATGCCGCTCGCCGCCTCCAAGGTGGCGATCTGGAATCCGTCCGCGAAGAAGGGCGATCGCGTCGGCATCAAGACGCTCGCCGACGGCAAGCGCGTGCGCTTCTTCAAGTCCAATGGAGAGCAGCTCGATGTCTGACGCGGTTGCGGGCAAAGAGGCCGGCAAGCCCGCCGGCAAGCAGAAGGCGGACAAGCAGGCCCGCCAGGCTGAGGGCGGCAAGCAGGCCGAGGCCAAGCCGGCCGCGGCTCATGGCCATCGTCCGGCCGACGAGCGCTCGGCGCCGCCGCGGCTGCAGTCGTTCTACCGCGAGCACGTCATCCCGAAGCTGCGTTCCGAGCTCAAGATCGACAACGTGATGCAGGTGCCGCGCATCGCCAAGATCACGATCAACATGGGCGTCGGCGAGGCGGTGGCCGACAAGAAGGTCATGGACGCCGCGGTCGCCGATCTGACCGCGATCACCGGGCAGAAGCCGCTCGTGACCAAGTCACGCAAGGCGATCGCCTCCTTCAAGATCCGCGCCGGCCTCGCGGTCGGCGCCAAGGTGACGCTGCGGGGCACTCGCATGTACGAGTTCCTCGATCGCCTGATCAGCATCGCCATGCCGCGCATCCGCGACTTCCGCGGCGTCTCGGCGCGCGCCTTCGACGGCCAGGGCAACTATTCCCTCGGCGTGAAGGAACAGATCATTTTCCCCGAGATCCAGTACGACCAGATCGACCAGGTCCGGGGCATGGACATCACGATCACTACGACGGCGAAAGACGACCGTCACGGCCGAGCGTTGCTCGAGGCATTCAACTTCCCGTTCCGTAAGTAACTTATGGCAAAGACGAGCATGGTCGAGCGCGAGAAGCGTCGCGCACGCGTCGTGAAGAAGCACGCGGCAAAGCGCGCGAAACTCAAGGAGCTGATCCGCAGCCCCCGCAGTTCGCCCGAGGAGCGCGCGGCGGCGCAGGCTGCCCTGCAGTCGATGCCGCGGGACGCGAGCCCCTCGCGCCAGCGCAAGCGCTGCGCCATCACGGGCCGCTCGCGCGGCGTGTACCGCAAGTTCGGCTTATCGCGGGTGAAGATCCGCGAGGTGGCCGCGCGCGGCGAGATCCCGGGCCTGGCCAAGGCGAGCTGGTGAGGAACGCAGCATGAGCATGACCGATCCTGTTGCCGATCTCCTCACCCGCATCCGTAACGGCCAGACCGCGGGCAAGGCCGAGGTGCACCTCGACTCCTCGCGCCTCAAGACCGCGATCGCCAAGGTGCTGAAGGACGAAGGCTACATCGCCGACTTCCGTCTCGACGCCGACGGCGGCAAGCCGCGGCTCACCATCGGCCTCAAGTACTTCGAAGGCCGGCCGGTGATCGACCGCCTGGAGCGCGTCAGCCGTCCGGGGCTGCGCATCTATCGCGGCAAGGACGAGCTGCCGAAGGTCCTCGGGGGCATGGGGACGGTGATCGTCTCGACCCCCAAGGGCGTCATGACCGACAAGCAGGCGCGCTCGATCGGCCAGGGCGGCGAAGTCCTGTGCATCGTGGCCTGAGGTTATAGAGAGCCATCATGTCGAGAATTGCCAAAGCTCCGGTCGAGCTGCCCTCGGGCGTGACCGCGACCATCGCCGCCGAGGCGGTGACCATCAAGGGCGCCAAGGGCTCCTTGAGCCTGCCGCTCGGCCCCGGCGTGACCGTGGCGGAGAAGGAGAAGAAGCTCTCGGTCAGCTTCGCCGATCCGCACCTGGCGCGCACCCGGGCCGGCGCCACGCGCGCACACCTCGCCAACATGGTGCGCGGCGTGACCAAGGGCTACGAGAAGAAGCTCGAGCTGGTCGGCGTCGGCTTCCGTGCGGCGGTCCAGGGCAAGACGCTGAATCTCACGCTCGGCTTCTCACACCCGGTGAATTTCCCGATCCCGGAAGGCATCGTCATCGAGACGCCGAGCCAGACCGAGATCCTCGTCAAGGGCATCGACCGGCAGAAGGTCGGCCAGGTGGCCGCCGAGATCCGCGACGTGCGGCCGCCGGAGCCCTACAAGGGCAAGGGCGTGCGCTACACGGGCGAGCAGATCACCCTCAAGGAGGGCAAGAAGAAATGAGCACCACCAAGAAGCAGCGCAGGCTGCGCCGCGCGATCAAGACGCGCGCGCACATCCGCGGGCTCGGTGTCGCGCGCCTCACGGTGCATCGGACGCCGAAGCACATCTACGCCCAGGTCACGACCGAGGCGGGTGCCAGGGTGATTGCCGCCGCCTCGACCGTGCAGGAGAAGGTGCGCGAGGGTCTGAAGGCCACCGGCAACGTCGCGGCGGCCAAGGCCGTCGGGCGTGCGATCGCCGAGAAGGCCAGGGCCGCCGGGGTCAGCAAAGTGGCCTTCGACCGGTCCGGTTTCCAGTTCCACGGGCGCGTCAAGGCGCTCGCGGAGGCAGCCCGCGAAGCGGGCCTTGAATTCTGAGCAGGTAGCACCATATGGCAAGAACGGAAAAGGGCCAGTCCGCGGACGAGTTCGTCGAGAAACTCGTCGCAGTCAATCGCACCGCGAAGGTGGTCAAGGGCGGCCGCCAGTTCGGTTTCACCGCGCTGACCGTGGTCGGTGACAACGCCGGGCGCGTCGGCTACGGCTTCGGCAAGGCGCGCGAGGTGCCGGTGGCGATCTCCAAGGCCATGACCCAGGCACGCAAGAATCTGATCAACGTGGCGTTGCGCAACGACTCGCTCTATTACGCCATCACCGGCACGCACGGCGCGACCCGCGTCTACATGCAGCCGGCCTCGGACGGCACCGGCGTCATCGCCGGCGGCGGCATGCGCGCGGTGCTCGAGTGCGCCGGGGTGCGCAACGTGCTCGCCAAGAGCTACGGCTCGCGCAACCCGATCAACGTGGTGCGCGCGACCATCAACGCGCTCGCCAAGATCCGCTCGCCGGACGAGATCGCGGCGAAGCGCGGCAAGACTCTCGAAGAGATCACGGGCTGAAGACCATGGCGGACAAGCAGATCAAGGTGACGCTCACCAGGAGCCTGGCCGGGCAGCTCGGCAACATCCGGGCCTCGGCGCGCGGGCTCGGGCTCAAGCGCATTCGCCAGAGCGTGACCGTGAAGGACACGCCGGAGAACCGCGGCATGATCCAGACGGCGGTGCACCTGCTCAAAGTCGAGAAAGGCGCCTGAAGCTTATGCGACTCAACACATTGAAACCCGCCCCCGGTGCGCGCCGCGCGCGGTTGCGCGTCGGCCGCGGCGCTTCCGCCGGCCAGGGCAAGACCTGCGGCCGCGGCACCAAGGGCCAGCGCGCCCGCAAGGGCGGCTACCACAAGGTCGGCTTCGAGGGCGGCCAGATGCCGATGCAGCGGCGCATGCCCAAGGTCGGCTTCCGCTCGGACCTGAAGGCGAGCCGCGCCGAGGTCCGCCTGCACGAGCTCGGCAAGGTCGAGGGCCCGGTGGTGGACCTCGCGGCGCTGAAGAAGGCGCACGTCATCGGCCCCGACGTCGAGCGCGCCAAGGTGGTGCTCTCGGGTGAGATCAGGAAGGCCGTGACGCTCAGGGGCGTGGCGGCGACCAAGGGCGCGCGCGCGGCCATCGAGGCCGCGGGCGGCAAGGTCGAGGACGCACCGGCCGCGAATCCCAAGGCGGCGGGCTAAGGGACCGCGGACACCATGGCGAACAGCCCATTCAGCAATCCGGCCGCAGCGCTCGGCGATGCCGCGCGCTTCGGCGAGATCCGCAGCCGCATCTTCTTCCTGATCGGCGCGCTGGTGGTCTATCGCATCGGCACCTTCATCCCGGTACCGGGCATCAACCCGGCCGAAGTGGCGCGCTTCTTCGGCGACCGTTCCAACACCATTCTCGGCATCGTCAACATGTTCTCGGGCGGCGCGCTGTCGCGGCTGTCCATCTTCGCCATGGG
>JAGWMP010000206.1 GCA_028871705.1 Gammaproteobacteria bacterium
TCCGGTCGATGCGACACCGGTGTTCGTGCGCGCTGGCGCCATCGTTCCGGAGCAGGCGCCCGGGCAGCTGATCCTCAACGTCTACGGCCAGGGTGGCGGAGCCTTCGAGCTCTACGAGGACGACGGCAGCTCGCTCAATGCCGACGCACCGGACGCGCACGCAACGACGCGCATGACGCACGCGGTGACGGCGGACGGCGTGCATCACCTCACGATCGGACCGGCGCGCGGCAGCTATGCCGGGCAGCCGGCGCGGCGCGCCTACGAGCTGCGCCTGCACGGCGCCGGGAAACCCGCGAGCCTGACGGTCGATGGCAGGAGCGCGGCAGGCTGGAGCTTCGCGGCCGATGGCACGGCGGTGGCGCAGCTGCCGGCGCACCCGGTCGGCGAGGAGCTGCGTATCGACTGGCGTTAGCGCCGCTTAGCCCGCCAGGGTCAGGAAGGTCGAATATTCTTCCGCGTCGATGGCGACGTAGGGCAGCAGAGTGACGGCGGCAGTGCCGCTGCGCAGCTCCCAGCGGCGCGGCGCCAGCTGTCGCGCGCCGAGGAGCTCGGCGCGCGTCGGGCGGGGGCGTCCGGCGCCGGAGCTCACGGGGAAGAGCACCAGGGGACCTGCGAGCAGGGCGACGACTTCGGGATGCTGCCGGTCGATCACCTCGAGGCGCAGCGTGCGCGGCAGCTCGAGATCGATGCGATCGCCGTCGCGCCACTCACGGGTGAGCTCGGCGAACGTTCCGGGCTCGGTCGCGCCGGCCCAGCGCCGGCCATTCACCTCGATGCGCGCTCCCTGCGCCCACGCGGGAATTCGCAAGCGCAGCGCGAGCTCGCGCGGCTGCGAAGCGCTAAGCGTGAGCGACACGTGATCGTCGCCGGGATAGTCGCCGCGCTGCGTGAGCCTCATGCGGGTGCCGCCCATGCGCCAGCGGGCGCTCGAGGGCAGGTATAGGTTCACGTACAGGCCGGCCGCGTCCCTGAGATAAGCATTGATCCCGTAGTCGGTGGCCACCTGCGGCAACGTGCCGGAGCAGCAGGGGAAGCGATGGGTCGAGTACACCTTGCGGCCGGCGAAGTTGTAGTCCGCATAGTAGAAGGCCCGGCCGTCGGCGTGCATGGGGCGGGCGCCGAGCACGGTGTTGAACATCACCCGCTCCATGCTGTCGCCGTAGCGCGCATCGCGCGTCACGCGCAGCAGGTAGCGTGTCAGCTTGAAGTGCGCGTAGGCCCCGCACGGGGTCTCGAAGCTGTTGTGGGTCCCGCTGAGGCTGGCGTACACCTCGGCACCATCGGGAGCCATGAGCTTCTCATCCGGCCCCCAGCCGCCGGTCGGGTAGCTCTGAGCGCTCAGCATGGCGAAGGCGTTGCGCGCGGCGTCGAGGTGCTTGCCGCTGCCGAGCGTGAGATACGCCTGCATGGCGGAGGCGAGCGAGTTGACGTAGCTGTAGGCATGCTTGCCGGCGAGGACGTTCTCGCCACGCGCGAGCGGATCGAACCAGGTCGCATCGTCGAGGAAGCGTACCGCGAGGTCGCGGTAGCGCCGGCCGGCGCCACGGCGGTAGGCGAGGAAGAGATTCTCGGGGTTGGTATAGGACTCATCCCAGCGGTAGGACTGGTCCTTGCCCGGCCGCCACTCGAGCTCGCGATCGATCGCGTGCGGCGGCAGGTGCGGGAGCGCCGCTCGGGTGGTGCGCTCGAGCACGGCGAAGGCCTGCGGATCGCCCGCCAGAGTGTGGGAGTCGATGAGTCCGAGCAGCAGCTTGTCGTAGCAGTAGGCCGGGAAGCGGTTCTTGTCGTAGAACGCCTCGTCGATGGTCGCGGCGTAGAGGCGGTTGAGGCGCAGCACCTTCTCGCGCGCCGCGGTGGAACCGGTGATCGCGTGGTAGCGGGCGAGCGCCGACACCCACTGGCCGAAGGTCGCGCCCGGGGCGAATCCGGCGTCGTCCCGGTGCCAGTCGTAGCCGGGATCGTAGTTGTACCAGCCGCCGAGGTCCTGCCCCGGCGCCGGCTGTCCGGCCATCTGCCGGAAGGGCTTGAGCAGGCTGTCTTCGCTCAGGCTCATGAGCACTTCGTGCGTGTTGTCGAGCTGCGCGCGGTGCGCCGTGCTCTCGACGGTGACGTCGCCGTAGGGCAGCTCGCTGAGTGGCGGCGCGCTCGCGCCGGCGCCGGCGGCCGCGACCCGCGGCGCCATGCCTGCGGTGGCCATTGCGGTCGCCGCGGCTGCGAGCTGCGCAAAGTCACGGCGGGTGAGTCGCGCGTTTCCCATGCGCCATGCTCGCGCCGCGGGCCCATTGCCCGCAAGCGCCGCCCGCTCAGGTATATTGCCGCGCTACTGCGGCAGGCGCGGGGTGATCATCCGGTGAAGACGAGGGCGGCGTGGCGGGCGGCTTGCGTGCTGATCATCGCCGCGGGCGCGGCGCGGGCGGCCGCGCCCCTCGACTTCGAGGTCGACGACGCGCTCAACCTCAACCGCTTCGTGCGCGCAGGGCCGGTGGCTGCGCATCTGCTGCTGCGCGGGGGTGCCGAGCCGCGCATCCTCGTGGCATTTCCCGCCGGTAATTCCGGCGTCGGGCTCTGGTTCGAGAAAGGCGCGCCGGCGGGCAGCTGGAAGCTCGCCAGTGCGCCGCGCCCGATGCATGCCCGCGACGCGCACGGCCGCGCGCTCGAGGGTCTCGCCGCCGCGGCCACGGTTACTGCGACGGAGCTCGTGCCGCACCAGGCCGTGCTCTCGAGCGTCCGCGTGCTGCGCGACTACCAGTTGCTGAAGAGCGTGCCGGCGGAGATCTCCGTGGCGCCGGCCGTCAAGGGGCAGACCCTCAGCTGGTCGCGGGAGCGGCTCGATGGGGCGGTGAGCTACCGCCTGACGCTCGAGGTAATCCACGGCGTGCTCGCTGATGGGCGCATTCGCGCCGCGGCCGACGGCACGATCGGGGTGCGCATCACCGCGCTCACCGGCGAGGAGCCGCTGACGCCGCTCGCCGGCGCCGAGCTGCTCGATGCGGTGGCGGGCAGCGACGTCGCGGCGCGCAACACGCTCACCTTTCTCGCCTACCGCGAGAAGCTGCTCGCGGGTTCGTGGCGCTTCGACACCTACTTCGGCCGCGACACCCTCATGTCGGTGCGGCTGCTGCTGCCGGCGCTCGGCCCGACCGCGGTGGAGGCGGGCCTCGGCTCGGTGCTGGCCCGGCTCGCCGCGGACGGCGAGGTCGCGCACGAGGAGGACATCGGCGAGCAGGCGGTGCTCGATCACCTCAAGAGCGACGGCTCGCGCTCCGCCGCCCCCGTCTATGACTACAAGATGATCGACGGCAATTACCTCCTCGCGCCCGTGGCGGCCGATTGGCTGCTGCACGACCCCCGCGGGCGAGCGCGCGCGGCGGCGTTCCTTGCCGGTGCGGCCGGCGGTGGCGGTGGCACCGGCGAGCCGCCCATGACACGCGGCGCGGCGCTCCTCGGGAATCTGCGTTACGTGCTCGGCAAGGCGGCCGCCTTTGCCGCTGCGCCGGACAAGGCCAATCTCATCGGCCTCAAGGACGGGTACGCCGTCGGGGAGTGGCGCGATAGCGAACAAGGGCTCGGCGGCGGCCGCTATCCCTACGACGTCAACGCGGTGCTGGTACCCGCCGCGCTCAGCGCCGCGGCCGAGCTCGAGGCGAGCGGGCTGCTCGCGCCCTATACCGGCGCCGGCGATCGGGCGCTGCTCGCGCGTGCCGCCGGGTTCGCGCGCGTCTGGCGCACCGCGGCACCCCCGCTCTTCGAGGTCAGCATCGCGAACCAGAGCGCGGCGGCGGATGTCTTCAGCTACGCGAGCGCGCAGAAGATCGCCGCGCTCCCGGCCATCGCGGCGCTCGGTGCGGACGAGCTGCGCTTCCACGCGCTGGCGCTCGACGCCGCGGGGGCGCCCGTCCCGGTGATGCATTCGGACGAGGGCTTCGCGCTCTTGTTCGGCGAGCTCGACGCCGACGGCGTCGATCGAGCGGTGCACGCGCTGATGCGCCCCTTTCCCGCGGGCCTCATGACCGAGGTGGGACTGCTGGTCGCCAATCCGGCCTTCGCATCGCCGGCGCTGCAGGCGCAGCTCAACCGCAACGCTTACCACGGGACGGTGGTGTGGTCCTGGCAGCAGGCGCTCTTCGCCGCGGGCCTGGCGCGGCAGCTGGCGCGCGCCGATCTGCCGGCCGCGGTGCGCAGTCACCTCGAGAGCGCACAGCGCACACTCTGGACCGCCATCGCGGCGACGCGCTCGCTCAGCAACTCCGAGCTCTGGTCGTGGTCCTTCAGCGAGCGCCACTATCACGCCGCACCCTTCGGCAGCGCCGCCGCGGACGCGGATGAGGCCAACGCGGCGCAGCTCTGGAGCACGGTATACCTGGCCGTGAGGCCGCCGCCCGCATTGGAGAACCCGCGATGAGCCATCGTGCCATGCAGTTGATCCCGGCACTGCTGCTGCTGCTCGCGGCGGCCGGCGTGCGCGCCGCGGACGAGGATCCGAGCTTCCTGCTGCGGGCGCAGGCGAAAGACCTGCCCAGTTACTTTCCAGGCTATCTCGGCAACGGCTACGTGGCGGCGCTCACCGCGCCGCGCGGCACCGAGACGACCCGCAGCTACCTCGTTGCCTTCATGGACTACACCAGCGGCGACATGTCGCGGCCAGCGGCGATTCCGGGGTGGAACGAGGTGGACTTCAGCGCGAGTCCCCCGGACGCCGGGCTCGCCTGGCTCAACCGCGCGCCGCTCAACGAGCGCCATTTCGAGGGCTGGCAGCAGACGCTCGACCTGCGCGCCGGCACGCTCAACACCAGTTATCGCTACCTCGACCGCGGCCGCGCGACGGCCGTAGAGGTCACGACGCTGCTCAGCGAGGCCGCACCGCATCTCGCCGCGACGCGCTTCACCATCACGCCCGACTACGACGGCGTGGTGCACCTGTCGTTCCCGCTCATGCTGTGGGCCAACCACGCGCCGCGCTTCCCGCTCGCCGAGATGACCGGGCGCGAGATGGAGCAGGCGGTCGCCGCCAACGGCCTCACGCTCGAGCCGCACCCGCCGGCCACCGCCGACCGGGAGGCCGTCTGGTATCCGGGCTACACCGAAGTGACGGCGAGCAATGGCGATGCGCCCAGCCTCTCGCTTTGGGTCGATGGCAAGGCGGCGCAGGGCCTGACGATGGGGATGGCGGCGGCGGTGGCGCTGCCCGAGGGGGCCACCGCGGAGACCGTGACGCTCGAGCGCGGCCGCTATCGCCTGGCGCTCAATGTGGCCTTCCGCGTGGAGCGCGGGCACCGTTACGCGTTCAGCAAGTTCGTGGCGCTGTCGCGCGAGGGCTGGGGCGGCAACGCGGCGGAGGATCTGAGCCTGGCCCGTGAGGCGCGCACGCGCGGCTTCGAGCGGCTGCTCGCCGAGCAGCGCGCCGCGTGGGACGCGCTGTGGCAGTCCGACATCCAGATCGACGGGGATCCTCAGGCGCAGCAGGCCGTCCACTCC
>JAGWMP010000207.1 GCA_028871705.1 Gammaproteobacteria bacterium
TGCTGAGCGAGAGCTTGGGCGAGCACGGCGGCTACAAGGAGATCATCAGCCGCATCGCCGGCAAGGGGGCGTACTCGTTGCTGAAGTTCGAGTCCGGCACCCACCGCGTGCAGCGCGTGCCGGCCACCGAGGCTCAGGGGCGCATCCACACCTCGGCGGTGACGGTGGCGATCCTGCCGGAAGCCGACGAGGTGGGCGAGATCGAGTTGAAGCCCGCGGAGCTGCGCATCGACACGTACCGTTCCTCGGGCGCCGGCGGGCAGCACGTCAACAAGACCGATTCGGCAGTGCGCATCACGCACCTGCCGAGCGGCATCGTGGTCGAGTGCCAGGACGAACGCTCGCAGCACAAGAACCGCGCGCGCGCCATGGCGCTGCTCAAGGCACGCCTGCTCGCCGCCGAGGAGGAGAAGCGCGCGAGCGAGCAGGCGCAGTCGCGCCGCCTGCAGGTCGGCAGCGGCGACCGCTCCGAGCGCATCCGCACCTACAACTTCCCGCAGGGACGCGTGACCGATCACCGCATCGAGCTCACGCTCTACAAGCTCGCGCAGGTGATGAACGGCGAGCTCGACGAGCTGGTGCAGGCGCTGCAGCAGGAGCATCAGGCACGACTGCTGGCGGAGGAGTCGTGAACGAGACGGCGCAGCGCCTGAGCGTCGACAGCGCCACCGGCATCGACGTCACGCTGCCCATCGCCGGCATCGGCGCCCGCTCCTACGCCTTCGTGGCCGACTGGCACATCCGCCTGGTGCTGGGGCTCGCCTGGTACGGCGCCGCGGCACTCCTTTATAACTACCTGCGCGCGGGCGCCCTGTCGCTGGCGCCGCCGGCCGGGAACGAAGCCCGCTGGTTCGGCAGCGTGCTCGCCCCGGCGCTGGCGCTCTACTTCCTCTATCACCCGGTACTCGAGCTCGTGATGCGCGGCAGCACGCCCGGCAAGCGCCTCGCCGGGGTGCGGGCCGTGACCCGCGACGGCGCCGCCCCGGGCGCCGGCGCGCTGCTGCTGCGTAATGTCTTCCGCCTCATCGACAGCCTGCCGGTGGCCTACGGCCTCGGCCTGCTGCTGGTCGCGCTGACGCGCGAGCACGTGCGCTGCGGCGACATGGCGGCGGGCACGGTGCTGGTGTACGAACGCAGCAGCCCGGGATTCGCCTTCACCCCGGCGAACGCCGCGGGCGCGCTCGACGTCGCGACCGCCGAGCTCCTCGCCGAGCTCCTGGCCCGCTGGCCGCTGCTCACGCCGCCGGCACGCGCCGCTCTGGCGCGGCAGCTGCTCGGACGCTGCGGCCGCCCCGCCGCCGAGCTCGGCTCGCTCGATGAGGCGGCGCTGCACCGCGCGCTCACCGAAGCGACGCGCGCCGCGGGAGCGGCATCGTGAGCGCCACTGCCCGCGACAGCGCCCTCGCCCACGCGCTGCTCAGGCGCGCCCCGCTCTGGCAGGAGGCCGAGGCGCGTGCCGGGCGCTTCGTCCGCGGCCGCTCGGACGATGCGGCGGATGCGGCGCGCGTCGCGGACGACTACCGGTTGCTGGCGCACGACCTGGCGCGGGCGCGCGCGCTGCTGCCGCGCTCGCGGGCGCGCGAGTACCTCGAGAGCGTCTACGCGGGCGTGCACGCCACCCTCAACCACGGCGACTGGCGGCTCGGGGCGGCGCTGCTGCAACTGCTGCGCGTCGAGATCCCGGCCTCGATGTGCTGGCTGCGGCCCTACCTCGCCTGGGCGGTGGCGCTGTTCGTGCTGGCCACCGCCGCCGGCTACGCGCTCGTCGCGCGTTTTCCCGAGCTCATTGCGCTCTTCGCCTCGCCCGATCTGATCGCGAGCGTCGAGAGCGGCAAGCTCTGGACCGAGGGTCTGCTCAACATCGTGCCCTCCTCGGTGCTGTCGGTGCAGATCCTCACCAACAATATCGTGGTGAGCCTGTTCGCCTACTGCTCGGGATTCCTCTTCGGCCTGGGCACGCTCTACATCCTGGGATTGAACGGCCTGATGCTGGGCGCGGTATTCGCCTTCGTGGTGCGCCACGGCTTAGGCGCGGCGCTCGCGACCTTCATCGTCGCGCACGGCTGCGTCGAGCTCTCGGTGATGTGCCTGTCGGGCGCGGCGGGCGCCGCGGTCGGCGAAGCGCTGGCGCGTCCCGGCAGCGCGGGGCGCATCGCCGCATTCCGCGACGCGGCGCTGCGCACCGGCCCGGTGCTGCTCGCCTGTGCCCTGCTCCTGGTGGGCGCCGGGCTGATCGAGGGCTTCGTCTCGCCCAATCCGGCCATCGCGGCCGGCCTCAAGGTGGCGATCGGCGCCGGCTACTGGCTCCTCATGCTGGCGCTGCTCGCCGGCTGGCCGCGGCCGGGGTCAAATCCGCCGCGCGCGGCGTAGCGCCTCATAGCGCGCAAACACTTCCGCCTCGAGCCGCGCCGCGGGCGCGGCCACCACCGGGGCGCCGAGGCGCGCGAGCAGCGCCCGCTGGCCGGCGGTGCGCGCCTCGTGCTCGGCGGCGGCGATCGCCACGTAGGGATCCTGCCAGCCGCGCGCCGGCTCGCGTGCCAACTGCGCGATCTCGCCGCTCTGCACGCCCGCCACCAGCACCAGGTGCGGCGGCGCGAGCAGCCGTACGGCCCGCCCCAGCTGGTGGGCGACGCTGGCGTCGTCGAGATCGGTGAGCAGGATCACGAGCGCGCGGTGGCGCAGCAGGCCGCGGATCGCGACCGCCGCCGCGGTCGGATCGGACTCCGCCGCCTGCACGCTGCTGCGCTCGAGGAGGCGCCGCAGCGCGATCGTCGCCGCGAGCCCGCGCGCCGGCGCGGCGCTGGCGAGCACGCGGTCGGCATAGACCGCGAGCCCGATGCGATCGTCGTACTGCGTGGCCACCTCGGCGAGGCGCGCGGCGATGTTGCCGTAGAGTCCGAAGCGGTCGAGCTCGCCGCAGCGCAGGCGGCTCAACCGCCCGGCATCCACCGCCACCAGCACGTCGAGGTGCTGATCCTCGCTGTACTCGCGGGTGATCAGCCCGCCGCTGCGGGCGCTCGCTTTCCAGTCGATGCGCGTAAGCGGATCGCCGGGCAGGTAAGCGCGCAGCTGGTGCAGCTCGGCCCCCGCGCCCACCACGCGGCGCGCGCGGGCGCCGCCCTGCATGCCGCGCACCCGCGCCGCGCGGCGCAGCGCATCGGGCGCCACCACGAGCTCGGCCGGGAGCGGCAGCCGCCGCGACCACCAGGCGAGCGCGAACGGGCCGAGGATGCGCGCCGGCAGCGCCGGCCAGGACTGCGGGCCGAGACGCACCGGCAGGAGCGTCAGGGTGTCGGCGACGCTGCCCCCCGCGGGCGCCACCACGCGGCGCACCTCGCTGTGCGGCGCGAAGCCCGCCGGCGTCAGCGGCGCGTACTCGAGCGGCTGCGGACGGCGCGTCGCGTTGGCGAAGGTGCAGGCGGCCTCGAGCGAGCGGCCGAGGTAGGCGCGCGGCGCGATGGCGAGCGTCGCCGCCGGCGCCAGGCGGCGGGCCGCAAGACTCTCGAAGGCGAGCCCGAGGAGCAGCAGTGCCGCGGGAAGCTGCCACCACCAGCTGAGCTCGCGATCGTCCGACCACACCCCGACGACCGCCAGCACCGCGGTCAGCAGCAGCAGCACGTAGCCACGGCGGGCGAGGTGCATCCCGGCCTCCCGCTAGCGCGGCACCGGCGTCTCGGCGAGCAGCGTCGCCACCACGTCGAGATCGGTGACTCCCTCGAGCAATGCTTCCGGCGTCAGTAGCAGGCGATGCGCCATGACCGGGGCCGCCACCTCCTTGACGTCGTCCGGGGTGACGAACTGCGCGCCGCGCATGGCGGCGGCGATGCGCGCCGCGCGGTGCAGGGCCAGTGCCCCGCGGGTCGAGAGCCCGAGCGACAGGCGGGGGTGGCGGCGCGAGGCGCGCGCCAGATCGAGGATGTAGCCGCCGAGCGCCTCCGCCACGTGCACCTGCTCGAGCTCGGCACGCGCCGCGCCGAGCAGCCCGGCCTCGAGCGGTGCCACCTGCATGAAGGCGGTCGCGGCGCTCGCGAGCACCCCGCCATAGCGCGCCAGCACTTCGGCCTCCGCCTCACGCGACGGATAGCCGATGTCGATGCGCAGCATGAAGCGATCGAGCTGCGATTCGGGCAGCGGATAGGTGCCCTCGAACTCGCGCGGATTCTGCGTCGCGAGCACCAGGAAGTCCGGCGGCAGCGGGAGCGCGGCGCGCTCGAGGCTCACCTGCCGCTCCTCCATGGCCTCGAGCAGCGCCGACTGGGTCTTCGGTCCCGCCCGGTTGATCTCGTCCACCAGCACCACGTCCGCGAACAGCGGCCCGGGGCGGAACACGAAGCCGCGCGAGGCCTCATCGAACACGTGCACGCCGATGATGTCGCTCGGCATCAGGTCGGCCGTGCCCTGGATGCGCCTGAAGTCCCCGCCGAGCGCGCGCGCCAGGGTCTTCGCCAGCAGCGTCTTGCCGAGGCCGGGCACGCCCTGCACCAGCACGTGACCGCGCGCCACCAGCGCGATGAGCAGCGCCGGCACCACGGCCTCGGCGCCGATCACGACGCCGCCGAGCGATGCGGTGAGCGATTCGCGTAGTTGCTGTATCTGTGAGCTCATGCGGCTATCTGCGCTTCAGTGCGGACGATGAGGTTGTGCAGGCGGGCGAGCGGCACGCGCCGGTCGGAGTAGGCATCGGCATACCAGCTGCGCAGCTGCGCCACGTCGGCGCGCGCGAGGCGCGGGTTGTTCTCGAGCCAGTCCCAGTACGGGGACGGATCGAGCGTCGGCTCGCGCAGTGTATGGCGCAGGCGCCGGAAGAAATGCTCGAACATGCGGCGGCCCGCCGCCGCGGGCCGCAGCACGCGCGCGAGGAACGCGCCCGTGGTGCGCACCAGATCGGCCTCCCCCGGTGCGGGCGGCGGTACCGCGGGCGGCGCGAAACGCGTACCGCCGACGATCCACACGAGCCAGACCGCCGCGAGGATCGCGAGCGTCTGGTAGAGGCGCCGGTCGCGGTAGAACTTGTCGGGATCGTAGCTATCGGAGAGCCCCTGGTGCTCGTCGTCGAACAGCACCACGCCGCCGGCACCGAGGCTCGCACTCGCGAGGTTGGCGAGGAAGCGGGCGTTGCCGGGCTCGGCCAGTGAGCGGTTGCTGAGCAGCGAACCGATGCCGCTGAGAACGATGCTTCCGGCGTCCTCCTCGAGCAGCCACAGCCCGCAGTCGCCGGAAGCCCCGAAGTGCGCCAGGCACAGGGGGAAATCGCCGCGCGGCAGCTGTACCCGCGCACGCCGCGCCGGCAGGCCGGAGAAGCCGGCGACGCCCGCGACGCCCTCGAAGTAACGCTGCGCTCGAGCCGGCACCAGCATCACGCGCTGCGGCT
The DNA here is from genome assembly GCA_028871705.1 of Gammaproteobacteria bacterium. Classification (GTDB taxonomy): domain Bacteria; phylum Pseudomonadota; class Gammaproteobacteria; order Steroidobacterales; family Steroidobacteraceae; genus 13-2-20CM-66-19. The sequence continues at coordinate 5,372 of JAGWMP010000207.1, forward strand.
TCGCGGCGGCGCTCGGCTCCGCCGGGGCGGGCCGGGCCGGGCGCTCGCCGGCGCGCGGCGCGGCGTGGCGCGCGGGCTCGAGCGCGATCTCGAGCCCCGT
>JAGWMP010000208.1 GCA_028871705.1 Gammaproteobacteria bacterium
CCCCACCATGTGGAAGGGATGATGGCCGACCATGCGCCGGTCGGCGGGAATACCAATGAGCGGGCGGGCGGGTGCCATGACGGCTTGCTGCCGGCAGGTGTTTAATATCCTAAACGAACCCCGCCGTCGAATCCTCCGGAATGCGGCCTATTAGACCACAGGCGGAGGTCGGAAGCCTCTGGTTGCCAGGGACCCGCTAACTGCGGTAATGGCCAAAGCACGGGCATAAGGGCCACGGGGAGACCCGCCGGGGCCGCCGGCGATTGCCCCACCGGGAGCTGATCGCTATCCTGCGCAGCCCGCGCGCTCCCGGCGCGCGTCTAAAGATCTTAAACAGACCGGAGCCCTTCGATGGGACGCGAGGATACCGTCGACTCCTACTATGCCGCCTCTGCGCACCCCGCTCCCGAGCGGCGCGCGCTCGAGGGCGCGGTCGACTGCGACGTGTGTGTCGTGGGCGGCGGGATCGCCGGCTGCTCCGCGGCGCTGCACCTGGCCGAGCGCGGTCTTTCGGTCGTGCTCCTCGAGGGGCACCGCATCGGCTGGGGCGCCTCGGGAAGGAGCGGCGGCCAGGCGCTCTTCGGAGTCGCCGCACCGCAGGCGAAGCTCGAGCGTCTGCTCGGCGCCTCCGACGCGCGCGCGGTCTGGGACGTGTCGGTCGAGGCGCTGACGCTGCTGCGCTCGCTGCTCGCGCGCTTCCGCATCGACTGCGACTGGCGGGACGGGTACCTCCTCACCGCCGTGAAGCCGCGCCACGTCGCCGAGCTCAAGGACGAGGTGCGCGAGCTCACCGGGAGGTACGGCTACCGCAGCGTGCGCTACGTGGAGCGCGCGGAGCTTCGCACGCAGCTCGCCACCACGCGCTATCTCGGGGCGCTGTACGACGCCAACAGCGGCCACCTGCATCCGCTCAACTACACGCAGGGAGTCGCGCGCGCCGCCGAGAGCTTCGGTGTGCGTATCTTCGAGGACAGCCGCGCGCTCTCCTACGAGCCGGCCGCCGCGGGGCGCGTGCAGGTGACGACCGCGCGCGGCACGGTCCGCGCCCGGCAGCTGGTGCTGTGCGGCAACGTGTACCTCGGGAAGCTGGCACCGGCGCTCGCGGCGAAGATCATGGGGGTCGCCACCTACATCGTCGCCACCGAGCCGCTCGGGGAAGCGCGCGCCCGCGAGCTCGTCCCGGGCAACGCCGCGACCTGCGACATGAACTGGGTGCTCGACTACTTCCGCCGCTCGGCGGATCACCGACTGCTCTTCGGCGGGCGGGTGAACTACTCCGGACTGCGCTCCTTCGACGCGCCGGCGGCGACACGGGCGCGGATGCTGCGGGTGTTCCCGCAGCTCGAGGACGTGCGCGTCGACTACGCCTGGGGGGGCGAAGTCGACATTACGCTCAACCGCGCGCCGCACTTCGGGCGGCTCGCGCCGAACGTGTACTTCCTGCAGGGCTTCTCCGGCCACGGCATCGCCCTCACCGGCATCGCCGGCAAGCTGGTCGCCGAGGCGGTCGCCGGCACCGCCGGGCGGTTCGACGTATTCGCGCGCATTCCGCACGCCAACTTTCCGGGCGGGGTGGCGCTGCGCCGTCCGGCGCTGGTGCTCGCGATGCTCTACTACCGGCTGCGCGACCTGCTGTAAGGGACGCCATGCCGCGCGACCCGCAGGTCTACCGCCACCCGATCCTGTGGGTATGGTGCGCCTGGGCGCTCTGCTGGCTGATCTTCGCGATCGGCACCAAGGCGACGCAGCGGGCATCATCGCCACCGTCCTCGTGATCAAGTCGCGCAGGGAAGAAGAGTTCATGCGCGAGGCCTTCCCGGGTGAGTACCAGAGGTACTGCGAGGCGGTCCCGGCGCTCATCCCCTCCGCGCGGCCGCGGCGCTCCGCGCCGGGCTAGGGATCAACCCACACCTTGGTGTCGTTGGCCGATTGTCGCCCGGCGACTAGGATCGTGCCGCGCGGGAGAGGAAAACCCGCGGGAAACAACACAGGTGCCGCCATGAAACCCAGCCGCAGTGCACTCGCGATCGCCGTGGCAACGCTCACGAGCGTTTGCGCCTATCTGCTGATCGGCTCCGGACACGCGGCGGAGAATGCCGCGCCCGCCTACGTGACCGAGATGCCCGCCGGATACCGCGACTGGAAGGTGGTCTCGGTGGCCCACGAGGCGGGCAAGCTCAACAGCATCGGCATCGTCCTCGGCAACGATATCGCGATCAGGGCGTACCGCGAGGGCAAGCTCCCCTTCCCCGACGGCGCCATCATCGCCGCCCTGCACTACAGTCACGTCCCCTCGGACGAGAACAACAAGGTCTTCGGCGACAAGCAGTCCTTCGTGCCCGGCGCACCGACCAACATCCAGTTCGAGGTCAAGGACTCGAAGAAGTACGCCACCACGGGCGGCTGGGGATTCGGGCACTTCACCCCGGACGGCAAACCGGGCGCCGCGGCGTTCATGCAGACCTGCTTTCCGTGCCACAAGCCGGCCGCCGCGACCGACCTCATCTACACGCACTACGCGCCTTAGCCGTTCCCGGGGGCGATCAGCGCCTCGGCGATCTGCACCGCATTGAGCGCCGCCCCCTTGAGGAGCTGATCCCCGGCCACGAAGAGCGCGATCGAGCGGCCGCTCGGGTCGCTCAAGTCCTGGCGGATGCGCCCGGCGAGGATGGCATCGCCGCCGGAGGCATCGCGCGGCATGGGGAAGTAGTTGCGCTCGCGGTCGTCGACCAGCTTCACCCCGGGCGCGCCGGCGATGAGACGGCGCGCCTCCTCGGCCGCGATCGGCCGCTGACACTCGAAGGTGATGGCCACCGAGTGCGCACGCAGCACCGGCACGCGGATGCAGGTCGCCGAGACGCGCAGCTGCGGGTCGGCGAAGATCTTGCGCGCCTCCTCGCGCACCTTGATCTCCTCCTCGTTGTAGCCGCTCACCGGATCGACGCGCGTGTTGTGGCTGAAGACGTTGAAGGCGTAAGGGTGCGGCATCACGCGCTGCTCGTAGGGCCGGCCCTCGAGATAGGCGCGCGTCGCCTCGCGCAACTCCTCCATCGCCGCCGCTCCCGCGCCGGAAGCCGACTGGTAGCTCGCGATCAGCAGCCGCACGATGCGGTTCGCCCGGTGGACCGGCCACAGCGGCGTGATCGAAATGATGGCGGTGCAGTTGGGGTTGGCGATGATGCCGCGGTGGCGGCGTAACGCCTGCGGGTTGATCTCCGGGACGACGAGCGGCACCTCGGCATCCATGCGGAACGCCGAGGAGTTGTCGATGACCGTGGCGCCGGCGCGCACCGCGACGGGTGCGAACTGCTTCGAGATGGCGCTGCCCGCGGAGAAGAGCGCAAGGTCCACGCCCGCGAAACTCGCCTCGGTGAGCTCCTCGACCTTGAGCGGCGTGCCGCGAAACTCGAGCTCCTTGCCCGCCGAGCGGGCCGAGGCGTAGAGCCGCAGCGACTCGAGCGCAAAGGCCCGCCGCTCGAGACACCCGATCATCTCCACGCCGACCGCACCGGTCGCGCCCACGATCGCCACGACTGGCGGCTTGCCGCGCCGCTCCATACCCATGTCCGACTCTCCGTTAACCCCTTTGGACTCGTGCCGACGTTCCTACCTGAGCCGGCCCGGCGTGTAAAGGCCCGGCGGGCGGCAGCCGGATCTCGAAGCAACGGTGAATGCGCGGATTGCGCGCGAAGTCCTCCGGTAGCGTCGCGGCCGAGACGTCGCGGACCGCATAGCGCGCGGTGAGCTCCTCGGCCAGCTTGAAGCGCTGGGCGTTGGTCGAGAACACCAGCAGCCCCCCGGGCGCGAGCAGCCGCGCGCAGGCGTCGATGAGCGCCGGGTGATCGCGCGCCAGGTCGAGCACGCCTTCCATGCGCTTGGAGTTCGAGAAGGTCGGCGGATCGAGAAAGACGAGATCGAAGCGCCGCTCTTCCCGGCCCGCCGCGGCGAGCCATTCGCGGGCGTCCGCCTGGATGAGCTCATGGGGCGGATCCGCGAAACCGTTGAGCGTGAGATTCGCGCGCGCCCATTCGAGATAGGTGCGCGACAGGTCGACCGAGGTGCTGTCGCGGGCGCCGCCGGCCGCCGCGTACACGGTGGCGGTGCCGGTGTAGGCGAACAGGTTGAGAAAGCGCGCGCCGCGCGCCGCCTCGCGCAGACGCGCCCGGGTCATGCGGTGATCGAGAAAGAGCCCCGTGTCGAGGTAGTCGTCGAAGTTGACGCGGAACTTCAAGTCCCCCTCGGCCACGACATGGAAGGTCTCGCGCGCGTCGACCTTCCCGTACTGCTCGCCGCGCGGCGTACGGCGCCGGGTGCGCACGCGGATGCGCTCGGGCGGCACACCGGTCGCCTCCGGCAGGCTCGCCAGCACTTCGCCGCGGCGGCGCTGCACCGCCTCACGCTCGATCTCGGCGGGGGCGGCATATTCCTGCACGTAGAGCCAGTCCTCCGCGGGATCGAGGGTGCGGTACTGGTCGATCGCGAAAGAATACTCGGGCATGTCGGCGTCGTAGAGCCGGTAGCAGGAGACCCCCTGACGCGCGGCCCAGCCGCGCAGGCGCTTCAGGTTCTTCGCGAGGCGATTGCTGAACATGCGCGCGCCGGTGGTGTCCTTCAGGTGCGCGATGCCCTTGCCGAGCGTGCCGGGTGCACGCTCACTCGCCGCGCCCACCTCGATGCGCAGCAGCCGGCACTCGATCGAGCCGTTCCAGAGCGTATGGGTGCGGTGGGCGCGCAGTCCGAGCTCGAGCCCGAGCGCCGGGGAACCGGTGAGGATCGCCGCGTGCCAGCCCGCGAAGCGCTCGCGCAGTACCGCCCCGAGCTCGCGGTGCACGCTGCGCGCGGCCTCGAGGTCCTCGAGCCTGACGCCGTAGGGCGGGTTGGCGCAGACGAGCCCCGGACGCTGCGCGGTGCGGCCGGGGAGCGGCGCGGCATCGGCGAGTGCGCCGACGGCGAGCTGCACCAGCCCGTCGACTCCGGCGCGCGCCGCGTTGTCGCGCGCGGCGCGGATCGCCGCCGCGTTGCGATCGCGGCCGCGGATCGTCGCCGTGACCGCATCGTCCGCGCGGATGCGGTCGCGCGCCTCTGCGAGCAGCCGCTCCCAGAGCGGCGCATCGTGGCCGCGCCAGCCGAGGAAGCCGAAGTATTCGCGCGTCAGCCCCGGCGCCCGGCCGGCGGCGATCAGCGCCGCCTCGATGGCGAGCGTCCCCGAGCCGCACAGCGGATCGAGGAACTCGGCGCCCTGCGCGGCGAGCGCTTCCCACCCGGCCCGCAACAACACGCCCGCGGCCACGTTCTCCTTGAGCGGCGCCTCGCCGGCGGCGCCGCGGTAGCCGCGCCGGTGCAGACTCTCCCCGGCAAGATCGAGCGCGAGGGTGATCTGCGTCCCGTGGGCGTGCGCGTGCACCCGCACGCTCGGACGGGCGATCGCGACGTC
>JAGWMP010000209.1 GCA_028871705.1 Gammaproteobacteria bacterium
CCCTTCGCTTCGGCGTAGCGGGCGTACATGCGGTACAGGTCGCCGGCGAAGATCGCCGCCTCATCGCCCCCCGTGCCGGCGCGCACCTCGAGGAACAGGTTCTTGTCGTCGCGCGGATCCTTCGGCAGCAGCAGGAGGCGCAGCTCCTCCGCCGCGGCCTCGATCTGCCCGCGCACGCGCGCGAGCTCCTCGGCGCCGAGCGCGCGCATGTCGGGGTCGCGATCGGCGGCCATGTCGGCGGCCGCCTTCAGGTCGCGCTCGAGGCCGCGGAAGCCGGCATAGCGCTCGGCGACCGGCGCGAGGCGGGCATATTCCACGGAGAGCTCGCGGAACTTTTGCGAGCCGCCGGCGACCTCATCGGTGGCGAGCACCCGGCCGACCTCCTCGAAGCGGTCGGAGAGCTTTTCGAGCCGTTGGCGGATGGAGTCCTTCAAGTGGCCGGAATTCTCCGGGATGACGTCAGTTTGTGACAAGTTGCGCAATGCGCCGCCCCTGCGGAGGATCTATAGTGACTCAAATGTCAGCCAGCCACCGTCCCGCACGCCCATCCCGGGCCTCGATCCCGCTGCTGCTCGCGGCGCTCCTCGCCGCCTGTGCCGCGGTGCCGCCGCACCCGCCGGCGCCTGCCGCGGCGGCCGATCCGAGCGCCCTCACCCTCACCGCCGAAGTGGCCTTGAAGCGCGGCGACTGCCGTGCGGCCGCCGAGGCCTACGCGCAGGCGGCCGCCGCCGGGGACGCGCGCCTGGCGCGCCGCGCCACCGAGGTGGCGCTGGCCTGCGAGCACCTGCCGGCGGCCTGGTCCGCGGTCACGCGCTGGCGCACGCTGGCGCCCCAGGATCGCGACGCCGCCGCGCTCTACGCGCTCGTCGCGCTCAAGCTCTACCGTACCGCGGATGCGCGCGCGGCCGTGCGCGACTACTGCCGCAGCGTGCTCGCCGCGATCCCTGCGCCGCCGGCCCAGTCGGATGCGGCTGCACCGCGGCACCCGCGCGCCGGCACCGATCCGGGCACGCGCGCGGTCGCCGATCTCGTCGCATTGCTGCTCGGGGATACGGACGCCTCCGCGGTGCTCGCCGCCATGAGCGCGGTGCCCGAGCCGCTCGCGAGCTCGCCGCAGGCGCTCACCCTGTTCGGCGACCTCGCGCTCGCCGCCTACGACGGCAAGCGCGCCGAGGAGTATGCGCAGCGCGCCCTCACCGCCGATCCGGGCAACCTCGCGGCGCTGCGGGTGCTGGCGCGCGCCTACGTGCTGCGCGGCGACGCCGAACACGCCATCGCCACGGCGCGCGCGTCGGTCGCCGCCGATCCTGCGCTCGGCGGGCTCGAGCTCGCGCAGATCTACGCCTCCCTCGACCGCATCGAGGAGGCGCATCAGCAGCTCGAGAGCCTGCGGTCGGTGAGCGCGGTCCCGGCCGCCGAGATCGACCGCCAGCTCGCATTGCTCGCCTTCCAGTCGGGCGATCTCAAGGAGGCGCAGCAGCGTTTCGCGGCGCTGCTCGCGAGCGGCGAGGGCAACGAGACCGCGCAGCTCTATCTCGCCGACATCGCGGCCCGCGGCGGCGATCGGGAGCGCGCCATCGCCGACTACCGCCGGCTGTACGACTCCTCGGTGGCCATTGCGGCGCGCACCCGCGCCGCGGCGCTGCTGCTCGAGCGCACCACCCGCGCCGACAGCGCCCGCACCGAGGCGCTTGCGCTCCTCGATGACTACGGCGCCGAGCATCCCGAGGAGGAGCTGCAGCTGAGCCTCACCAAGGCGCACCTGCTCGCCGATCACGGCGACGCCGAGGCGGGCCTCGCGGTGCTCGCCGGGGAGCTCGAGCGCCATCCCGAGCAGCCGTCCGTCGAGTACGACCGCGCCGTCATCCTCGATCAGGCCGGGCGCGTGCACGAATCGGTGACCGCGCTCGAGCAGCTGCTGGCGCGGCGGCCCGACGATCCGGCGCTCGAGAACGCACTCGGCTACACGCTCGCCGACCACTCGCTCGAGCTGTCGCGTGCCGAAGGCCTGATCCGCCGCGCGCTCACGGTGATGCCGGACAACCCGGCCGCGCTCGACAGTCTCGGCTGGGTGCACTTCCGCCGCGGCGAGGCGCGCGACGCCGCCGGTACGCTCGCGCGTGCCTACTCGATCGATCACGACGCCGAGATCGCCGCCCACTGGGGCGAGGCGCTGTGGGTGAGCGGCGCACAGGGCGAGGCGCGGCGGGTATGGGCCGCGGCGCTCGCCCGCGAGCCTGACTCCAGACCTTTGAAGGCGACGGTCGGGCGGTTCATTCCCGATGCGAAGTAGCCGCGCGTGGGCCTTCGGCCTCGCGGCTCTGGCGGCGCTCGGCGGCTGCCGCACCACGCCGCCGGCCGCGCCCGGTCCGCCGTGGCAGATGCGCCGGCCGCAGCTGCAGGCGCGCGCGCACTTCGGGCTGCACGGCCGCGTGGCGGTTGCGACCGGGGCGCAGGGCTTCAACGCACGGCTGCGCTGGGTCGAGGACGGAGCCCACGCCGCGGTCGCGCTCGAGGGGCCGCTCGGCGCCGGGGGCCTGAAGATCGATGCGACGGGTGACGATCTTGAGATCGCGATGCCGAGCGGCGCGCATCTTGCGAGCGATGCGGCGCGCGCCGAGCTCGCCGCGCGCTTAGGCTTCGACCCGCCCCTGACGAGCCTGCGCTACTGGATCCTCGGCGTGCCCGATCCGGCGAGCCCCGCCGACGAGACGCTCGATCCGCTGCAGCAGCGCCTCACGCATCTCGCGCAGGACGGCTGGCGCATCGACTACGCGGGCTACATGGCGGTCGGCAGCGAATGGCTGCCGGCGCGCCTCACGCTCTCGCGCGCCGACGTGCGTGTGAAGCTGCTCGTGGACGACTGGCAGTCGTGAGCCGCGCGGCCGGCGCGGATGGCGAGACCCGCTGGCCGGCGCCGGCCAAGCTCAATCTCTTCCTGCACGTCACCGGGCGCCGCGCGGACGGCTACCACGAGCTGCAGACGCTCTTTCAGCTCATCGACCTCGCCGACTCCATCGCCATCCGGGTGCGCGCCGACGGCGTCATCGAGCGGCCCGAGGGTCCGCCGGACGTCGCTCCCGAGGCCGATCTCACGGTGCGCGCCGCGCGAGCGCTCCAGGCGGCGACCGGCACATCGCTCGGCGCGGAGCTGCGCGTACTGAAGCGCATCCCGCTCGGCGGGGGCCTGGGCGGCGGCAGCTCGGATGCCGCCACCGCGCTCGTGGCGCTGAACGCGCTGTGGAAATGCGGCATGGAGGTCGCCGAGCTTGCCCGGCTCGGGCGCTCACTGGGCGCAGATGTACCTGTTTTCATTGAAGGTTTTTCGGCCTGGGGCGAGGGGGTCGGGGACCGGCTGACCCCCGTCGAGCTTCCCGAGCGGTGGTACCTGGTGATCCACCCCGGGGTCGCAGTGAGCACCGCGGCGGTGTTCCAGAGCCATGAATTGACACGAAATTCTCGCCTCATCACAATACGCGCCCTTTTTGAGTCGGGCGGGCGTAACGACTGCGAGGGTGTCGTGCGCAAGCTGTGCCCCGAAGTGGGCGAGGCGCTCGACTGGCTCGGACGTTTCGCTCCGGCGCACCTCACGGGTACGGGCTCGTGCGTGTTCGCCGCGTTCGCCACTGCTGCGGAGGCCGAGCGCCTCGCGGCCCGGGTACCGGACCGCTGGACGAGCGCGGTGGCGCGCGGGCTCAACGTCTCGCCGCTGCGCGCACGGCTGCGGCAGGGGCAGGGCTGAGGAGGCGGCGGTAAGATTCCCACGACGCTGCGCGCAGCGAAAGCGTGCTGGGGTGTCGCCAAGTGGTAAGGCAGCGGGTTTTGATCCCGCCATTCGGAGGTTCGAATCCTTCCACCCCAGCCAGTTTTTTTCCGGATCGGCAGGCCTGACGTAAAGAGAGCATGACTACCAGCGACACACTGGCGCTGTTCGCCGGCAACGCCACCCCGGCGTTGGCGCACGACATTGCGCGCAGCCTGCAGACGCCGCTGGGGCGTGCCTACGTCGGGCGTTTCAGCGACGGCGAGGTGAACATCGAGCTGATGGAGAACGTGCGCGGGCGCGACGTCTTCATCGTGCAGTCGACCTGTCCGCCGGCCAACGACACGCTGATGGAGCTCCTGGTGATGGTCGATGCCGCGCGGCGCGCCTCGGCCGCGCGCATCACGGCGGTGGTGCCGTACTTCGGCTACTCGCGCCAGGACCGCCGGCCGCGCGCCACGCGCGCCGCGATCACCGCGAAGCTGGTGGCGAACATGCTCTCGAGCGCGGGCGTCAACCGCCTGCTGACGATCGATCTGCACGCCGACCAGATCCAGGGATTCTTCGACATCCCGGTGGACAACGTGTACGCCTCGCCGGTGCTGCTCGGCGATGCCTGGAAGCAGGCGTACCGCAACGTCACGATCGTGTCGCCGGACGTCGGCGGTGTGGCGCGGGCCCGCGCTTTCGCCAAGCGCCTCGACGATGCCGATCTCGCCATCATCGACAAGCGCCGGCCGCGGCCGAACGAGTCGAAGGTGATGAACATCATCGGCGAGGTCGAGGGCAAGACCTGCATCATGATCGACGACATGGTCGATACGGCGGGGACGCTGTGCCAGGCGGCGCAGGCGCTGAAGGACGAGGGCGCCGCCAAGGTCGTGGCCTACATCACCCACCCGGTGCTGTCGGGGTCGGCGGTGGAGCGGATCTCGAAGTCGGCGCTCGATGAGCTGGTGGTGACCGATACGATCCCGCTGTCGGCGGAGGCGGCCCGGGCTTCGCGCATCCGCGTGCTGTCGGTCGCGGAGCTCCTGGCGGAGACCATCCGCCGCATCCTGGATGAGACCTCGGTGAGCTCGCTGTACGTCGATTGAACGATTTTTTCAGGTGTGCCGGTTTGGTCGCGAACCGGCACGTGTGTCAACTAACGGAGACTCGATTCATGCGTATTTCATTCACCGTCGGCGCGGAGCTGCGCGAGACGCAAGGCAAAGGTGCGAGCCGCCGCCTGCGTCACGCCGGCAAGGTTCCCGCCATCCTCTACGGCGCCCATCAGGACGCCCAGGCGCTGGTGCTCAACCAGCAGAGTCTGCTCACCATGATCGCCGATGAGCGTTTCTACTCCTCGATCGTGCAGCTGAAGATCGGCGCGCGCGCTCAGGAGGCGATCGTCAAGGACGTGCAGATGCACCCGGCCAAGAACCTGGTGGTGCACGTCGATCTGCAGCGCGTGGTGGCGGACGAGAAGATCCGCATCCACCTGCCGATTCACTTCAAGAACGAGAGCATCTCCCCGGGCGTCAAGAGCGAAGGCGGCGTCGTGTCGCACATGCGCACCGATGTCGAAGTCAGCTGCCTGCCGAAGGATCTGCCGGAGTTCCT
>JAGWMP010000210.1 GCA_028871705.1 Gammaproteobacteria bacterium
GCTCGATGCCTACCGCGCGCGCTACGGCGCGCGCTGAGCTTGCCAGCATCCCGCAGGCGGCCGAAGATACCGGGCATGTCGCTGCGCGGGCCTCGGTTGGGAATGCTGGGTTGGCTGATCGCCGGGTGTCTGGTCGCGGGCGGGCTGGCCGCCACGGCGGCCGCGCCGCCGCAGCGCAACGGCAAGACCACCTACCGCTGGGTCGACGATCAGGGCGTGGTGCACTACGGCGACCAGATCCCCTCGCAATACGCCGGCAAGGACCGCGAGGTCATCAATCCGCAGGGCATTCCGGTAAAGCACGTCGACGGCGAGAAGAGCCCGGACCAGCTCGCCTCCGAGGCGCGCGAGCGCGCCGCGCAGATCAAGCAGAAGCAGCACGACAGCTTCCTCGTCACGACCTACACCTCGGTCAAGGACATCGAGGCGCTGCGCGATGCGCGGCTCGACCAGCTGCATACGCAGCGCTACGCGGCGCAGCAGTACATCGAGAGCCTGAAGGCGCGGCTCGGCGCGCTGCAGTCACGCGCCGTGAGCTTCCGCCCCTATAGCACGGCCGCCGGCGCGCGGCGCATGCCCGACGATCTGGCCGAGGACCTGGTGCACACGCTCAACGAGATGCGCACCCAGACGAGCGCGCTCGCCACCTCGAACGAGGAGGAAACGAAGCTGCGTGCCCAGTTCCAGGCCGACATCGAGCGCTATCGCGAGCTGCACACGCTGCATTCGAACGACTGAAGCGCGCGGCGCGTGCCGCGGCTCAGCCGCTGCCCGAGTGTCCGAAGCCGCCCGCACCGCGCGCCGAAGCGGCGAAATCGGCGACCACTTCGAGCTCCACCTGCACCACCGGCACCACGACCAGCTGCGCGATGCGCTCGCCGGGATTGATCGCGTACGCTGCGGTGCCGCGGTTCCAGCACGACACCATGAGCTGGCCCTGATAGTCGGAGTCGATGAGGCCCACCAGGTTGCCGAGCACGATGCCGTGGCGGTGCCCGAGACCCGAACGCGGCAGGATCACGGCGGCGAGCTGCGGGTCCTCGAGATGGATGGCGAGCCCGGTCGGGATCAGCTCGGCGCGGCCCGGGATGAGCTCGAGCGGCGCCCCGAGGCAGGCGCGCAGGTCGAGACCCGCCGAGCCTTCGGTCGCATAGGCCGGTAGCGGGAACTCGCGCCCGATACGCGCATCGAGGATGCGCACCTTGAGTGCGCGGCGGCCGGGACTCATGCGCGGCTTAAGCGAGCGCCGTGCCGCGCTGCGGGCGGTCGGTGCGCGCGGCGAGCTGCTGGGCGATGAGCGACACGAGACCGCGCGCCAGGGCGAGCTTGCCGGCGCGCCCGAGCTCGTAGCGGGCGCCGCGGGCTAGCACGATCAGCTGATTGTCATCGGCGTCGAAAGCCTTCGCGTCGCCCACCTCGTTGGCCGCGATCATGTCGAGATTCTTCTTCATCAGCTTGGCGCGGGCGTTCTGCTCCACCGACTCGGTCTCGGCGGCGAAGCCGACGACGAACGGCCGGTCCGCCCGTGCCGCCACGGTCGCGAGCACGTCCGGCGTGCGCTCCATCGCGAGCTCGAGGGTGTCGGAGGTCTTCTTGATATTGTGCTGCGCCGTGCGCAGCGGCCGGTAGTCGGCGACCGCCGCGGTGGAGATGAACACGTGCGTGCCCGGCAGCTCGCTCAGCACCGCGGCGAGCATGTCGGCGGCACTCTCCACGTCGATGCGCCGCACGCCGGGCGGTGTCGGCAGGCTCACCGGCCCCGCCACCAGCACCACCTCGGCGCCGGCGGCGCGTGCTGCCTGCGCCAGCGCAAAACCCATCTTGCCGGAGCTGCGGTTGCTGATGAAGCGCACCGGATCGAGCCGCTCGCGCGTCGGGCCGGCGGTGATCAGCACGCGCCGGCCGGCGAGCTCTCCGCCCGCGGCGAGGAGCGCCGCGAGCTGCTCGGCCAGCTCGAGCGGCTCGAGCATGCGACCCTCGCCGACTTCGCCGCAGGCCTGGTCCCCGGTACCGGGGCCGAGCACCGCCACGCCGCGCGTCGCGAGCTGCGCGACGTTGGCGCGGGTCGCGGCATTCGCCCACATGAGGTGATTCATGGCCGGGGCCACCGCAATCGGCGCCTCGGTCGCGAGGCATAGAGTCGCGAGCAGGTCGTCGGCGCGCCCGCCCGCGAGGCGCGCGAGGAAGTCGGCGGTCGCAGGCGCGATCAGCACGACCTCGGCCCAGCGCGCGAGCTCGATGTGACCCATGGCGGCCTCGGCGGCCGCGTCCCACAGATCCGTGCGCACCGGCCGCCCCGACACCGCCTGGAAGGTCGTCGCCGTCACGAACTCGCGTGCGGCGGCCGTCATCACCACCTGCACCTCGGCGCCGCGCTCGCGCAGCCGCCGCACCAGGTCCGGGCTCTTGTAGGCGGCGATGCCGCCGGTGACGCCGAGAAGGATGCGCTTGCCTTGCATGGGGTTGCCTCTCGGTCGGGGATTATCTCACCGCCGCGCGCGAACCGGGCAACGGCCGCAGCGGATTGCGAAAAACGCCCGCTTCGCGGCGCTTTCTTCCCCTCGCCTCGCCCCCGCGGGGCTCCTTAGACTCGCGCCAGCTTCCCTTAGAACGGAACGTCATGACCACGCGCCATCCGGGCGAGGCCGAGCGGCCGCGCGAGAAGCTGCTGGCGCGCGGCGCGCAGGCGCTTTCGGACGCCGAGCTCCTCGGCATCCTGCTCGGCACGGGCGTGCGCGGCTGCCCGGCGGTGGAGCTGGCGCGCACGCTGATCGGCGAGTTCGGCTCGCTGCGCGAGCTCATGAACGCCGAGCACACGCGTTTTCGCACGCGGCGCGGCATCGGCCCGGCGCGCTATGCGCTGCTGAAGGCGGCGCTCGAGCTCGCCCGGCGGCACTTTCGCGAGGCGCTGCGGGTGGGACCGGCGCTGGCGGCGCCCGAGACCACGCGCAGCTTCCTCCTGGCGCAGCTGCGCGACCGCCCCTACGAAGTGTTCTGCTGCCTGTACCTCGACAACCGACACCGGCTGCTCGCCTTCGAGGAGCTGTTCCGCGGCACCATCGACCGCGCCGGCGTGCACCCGCGCGAGGTGCTGCGCCAGACGCTGGCCCACAACGCCGCCGCGGTGATCCTCGCTCACAACCACCCCTCGGGTGTGCTCGAGCCGAGCCAGGCGGATGAGCTCATCACGCGGCGGCTGCGCGATGCGCTCGCCCTCATCGACGTGCGGGTGCTCGATCACTTCATCATCGGCGACGGCACCTGCTTCTCCTTCGCGGAAGCGGGACTCATCTGATCCTGGCCGTGGCCGAACGGGCCTCTCGTGCGGCCTCCTTGAGATCGCGCCCCCGGGCTGGTATAAAGCCCGGCCCGGGGTCTGGCCGGACCCCGGCCCTGGACTCCTAAGTATCTGATTCATATCAAGGTTGCATGTATGTCGCGCGTCTGCGAGGTCACTGGGAAGAAGCCGGCGGTCGGTAACCGCGTCTCCCACGCCAACAACAAGAAGCGCCGCCGCTTCCTGCCGAACCTGCATACGCAGCGCTTCTGGCTCGAGGGCGAGAAGCGCTGGGTGACGCTGCGCCTCACGACCAGCGGCATGCGTACCCTCGAGAAAAAGGGCGTCGACAAGGTCGTCGCCGAGCTGCGCGCCCAGGGCATGAAGCTCTGAATCCGCCGCACCCGGAGAGTCACCCATGCGCGAGAAGATCAAGCTGCTGTCCTCGGCCGGAACCGGCCACTTCTACGTGACCACCAAGAACAAGAAGCTGCACGCCGAGAAGCTCGAGGTGCGCAAGTTCGACCCCGTCGCGCGCAAGCACGTCGCCTACAAAGAGTCGAAGATCAAGTAGCCGCCGCGCGCGCACCGTCAGGCGCGTGCCGGAGCTTCCCGAAGTCGAGACGACGCGGCGCGGACTTGCGCCGCACACGCGCGGGCGTCGCATCCGCGCGCTGCGCCTCTACGAACGCCGGCTGCGCTGGCCGGTACCCGCGCGTCTGCCGGCCGTGCTCGCCGGGCAGCGCATCCTCAGGACCGGGCGGCGCGCCAAGTATCTATTGCTGACGCTCGAGTCCGGCACGCTGCTCGTGCACTTAGGCATGTCGGGAAATCTGCGCGTGGTGCCGGCCGCCGCCCCGCGGCTGCCGCACGATCACTTCGACCTGGTGCTCGATTCAGGCTCCGCGCTGCGCTTCAACGACCCGCGCCGCTTCGGCAGCCTCATCTACGTCGAGGGCGACCCGCTTGCTCACCCGCTGCTCGCGCACCTCGCGCCCGAGCCGCTGTCGCGGGCCTTCGACGCCGGCTACCTGTGGCGCATCACCCGCGGGCGGCGTGTCGCCGTAAAGCAGCTCCTCATGAACAGCCGCCTGGTCGTCGGAGTCGGCAACATCTACGCGAGCGAGGCGCTGTTTCGCGCCCGCATCCGCCCGCGCCGCCAGGCGCGCTCGCTGTCGCGCGCCGAAGTCGCGCGGCTGGTGCGCGCGGTGCGCGCGGTACTCGGCGCCGCGATCCGCGCCGGCGGCACGACGCTGCGCGACTACCTGAAGGCCGACGGCTCGCCCGGCTACTTCCGCCAGCGCCTGTACGTTTACGAGCGCGCCCGGGAGCCCTGCCGCCGCTGCGGCGCGGCGCTGCGCGCCATCACGCAGGGCCAGCGTTCGACCTACTATTGCCCGGTATGTCAGAAGTAATCCTGCGCCATCTCACCGCCGTCGATCCGGTGCTGGGCGGCGTGATCCGCGCCGCCGGTCCCTATCGCATCGAGCTCGAGAGCGGCTGCGAGCCGTTCCAGATCCTGGCGCAGGCCATCGCGCACCAGCAGCTGAACGGCACCGCCGCCAACACCATCCTCGGGCGCCTCATCGAGCGCTGCGGCGGCGGTGCGTTCCCGACGCCGGCGCAGGTGCTGGCCGCGCCCGCCGCGCAGCTGCGCGCCGCCGGCTTCTCCTTCGCCAAGGTCGCTGCGTTGAAAGACCTCGCCGGCCGGGCGCTCACCCGGGAGGTGCCCGACCGCGCAACCCTCGCGCAGCTCGACGACGAGGCGATCGTCGCGCGTCTCACCGAGGTGCGCGGCGTCGGCCGCTGGACGGTGGAGATGCTGCTGATGTTCCATCTCGAGCGCCCGGACGTGCTGCCGGTCGATGACTTCGGGGTGCGCGCCGGCTTTCGCGCCGCTTACGGGCTGCGCTCGCTCCCGCATCCCAGGGCGCTCGCCGCCTGGGGCGAGCGCTGGCGACCGTACCGCAGCGCGGCCGCCTGGTACCTGTGGCGTGCGCTCGAGCTCGCACGCGCCGGCATGCTGCCGCCCCCGGCCGAGCGCATACGGCTGCCGCGCGTGACGAAGCGCCGCCGCGCCAGGGTCC
>JAGWMP010000211.1 GCA_028871705.1 Gammaproteobacteria bacterium
CATCGAAGCTCACCGGGAAGCGCGCCCCGCGGTAGTCGGCCAGCATGCCGAACCAGGACGCGGCGACCCCGGCCGAGCGCAGTACGCCGCGCGGGGCATGTGCGCCGAGCACGACCGGCAGCACCAGCTCGCGGTTGTCGTGCGCATCGAAGAACGGTGCCGGCAGGAGCGCGAGCTCGTCGCGCAGCTCGAGCGGCCGCACCTCGAGCGTCACGTCGCTGTCGTCGCTCACCTTCACCCACAGCGAGGAGTGCTGCGGGTCCTCGCACCCGGTGGTGTAGTGCCCGATGAGATCGAGCTGAATGTGGTTGTAGTCGCTGAAGTAGCGCGGGTCGAGCGGGATCGCACGCTCCACCGGATGGCCGGCGTCGGCCCGGGTGAGCGGCACGGCCGCGACCGTCTGGTTGTTGAGCGTGACGCGGATGTGGGACAGGTCCGGCAGCAGCGCCGGGGACGCCGTGATGCGCAGATGCAGCGTCCCGCCGCTGACGAGCTCATCGCCCCGGATGCCGAAGTTCACCGCGCCGGTCGCGGTGACGCCCTCGAGCGTCATGGCGCCAGCGCCGAGCTGCGCGAACGTGGTGCGAAGCTCCCGGACGGGCGCTTCCCTCGGTGCGGTGGGCGGCTGGGCTGCTTGTCCCACGCTTCCGAGCGCGAGCGACAGGAGAGCGGCAGCGAGCCCGCCCGATCTCAACTTCACCGTGTCCATGGCCTCGAAGCCCCGGTCTCCGCGCAAAATCTTAAGCTGGCCAAAGGTTTACCACAGCCCCGCGGCGGCCCGCCCAGATTAATTCAAAAAACTGCCAAGCACCGCACGTTTGCCGGGGGACCGGAAAGGAGAATGAGTCCCTCCATGATGGACACGACCGAAACCCTGCGGCTGCGCGTGCCGCCGATGCTGACGCCCCCCGGCCGGCCGCTGCAGGTCGGCTGGGCGCAGGAGTTCGGGCGCTGGGTGTGGCACCTGTTCGTGCTGCCGCCCGCTGCCGCGCGGCCCTGGCCGCGCTGGGTGCAGCGCGTGTTCCGGCCGCTCATCGAAAAGCTCGCCACCGAGCTCGGCGTTGCGAACGCGCGCAGCGTGCGCGCCTGGGTGCTGCACCTCCTCCTCACCGACCCGCCGAGGGGCTCGTGGTCGGATCCGGAGAAATACGGCGCAGAGCCCCCGGTCGCATCGCTGGGCGCGCTGCTGCATCACCCGATCGCGCCGCGCATCGCCCCGCTCCTCTACGGGCTCGCGGCGCGTCTCGAGCATTACTCGGCGGCACTCGCGCGCGCCTACGCCGCCGCCGGCCGCGCCACGCGGGTCGGTCTCGGGATCGGCGCGCTCGCGGTGTTCGTGCTCATCGCCTCGACGCCGCTCGATGCCGCACCGCAGCTCGCGCTCCTCACGCTGATGTGGCTGCTCACGCTGCTGGTGCGTCAGCTCCCGGGCTACGGACCGGGACTGATCCTCATCACCTTCTCGATCGTCGCCTCCTCGCGCTACATCTGGTGGCGCTGCACCCACACCATGGATCTGGCGAACGGCTACGAGACCTTCTTCGGCGCGGGGCTGCTGGCCGCGGAGTGCTACACGTGGCTCATCATGGTGCTCGGCTACGTGCAGAACGCGCGTCCCTTGCGCCGCCGCACGCACCGCCTGCCGCGCGAGCGCGCCGAATGGCCGAGCGTGGATGTATATGTGCCCACCTACAACGAGCCGCTCGAGGTGGTGCGCCCGACGGTGCTCGCCGCGCTCAATCTCGACTGGCCGGCCGACCGCCTGCGGGTCTACATCCTCGATGACGGGCGGCGGCCGGCGTTCCGCGAATTCGCCGCCGCCTGCGGCGCCGGCTACCTGATCCGCGGCGACAACGCCCACGCCAAGGCCGGGAATCTCAATCACGCCCTCGGCGTCACCCACGGCGAGTTCGTCGCGATCTTCGACTGCGACCACATCCCGGTGCGCACCTTCCTCACCGCCACCATGGGCTGGTTCCTCAAGGATCCGCGCTGCGCGATGCTGCAGACACCGCATCACTTCTTCTCGCCGGATCCCTTCGAGCGCAACCTCGGCACGTTCCGCCGCGTGCCGAACGAAGGACGGCTCTTCTACGGCCTGATCCAGGACTGCAACGACCTGTGGAACGCCGCCTTCTTCTGCGGCTCGTGCGCGGTACTCAGGCGCGGCCCGTTGCAGGAGATCGGCGGCATCGCCGTCGAGACCGTGACCGAGGATGCGCACACCGCCTTGAAGCTCCATCGGCGCGGCTACAACACGGCGTACCTGCGCGAGGTGCTCGCCGGGGGACTGGCGACCGAGAGCCTCTCGGGGCACATCGGGCAGCGCATCCGCTGGGCGCGCGGCATGGCACAGATCTTCCGCCTCGACAATCCGTTCCTCGGCGAGGGCCTGAGCCCGTTGCAGCGGCTCTGCTACGGCAATGCCATGCTGCACTTCTTCTCCGGCCTCCCGCGACTCGTGTTCCTCACCGCCCCGCTCGCCTACCTCTATTTCCAGTTCCACATCATCAACGCCGCGGCGACCACCATCGCGCTCTACGCCGTGCCGCACCTGGTGCAGTCGAGCCTCGCCAACTCCCACATCCAGGGGCGTTTCCGCCACTCGTTCTGGAACGAGGCCTACGAGGCGGTGCTCTCCTGGTACATCGCACTGCCGACGACGCTGGCGTTGTTCGCGCCCCACCGCGGCAAGTTCAACGTCACCGCCAAGGGCGGGCTGGTCGAGCGCGACTTCTTCGACTGGCGCATCTCGCTTCCCTACCTGGTGCTCGTGGTGCTCAACATCGGCGGCGCGCTGCTGGCGATCCCGCGTTTGCTCTTCTGGAATTCCTACGAAGCCGACACCGTCGCGCTCAACCTCATCTGGACGCTCTTCAACATCGTCATGCTCGGCGCCGTGCTGGGTGTGGCGGCCGAGACGCGCCAGGTGCGCTCGACGCCGCGCGTGCCCAAGCGCATGCCGGCGACGCTGCATCTCGCCCACGGCGGCTGGGTCGCCTGCGAGACCACCGACTTCGCCATGGGCGGCGTCGGGCTCAAGCTGAAAGTGCCGGCCACCTCGCTCAACCTCGGCGACCGGCTGCGCGTGACGCTCGAAGCCGACGACGGGCCGCACGACTTCCCCGTGCGGGTGGCCACGGTGCGCGATGAGCACATCGGACTCCTGCTCGAGGATCTCGACATTGCCGGACAGCGCGCCTACGTACGCTGCACCTTCGGCGCCCGCGACGCCTGGAAGGACTGGGACAAGGGCATCGCGGAGGACAAGCCGCTCGCGAGCTTCGCCGAGGTATTCTCCTTCGGCGCGACCGGCTACGTGCGCCTGGCGCAGAGTCTCTACAACAGGGCGAGCGCCTGGCTGCGCGGCACGCGCCTCGCGCCGGTGCGCTGAAGCCTCACGCCATGGGTCTGTGGAGCGCCTACTTCCTCGCCAAGCTCGCGCTCCATGCGCTCGGCTACCTGGATTTCAGCCCGTGGCTGAATCTCGGACTCGCCGTGCTCGCCGCGCTCCCGCCCGGCAACGCGCGCCAGCGGCTCGCCAAGAACCTGATCACCGTGCCTCTCGGGGTGCTGCTCCTCTATCACGACTCTTGGCTCCCCCCACTGCCGCAGGCGCTCGCGGACCTGAGGAACCTGAGCACCTTCAGCCCCGCGTATCTGATGGAGCTCGCCGGGCGGCTCGTCAGCTGGCGGCTCCTGCTCGGCGCGCTCGCGCTGGCGGTGCTGTACTCGCTGGCACGGCGGAAACTGCGCCTCAGTACCTTCGTGTTCCTCGGCATCCTCGCCGCGATGCTCGCCCCGGCGGCGCGGCACTGGGCCGCGGCCGCATCCCCGGCGCGGCCCGCGGCCGGCGCGCCGGCCGGGCACGCGGACGTCGACCTCGAACCCGGGGCGCTCGATGAGCGTCTGACCCAGCTCTACGCGCAGCAAAAGCAGGTCCAGATCCGCTTCGCCCACCCGGCCTCCGACGATCCGGCCTTCGACATCGTCATCCTGCACATCTGCTCGCTCTCCTGGGACGATCTGAAGACCCTCAGGAGCGGCGCCGACGCCCTGTTCGCCCGCTTCGATGTGGTCCTCACGAATTTCTCCTCCGGCGCGAGCTACAGCGGACCGGCGGCCATCCGCCTGCTGCGCGGCAGCTGCGGCGCCACCCCCGAAGCGCGCCTCTACGACCCCGCGGGCGAGGGTTGCCTGGTCGTCAACGGGCTCGAGGCGGCGGGCTTCGAGCCGCAATGGGCCATGAATCACGACGGCCACTTCGGCAATTTCTTCGCCGACGTGCGCGATCGCGGCGGTCTCGCGGTGCCGCTCGAGGACAACGCCGGTGCGCTACCCGCCCAGATGGCCTTCGACGGCACGCCGGTGTACGGCGACTACTCGGTGCTGTCGCGCTGGTGGGCGAAGCGCCAGGCGAACAAGGCGCCGCGGGTGGTCCTCTACTACAACAGCATCAGCCTGCACGACGGCAACCGCGTGGTGGGGGGCGCCGACTCCTCGTACGGCGCGCGCTTCGCGACCTTCGCGGCGGACATCGCCCGCTTCCTCGGGCAGCTGCGCGCCTCCGGCCGTCACGTGGTCGTCGTGCTGATCGCCGAGCACGGTGCGGCGCTCAACGGCGACCGCCGGCAGATCCCGGGTCTGCGCGAGATCCCGACCGCGGCGATCGCCCGCGTGCCGGTGGCGATCGCGCTCGTCAATGCGCCCCGCGGCGCCGCGCTCGCGCAGAGCCGCGTGGACGCGCCGGCGAGCTACCCGGCGCTGAACGAGATGCTGTCGCGCTTCATCGGCCACAATCCTTACGCCGCCCCGGTCGCCGGCTTCGGCGATTACGTCGGGGCGCTGCCGCAGACGCCGTTCGTGGCCGAGAACAATGGCGCGACCGTGATTCAGGCCGGAGCGCACTTCATGCTGCGCTCGCCCGACGGCTCCTGGTTGAGCCTCGATGGGATCGAGTCGCGCTGAGCCGCTCGCCTATGTAAAACGCACGCGCGCCGCGTGCACATTAAGTGAAGCGGCGCGCGCTGCTGTTGCGTGATTGCGCGACAGTGCGCCGCGTGCTGCGAACGCACACGCGCGGCGCTCCCTACAATTTGCAATCTCCTGTGATCCACTCCATGGAACCCCGGGGAGCGCGGCGCGACACTCATCCGCAAGCCGAATCTCTCTCCTTTGGGGGTCTCTGTCGTGGTACTGACGACCGTCGGATACCTGCTTCTTCTTCTCTGTGGACTCTCGGTGTGCCTGTTCTGCTGGCTGACCTACGTGAGTCTCACGGGGGCCGCGCGCCCGCACGGGCGTACGGGCGCGGATCGCTTCGAGCACCGGGTCAGCGATCTCCCGGCGCGCATCATCGG
>JAGWMP010000212.1 GCA_028871705.1 Gammaproteobacteria bacterium
GGCGGTCGAGTACTACGTGCGCGAGCAGCTCGCGGCCGCGGGCGCGGCTCCCGCGACGCTCGAGCTGGTGCACTTCGGCTGCACCTCCGAGGACATCAACAATCTCGCCTACGCGCGGCTGCTGCTCGGCGCGCGCAAGCTCCTGCTCGCCGTCCTCAAGGCCCGCACCGACGAGCTCGTCGAGCTCGCGCACCGCTACGCGGAAGCGGCGATGCTGGCGCGCACCCACGGCCAGGCGGCGAGCCCCACGACCCTCGGCAAGGAGCTGGCCAACTTCGCCGCGCGGCTGATGCGCGCCGACTACCGCTGGACGCAGGTGCCGATCCTCGGCAAGTGGAACGGCGCGGTCGGCAACTTCAATGCGCACACCGCGGTGCTGCCCGCTATCGACTGGCCGGCGCTCGCGCGCGGCTTCGTCGAGTCGCTCGGGCTCGAGTACAACCCCTACACGACGCAGATCGAGCCGCACGACTGGATCGGCGAGTACTGCGACGCCGTGGCGGCGACCAACGTGGTGCTCATCGATCTGTCGCGCGACATGTGGGGCTACATCTCGCTCGGCTATCTGCGCCAGCGCCCGGTGGCGGGCGAAGTCGGCTCCTCCACCATGCCGCACAAGGTGAACCCGATCGACTTCGAGAACGCCGAGGGCAATCTCGGCGTCGCCAATGCGCTGCTGCGGCACTTCGCCGAGAAGCTGCCGGTGTCGCGCTGGCAGCGCGATCTCACCGACTCGACCGTGCTGCGTAACCTGGGGGTCGCACTCGCCCACACGCTCATCGCCTGGAACGCGCTCGGCCGTGGACTCGCACGCGTGGAAGCGGACGCCGAGCGCATGCGGCTCGACCTCGCCGATGCCTGGGAAGTACTCGGTGAAGCCGTGCAGACGGCGCTGCGCGCCGCGGGCGTGCCCGGCGGCTACGAGCGGCTGAAGGATCTCACGCGCGGACGCGAGATCGACGCGCCCGCGCTCGCGCAATTCATCGATACGCTGCCGCTCGCGGCCGAGGACAAGGCGCGGCTGCGCGCGCTCAAACCCGCCGACTACGCAGGCCTCGCCGCGGCGCTGGCGCGCAGCATCTGAAGCCCCGCGGCTGTCGCCGAAACACGACATAAATCGACTCCGAGTGCGACCTGCGCCGCGCTTTTGACTCATTGCGGCTCCCGGCCACGGTCAAACCGTGACCCGTTCGACAATGCAAAACCACGCGGTCTCACTAAGATCATCCGCAACCTGCACACCGTGCAGGCGGGGGGTGGGTGCCACTCGTGGCGATTTCCGGGGAACTCGATCTGAAGAACGGCTGGGCACAGCTCGCTAACGCGCGCTATGCGCCGGAGTCCGTGAGCTCAGGCGCGGCGCCGCCCGCGGCACGGCAGAGCGCCGCCGAGACCCTCACCGTCCTCACCACGCTCGCCGAGGTGCGCAGCGCGGTCAATGAGATCGCCGCCACCGCGCAGCGCCTTATCTCCATCTACACGCCCGACCTCGAGCCCGATCTCTACGATCAGAGCCCGTTCCTCGAGGTCATCAAGCACTTCGTGCTGACGCGCAGCTTCTCCAAGGTGCGCGTGCTGCTCGCCGAGCCGACCCGCGTCATGCGCGACAGCAATCGCTTCGTCGCCATGGGCCGGCGCCTCTCGAGCTGCATCGACATCCGCTACGCCGCCGAGCAGTCGCAGCAGCGCGCCTCCGCGTATCTCATCGCCGATGATCGCGCCATCGTCTACCGGCTGCGCGCCGACAGCTGGGACGGCGTCGCCGACATCAACAACACGCAGGCGGCCCGCGCCTACCTCCAGGAATTCGACCAGGTCTGGAACGCCAGCGCCGCCGAGCACGGCCTGCGCGCCGCCCGCCGCGGCTGAGCGGCAGCGGCGGCCGCGCCTGCCGGCGCGGTAGAATTCGCCGATGGCCGCCGCCCCGCCCCCGCCCCCCGACTCCTGCGTCATCGTCGCCCTCTCGGGCGGCGTCGACTCCGCGGTCGCCGCACTCCTTCTCAAGGAGCAGGGCCACCGGGTCCAGGGGCTCTTCATGAGCAACTGGGAGGAGTCCGAGGACGATATCTGGTGCACGGCGGCCCAGGACTTCCAGGACGCCCGCGCGGTCGCCGCGCACCTCGACATTCCCCTGCACCGCGTGAGCTTCGCGGCGGAGTACCGCGCGCGCGTGTTCGAGCACTTCCTCGCCGAGCACCGCGCCGGGCGCACGCCCAACCCCGACGTGCTCTGCAACCGCGAGATCAAGTTCGGCGCGGCGCTCGGCTACGCACGGCGGCTCGGCGCGAGCCACTTCGCCACCGGGCACTACGCGCGCCTCACCGCGGGCGCCGACGGCGTCGAGCTGCACAAGGCCCTCGATGCCGGCAAAGACCAGAGCTACTTCCTGCATGCGGTCGCGCCGGCCGAGCTGGCCGCCACCCTGATGCCGCTCGGCAGCCTCGAGAAGCGCCAGGTGCGCGAGCGCGCCCGGCGCGCGGGGTTGCCGGTGTTCGACAAGCCCGACAGCACCGGCATCTGCTTCATCGGCGAGCGCCCGTTCCGCGAATTCCTCGAGCGCTACCTGCCGCGCACCCCGGGACCGGTCGAATCCCCCGAAGGCGAGCGCCTCGGCACCCATCACGGCCTCGCCTTCTATACCCTCGGCCAGCGCGGCGGCCTCGGGCTCGGCGGGCGGCCCGGGCGGCCCGAAGCACCCTGGTATGTCGCCGCCAAGGACGCCGCCCGCAACGCGCTCGTCGTGGTGCAGGGGCACGATCACCCGCTCCTTGCCAGCACCGCGCTCACCACCGGGAGCTGGCACTGGCTCGGCCCGGCGCCCGCCGGGGCGCTGCGCTGTACGGTCAAGGTGCGCTACCGCCAGGCCGACCAGCGAGCGCTGCTCACGCCTCTGGAAGGCGGCACGGTGCACCTGGAGTTCGCCGAGCCGCAGCGCGCCGTCACGCCCGGTCAGTACGCGGTCGCCTACGAGGGCACGCGCTGTCTCGGCGGCGGCGTGATCGAGAATGTCACGGCGGCGTTACGGCGGCCGGCGGCCGCCTGATCGCAGGCGAGCGCAGTCCGGCAGCCGCCGCGCGCGCCCGATATAATTCGCGCCAGCCAGCGGAGACACTCATGACGAACAGCTTCCGGGCGCGCTCGACACTCAAGGTCGGCGAGCGCACCTACGAGATATGGAGTCTCGCAGCCCTGCCGCAGGACAAGGTGGCGCGCCTGCCGTACTCGCTGAAGATCCTCCTCGAGAACCTGCTGCGTTTCGAGGACGGCGTCACCGTCACGCGCGCCGACATCGAGGCGCTGCTCGAGTGGGACCCGGCGGCCACCCCCGCCCACGAGATCGCTTTCACACCCGCGCGCGTCATCCTGCAGGACTTCACCGGCGTGCCGTGCATCGTGGACCTCGCGGCGATGCGCGATGCCATCGTCAAGCTCGGCGGGGATGCCGAGCGCGTCAATCCCCTCAACCCGGTCGAGCTCGTCATCGATCACTCCGTGCAGGTCGATGAGTACGGCACCCCCCAGGCGCTCGCCGCCAACACGGCCATCGAGTTCAGCCGCAACAAGGAGCGTTACGCGTTCCTGCGCTGGGGACAGACGGCCTTCCGCAACTTCGCGGTCGTGCCGCCCAACACCGGCATCGTGCACCAGGTGAATCTCGAGTACCTCGGGCGCGTGATCTTCGACGCCGAGGCCGGCGGCACGCGGCGCGCCTATCCCGACACGCTGGTCGGCACCGACTCGCACACCACCATGATCAATGGACTCGGCGTCCTCGGCTGGGGCGTCGGCGGCATCGAGGCCGAGGCCGCCATGCTCGGCCAGCCGGTCACCATGCTGATCCCGCAGGTCATCGGCTTTCGTCTCGAGGGACGGCTGCAGCCGGGCGCCACGGCCACCGATCTGGTGCTGACCGTCACCGAGATGCTGCGCAAGAAGGGCGTGGTGGACAAGTTCGTGGAGTACTTCGGCGACGGGCTCGCGAACCTGCCGCTCGCCGATCGCGCCACCATCGCCAACATGGCGCCCGAGTACGGCAGCACTTGCGGCATCTTCCCGATCGACGCCGAGACCATCCGTTACCTCGAGCTCTCGGGCCGCCCGCGCGAGCGCATCGACCTGGTCGGCGCCTACGCGCGCGCCCAGGGCATGTGGCGCAATCCCGGCGCGAGCCCGGCCCGCTACACGGACGAGCTCGAGCTCGACCTCGGCAAGGTCGAGCCGAGCCTGGCCGGCCCCCGCCGGCCGCAGGACCGCGTGCCGCTCAAGACCGCGAAGCTGGTCTACGAGACCAACGCCAGGAAGGCCGCCGAGGAGCGCGCCGCGCGCAAGAGCGGCAACGGTGCGGCACCCGCGACGCTCAACGGCCAGAACGTGGAGATCAAAGATGGCGCGGTGCTGATCGCCGCGATTACGAGCTGCACCAACACCTCGAACCCCTCGGTGATGCTCGGCGCCGGGCTCCTGGCCCGCAAGGCGCGCGAGCGCGGCCTGACCGCCAAACCCTGGGTGAAGACCAGCCTCGCGCCGGGCTCGCGCGTGGTCACCGACTACTTCAAGAAAGCCGGGGTGCTGGAAGACCTCGCAGCGGTCGGATTCGATCTGGTGGGCTACGGATGTACTACGTGCATCGCCGCTGGCACACCCGTTCTTCTCGCCAACGGCACGAGCCGCCGCATCGAGCGCATGCCCGACGCGGGCGGACTCGAGGTTTTCGCACCTACCGAGGATTGCCGTCTCGGCGTCGCCGCTCAGACCGAGAAAATGGTCCAGGGCGAACGCGAGTGCATCGAGATCGTGCTCCAGGACGGACGCAAGCTCGTCTGCACACCCGATCATAAGCTCCTCGCGGCCGATGGCCGCTGGGTGCGCGCGGATGCGCTCGTCAAGGGGCGCGATCGGCTCGTGATGGGTCTCGAGGCTCCCCTCGATGAACCGATGGCCAATGAGGCCGGTTACGCGCTGCACGCGGGTGATCTGCGCTTCGAGCTCACCGACGGGCACGAGCGTGCGCGCACGCTCGCCTTCGCGCGTCTGGTGGGCCATCTGATCAGCGACGGGTCGATCAGTGTGCTCGGCCAGGGGCGCATGAACGTCGGCCAGGCCCTCGACCGGAAAGCGGTGCTCACCGACATCGAGTTACTCACGGGCAAGCGCCCCGCGGCCAATCGCTACGACGAGCGCAAATGGTCGATCGCGCTGCCGAAGGAGCTCACGGTGGCGATCAGCGCGCTCCCCGGCGTGCGCACCGGACCGCGCATCCATCAAGCCCCGACGCTCCCCGAGTTCGTCCTGCAGCCGGAGTGTCCCGTCGCGGTGGTACGGGAGTTCCTCGGCGGCCTCTTCGGGGCCGACGG
>JAGWMP010000213.1 GCA_028871705.1 Gammaproteobacteria bacterium
CGGCTTCCTGCGCGAGCCCGAGCGAGTGCTCGAGGAGCAGCGCCACGCTGTAGATCGTGCCGAAGGGATTGGCGATGCCGCGGCCGGCGATGTCGGGCGCCGAGCCGTGAATCGGCTCGTAGACTCCCCGGCGCCCCTCGCCGAGCGAGGCCGACGGCAGGAGCCCGAGCGATCCGGCGAGCATGGAGGCTTCGTCGGTCAGGATGTCGCCGAACATGTTCTCGGTCACCAGCACGTCGAAGTCGCGCGGCCGGTGGATGAGATGCATGGCGGCCGCGTCCACCAGCTGGTGCTCGAGCGTCACGTCGGGGAATTCGCGCTCGATCACGCGCTGGCATACCGTGCGCCACAGCCGCGAGGTCTCGAGCACGTTCGACTTGTCGATGGAGGTGAGCCGGCGGCGGCGCGTTTGCGCCAGCCGCGCCGCGACCCTGACGATCCGCTCGATCTCCGCCGCCGTGTAAACGCACAGGTCCGTGGCGCGCTCGGCGGTGCGCGTCTTCTCGCCGAAATAGATCCCACCGGTGAGCTCGCGCACGAACACGAGGTCGACGCCGCTCACTACCTCGGCTTTGAGGGTCGAGGCGGCGGCCAGTGCGGCGTGCACCCGCACCGGGCGCAGGTTCGCGTACACGCCGAGCTCCTTGCGCAGCCGCAGCAGCCCGGCCTCGGGGCGCACGGGAGCGTCCGGGGCCGACCACTTGGGTCCCCCGATGGCTCCGAGCAGCACGGCATCGGCCGCGCGGCAGGCGGCGAGGGTGGCCGCCGGCAGGGGCTCCCCACAGGCGTCGATGGCCGCGCCCCCGAAAGGGTGCTCGGTGAGCACGAATTCATGACCGAAACGCTCACCGACCGCGCGCAGGCAGGAGAGCCCCGCGGCGATGACCTCGGGCCCGATGCCATCACCGGGCAATACCGCGATGCGCGCCTTCATGCGCGGCGCTCGTAGGCTTCGATCTCGGGCGTGCGCGTGAGGAGGTAGCCGAGCTCATCGACCCCGTTCAGCAGGCAGTGCTGCGCGAAGGGCTCGATGGGGAAGGGCACCCGCGTGCCGTCCGGGAGCGTCAGGGTCGCCGCGGCGAGGTCGAGGGTGAGCTCCGCGCCCGGATGCGCGAGCAGCCACTCGCCCGTCGGCTCGTCGACGATCACGGGCACGAGCCCGTTCTTGAGGGCGTTGTTGCGGAAGATGTCGGCGATGCCGGTGCTCACCACCGCGCGCACGCCGTAGTCGAGCAGCGCCCAGGGGGCGTGCTCACGCGAGGAGCCGCAGCCGAAATTGCGTCCGGCGACGAGAATCCGGCAGCCGGCGCTCGCGGCGCGGTTGAGCACGAAGTCGGGGCGCGCCGCGCCGCGCTCGTCATAGCGCCAGTCGGCGAACAGGTGCGCGCCCAGTCCCTCGCGCGTGGTCGTGGTTAGAAAGCGTGCCGGGATGATCTGGTCGGTGTCGATGTTGGTGGCAGGCAGGACGACGCTGCGCGAGGTGAGGCGGGTGAAGGGCTGCATTACATGAGCTCGCGCGGGTCGGTGACACGGCCGCGCACCGCGGTGGCCGCGGCCGTGAGCGGGCTCGCCAGCAGCGTGCGGGCGCCCGCCCCCTGGCGTCCCTCGAAATTGCGGTTGCTGGTGCTCACGGCATACTCGCCGCGAGCCACGGTGTCGCCGTTCATGCCGAGGCACATCGAGCAGCCGGACTCGCGCCACTCGGCGCCGGCCTCGAGGAACACCCGATCGAGACCTTCGGCCTCCGCCTGGCGCTTGATCTGCTGCGAGCCCGGCACGACCAGCATGGTGAGTCCGCGGGCGATGTGGCGGCCGCGCAGCACCCGGGCCGCGCTTCTCAAGTCCGATATGCGGGCGTTGGTGCAGCTGCCGAGGAATACGACGTTGACCGGCTGATCCTTGATCGGCGCCCCGCCCTCGAGGCCCATGTAATCGAGCGCGCGCGCCAGCACCGCATCCGATCCCGCGAGCGGAATCGAGCCGGTGACCGGGACCACCATGCCGGGATTGGTGCCCCAGGTGATCATCGGCTCGATGGCGGATGCATCGAGGCGCAGCTCCCGGTCGAAGCGCGCGCCGGCATCGCCCGGCAGCTCCCGCCAGGCGCTCACGGCGCGCTCCCAGTCGGCGCCGCGGGGCGCGCGCGGGCGGCCGGCGAGATAGGCGAAGGTGGTCTCGTCGGGGGCGATCATGCCGGCGCGGGCGCCGGCCTCGATCGACATGTTGCAGACCGTCATGCGCTCGTCCATGTCGAGGTTGCGCACCGTGCCGCCGCGGTATTCGATCACGTGCCCGGTACCGCCTCCCACGCCGAGGCGGCCGATGATGGCGAGGATCAGGTCCTTGGCGGTGACGCCGCCGCGCAGCGTGCCTTCGACCTCGACCGCCAGCGTGCGCGGCTTCCTCTGCAGCAGGCACTGCGTGGCGAGCACGTGCGCGACTTCGGTCGTGCCGATGCCGAAGGCGAGTGCGCCGACCGCGCCATGGGTGCTGGTGTGGCTGTCGCCGCACACGATGGTCTTGCCCGGCTGGGTGATGCCGAGGTCCGGGCCGATCACGTGCACGATGCCGCGCTGATCGCTCCTGAGGCCGAGCAGCTCCACGCCGAACTCGGCGCAGTTGCGCTCGAGCTCCTTGATCTGCCGGGCCGCGGACTCGATGGCGATCGGCGCACCGCCGAAGATCTGCTCGGTGCGGGTCGGGGTCGAATGGTCCATGGTGGCGAGCGTGAGCCCGGGGCGGCGCACCGGCAGCCCGCGATCACGCAGCAGCGCGAAGGCCTGGGGCGAGGTGACCTCGTGAACGAGATGCAGGTCGACATATAGCACCGCCGGCGTGGCGGCGCTTTCGCCGGCAACCTCATGAGCCTGCCAGACCTTCTCGAAAAGCGTGCGCGGGGCGCCCGGCATCTTCAGCCCGCGGCGGCGGCGCGCGGCGCCGCCATGTCGACGTAGTCGAGCCAGCCCCAGCGATCCAAAGTCTTGCCGGAGAAGAGGCCGAAGAAGGCGTTCTGCAGCGTCTCGGTGACGGGTCCGCGCTTGCCGTTGCCGACGGTGAGGCGGTCGACCGAGCGGATGGCGGTGATCTCGACCGCCGTGCCGGTGAAGAACGCCTCGTCGGCTATATATAGGAGCTCGCGCGGGATCGAGGTCTCGCGCACCTCGATGCCGCGCTCGCGCGCGAGGCGCATCACCGTGTCGCGGGTGAGGCCGCCGAGCACCGAGTGGGCGAGTGCCGGGGTGAGCAGCACTCCGTCCTTCACCAGGAACAGGTTCTCGCCCGAGCCCTCGCTCAAGGTCCCGTCGGGCGCAAGACCGATGCCTTCGGCGAAGCCGAGGCGCCGCGCCTCGGCGCCGATCAGCTGGCTCGAGAGATAGTTGCCGCCCGCCTTGGCCAGCGCCGGCAGCGTGTTGGGAGCGACGCGGTTCCAGGACGACACGCAGACATCGACGCCCGCGTCCTCGCCCTCGCCGCCGAGATATTTGCCCCACTCCCAGGCGGCGATCGCCACCTCGGTCGGAGGATCGTTCTTCGGCGTGACGCCGATCTCGCCGTAGCCGCGAAATACCACCGGGCGGATGTAGGCGCCGCGCTTCAAGCCGTTGGCGGAGATGACCTGGCGGCAGGCGTCGTTGACCTGCTCGGGGGAGAAGGGCATGGCGATGCGATAGATCTTCGCCGAATCGAACAGGCGGCGCGTGTGATCGCGCAGGCGGAAGATCGCCACGCCCCGCGGGGTCTCGTAGGCGCGCACGCCCTCGAACACCGAGGAGCCGTAATGCAGCGCGTGCGACAGCACGTGCACCGTCGCCTTCTCCCAGGGGACCAGCGTGCCGTTGAACCAGATGAATTGCGTGGCCGGAATGGGCATGGGAACTCCTGTGCTTCAGACCGCCGCCGGCAGCGGCGCTGCCGCGGCGGCACGTGCGCGCGTGCCGGCCTGCGCCAGCTCGATGCGGTTGATCACCTCGAGGAAGGCGCGCACGCCCGATTCGACGATGTTCGTGCTCACGCTGGCGCCCCGGTAGATCTTGTGATTGTACTCCACGTACACCCGCGCCTCGCCCTGCGCGTCCTCGCCCTCGGAGACCGCCTTGACCTCGAACTTGCGCAACACCACGCGGATGCCGGTGGCGGCCTCGATGGCCTTGAAGGCGGCATCGACCGGGCCGTCGCCATGCGCGGCGTGCTCGACGCTTCTGCCGTCGGCGTGCTTGAGCACCACCAGCGCCCGCGCGGGGCCGACGCTGGTCGCCTCGGTGGTGAGCTCGGCGAGCGTCCACGGGCCCTGCGCGGCACCCTCGGCGCGCAGTACCAGCGCCTCGATGTCGCCGTCGTAGAGCTCTTTCTTGCGGTCGGCGAGCGCCTTGAACTCCTCGAACAGCTGATTGAACTCGGCCTCGTCGAGCTCGAAGCCGAGCGCCTGCACGCGCTCGCGCAGCGCATGGCGGCCGCTGTGCTTGCCGAGCACCAGGTGGCTGCGCGTCAGGCCGACGTCCTCGGGCCTCAGGATCTCGTAGGTCGAATAGTGCTTGAGCATGCCGTGCTGGTGGATGCCGGCCTCGTGGGCGAAGGCGTTCTCGCCGACCACGGCCTTGTTACGCGGCACCGGCATGCCGGTGATGCTCGAGACCAGGCGCGAGGTGGGGTAGAGGCGCTGGGTCTGAATACCGGTGGCGACGTTGAAGAAGGCGGCGCGCGTCTTGAGCGCCATCACCACCTCCTCCAGCGAGCAGTTGCCGGCGCGCTCGCCGATGCCGTTGATGGTGCACTCGATCTGCCGCGCGCCGGCCACGACCGCGGTCAGGCTGTTGGCGACCGCCATGCCGAGGTCGTCGTGGCAATGCACCGAGAGGCGGATGCCATCGATGCCGCGCACGTTCTTGCGCAGGTAGCGGAACAGCTCCGCGAACTCATCCGGCACCGTGTAGCCGACCGTGTCCGGGATGTTGACCGTGGTGGCGCCGGCGGTGATCGCCGTCTCGACCACCTGCGCGAGGAACTCGAGCTCGGTGCGCGAGGCGTCCTCGGGAGAGAACTCCACGTCCTCGCAGAGTCCTCTGGCGAGCTTCACGCCGTCGATCGCGGTGCGCAGGATCTCCTCCTGCGCCATGTTGAGCTTGTACTGGCGGTGGATGGCGCTGGTCGCGAGGAACACGTGGATCCGGCGCCGAGGCGCATCGGCAAGCGCGCGGGCGGCGAGCTCGATGTCCTCCCGGTTGCAGCGGGCGAGCCCGCAGATGATGGGGCCGGAGATCTCGCGCGCCACGGCCTGCACGCTCTCCCAGTCGCC
>JAGWMP010000214.1 GCA_028871705.1 Gammaproteobacteria bacterium
GCAGCTCGCTGTGGGAGGCGGCCGCGGCGCCGCTCGGCAGCCCCGGTACCGAGCTCGCCGGCCGCGCGGCGGCGTCCTTGAGCGCCTTCCTCGCACTCATCGACGGCCTCGCGCGCGAGACGGCGGGCCTGGCGCTGCACGAGCAGGTGGACGCGGTGCTCAAAGGCTCGGGCCTCATCGGCCACTACCAGAAGGACAAGGCCGACCGCGGCGAGGCGCGCGTCGAGAACCTCGATGAGCTCGTGAGCGCGGCGCGCGGCTTCACGCCCGAGGTGAGCGAGCTGCCGCCGCTGGAGGCGTTCCTGGCGCACGCGGCGCTCGAGTCCGGCGAGGGCCAGGCGAACGAGTGGGAGGACTGCGTGCAGATGATGACGCTGCACATGGCGAAGGGGCTCGAGTTCCCGGTGGTGTTCCTCGCCGGCCTGGAGGAAGGACTCTTTCCGCACCAGCGCTCGACCGTCGATCTCGACGGGCTCGAGGAGGAGCGGCGGCTCGCCTACGTCGGCATGACGCGCGCCATGAAGACGCTCTATCTCAGCTACGCCGAGCAGCGCCGCCTGCACGGCGTCGACGCCTACGGGCAGGTCTCGCGCTTCGTGCGCGAGATTCCCGAGGAGCTCATCGAGGAAGTGCGCCCGCGCGTGCAGGTGTCGCGGCCGCTCGCGGTCGGGCGCTTCCGGCCCGAGGAGCCGGCGGCGCCGGGCATGCGCTTAGGGGGGCGCGTGCGCCACGGCAAGTTCGGCGAAGGCGTGATCCTCAACGTCGAGGGCAACGGCGCCCACGCGCGCGTGCAGGTGAGCTTCGAGCGGCAGGGCACCAAGTGGCTGATGGTGCAGTACGCGAATCTCGAGCCGTTGTGAGCAGGCGCACGCCATGAAAATCCTCATCCTCGGCGCCGGCCAGGTCGGCCGCACCGCCGCTTCACACCTCTCGCGCGAGGAGGCCAACGAGGTCACGGTCGTCGACAACAACGAGGAGGCGCTGCGCGACCTGCAGGAACGGCTCGAGGTGCGCACCGTGGTCGGCAACGCCGCGCACCCGCCGGTGCTCGAGGCGGCCGGCGCCGGCGAGGCCGACGTCATGGTGGCGCTCACCTCCTCCGACGAGGTCAACATGATGGCCTGCGAGGTGGCGTTCGCGCTGTTCCGCACGCCCACCAAGATCGCGCGCATCCGCGCCGCCGAGTACACCGACCGCGCCGAGCTCTTCGGGGCGGACGCGCTCGCGGTCGACGTGTTCATCAGCCCCGAGCGCCTCGTCACCGAGTACGTCGAGCGGCTCATCCACCACCCGGGAACGCTGCAGGTGCTCGACTTCGCCGACGGCAAGGTGCGCCTCGTCGCGGTGCGCGCCCGCGGCGGCGGACCGCTCGTCGGCCACAAGCTGCGCGAGCTCTCCGCGCACCTGCCGAAGATGGAGGTGCGCGTGGTGGCGATCTACCGCGACGGCAGGAGCGTCGCGCCCGAGGGCGACGCGGTGATCGGCGAGGGCGACGAGGTGTTCTTCCTCGCGGCGCGCGAGGACATCGCGCGCGTCACCAGCGAGATGCGCAAGGGCGACGAGACGGTGCGGCGCATCGTCATCGCGGGCGGCGGCAACATCGGCTTCCGCCTGGCGAAGACGCTCGAGCATTCCAACCAGGTGAAGCTCATCGAGCGCGACGCGCGCCGCGCGCGCCGCATCTCCGAGCTCCTCGAGAAGGCGATCGTGCTGCACGGCGATGCCGCCGACGAGGAGCTCCTCATCGAGGAGAACATCGACAGCGCCAACGTATTCGCCGCCATGACCAACTCGGAGGAGGCCAACATTCTCTCGGCCATGCTCGCCAAGCGCCTCGGCGCCCACAAGGTGATGGCGCTCATCAACAAGCCCTCCTACACCGAGCTGGTCGAGGCGGGCAGCATCGACATCGCGGTCTCCCCGCAGACCATCACCATCGGCTCGCTGCTCGCGCACGTGCGCCGCGGCGACGTGGTGCGGGTGCACGCGCTGCGGCGCGGCGCGGCCGAGGCCATCGAGGCGATCGTACACGGCGATGAGCGCAGCTCCCGGGTCGTCGGGCGCATGGTGGCCGAGATCCCGCTGCCCGAGGGCGCCTCCATCGGCGCGGTGGTGCGCGGCGATACGGTGATCATGGCGCACCACGACACCGTGGTGCGCGCCGACGACCACGTGATCCTGTTCCTCGCCGACCGCCGCCATCTCGAGGCGGTCGAGAAGCTGTTCCTGCGCGCCACGCGCTGAAGCGGCCGGACGCCAGGCGCTCCCCCATGCTCGCGGTCGCCTATGCGCTCGGACTCCTGCTCGCGGCCTTCGCGTGCACCTTCCTGCTGCCCATCGCCTGCTCGGTCGTGATGGGCGATCACCTGGCGCTCAGCTTCCTCATGGCCGCGGCGCTCACCGGCGGCTGCGGGCTGCTCCTCGCCGCGGCCACCTCGCGCCTCAAGCGCGAGCTGCGCGCGCGCGATGGCTTCCTGCTGGTGACGCTCGGGTGGCTGCTGCTGTCGGCGGCGGCGGCGCTGCCGTTCGAGCTCCTGCTGCCTTCCTTAAGCTTCACCGGAGCCTACTTCGAGGCCATGTCGGGGCTCACCACCACCGGCTCGACGGTGCTCTCCGGTCTCGATGCGCTGCCCCCCTCGCTCAACTTCTGGCGCGCCTCGCTGCACTGGTTCGGCGGTCTCGCCATCATCGTGATGGCGCTCGCGGTGCTGCCGCTCCTCGGCATCGGCGGCATGCAGCTCTACAAGGGCCAGGCGCCCGGCCCCGCCAAGGAGGAGCGCCTGACGCCGCGCATCACTGAGACCGCGCGGTCGCTGTGGCTGGTGTACGCGCTCATCACCGCTGCCGGGATCGTCGCGTTGCGGATCTGCGGCATGTCGTGGTTCGATGCGATCTGTCACGCCTTCTCGGCGGTCGGCCTCGGCGGCTTCTCGACCCACGACCGCAGCATCGGCTGGTTCAACTCGCCGGCGATCGAGCTGACGCTGGTGGCGCTGATGCTCATCGCCTCGCTCAACTTCGCGCGGCACTTCATCGCGCTCAAGCGCCTGAGCCTCGACACCTACCAGGTCGACCCGGAGGCGCGCGCCATCTTCGTCATCCTCTCGGTGAGCGTGGTCGGCATCGCGGCGCTGCTCACCTGGCACGGCGTCTACCCGGGGTTCCTGACGGCGCTGCGGCACGCGGCGTTCAACGTGGTCTCGCAGGCGACCACCAGCGGGCTCGCCACCCAGGACTACCAGCGCTGGCCGGTGTTCGCGCCCTACTGGATGCTGTTCCTGTCGTGCATCGTCTGCAGCACCGGCTCGACCGGCGGCGGCATCAAGATGTTCCGCACGCTGCTGCTCGCGCGCCAGGCGGGACGCGAGCTGAAGCTCCTGGTGCACCCGGCCGCCATGGCGCCGGTGCGCATCGGCGGGCGCGCGATCCCGGACTCGGTCGGCCACGCGGTGCTCGCCTTCATCTTCCTCTACTTCATGACGGTGGTGTTCTTCACCTTCGCGATGCTGCTCACCGGGCTCGACTTCGATTCGGCGCTCGCCGCGAGCGTCGCCTCGATCAACAACACCGCCCATGGCTTCGGCCCGCCCGGCGGGGTGCAGAACTTCGCCGGCCTGACTGCGCTGCAGATCTGGCTGTGCACGGCGGCGATGCTGCTCGGGCGCCTCGAGATCTTCAGCGTCATCGTGCTCTGCACGCGGGCGTACTGGCGCAAGTAGCCGCTGGCGCGCGCGGCATCAGCTGTGGATATAGCTCTCGAGCTGCTCGATCTGCGCCTTCTGCTCGGCGATGACCGCCTTCACCAGGTCGCCGATCGAGATCATGCCGATGACGCGCGCACCATCCACCACCGGGAGGTGGCGCACGTGGCGGTCGGTCATGAGCTGCATGCAGGCCTGCACCGAGGTGTCGAGCGACACCGTGAGGACCGGCGCGCTCATGATGTCGCGCACCGGAGTGTCGGCCGAGGAGCGGCCGCGCAGGATCACCTTGCGGGCGTAGTCGCGCTCGGACACGATCCCCTCGAGCGCCGCGCCGCGCATCACGGCGAGCGCCCCCACGTGGTGCTCGGCCATGAGGCGGATCGCATCGAGCACCGCCGCCTGCGGCTCCACCGAGTAGATCGCCCGCCCCTTGCCCTCGAGGAGCTTCCGTACCGTGCTCATGGCTCACCCCCTCCCGGTCAATGCGCCGCGGGTCCGACCTCCACCACCAGTACGACCTGGGCGCTCACATCGAGTGTCCCGGACTCCACCGGCGTCGCCGCCTCCGCGACGGCGCCCGCCGCACGCGCCGCCGGCCTGAACATCCTCACCGGAACGATCTGCGGACTCGTCTCCTCCACGGTGAGCACGCGCAGGATCCTGAGATTCAGCGCGCCGGCGAGCACCTCGGCCTCGGCGTGGGCGCGTTGCGCCGCCTGGCGCAGCGCCTCGGCGCGGATCGCGTCCTGGTCGCGCAGCGTGAACTGGATACCCTGCACGCGGTTGGCGCCGGCGCGGGTCGCGGCGTCGATCACATCGCCCATGCGGGCGAGCTCATCGAGCGTCACCTCCACCACGTTCACCGCGGTGTAGCCGGTGATGGTCGGCTCGCCGCCCCCCGGGTGGTACTGGTAGTTGGGATTGAGCGCGTAGCTCACGGTGCGCAGCTGCCCGGTGGAACCGGCGGCGGTGCGCACCGCGGCGAGCACCGCCTCGAGCTCGCGGGCGTTGGCGGCGGCCGCCTGCTGCGACTGCACCGCCACCGTCTGCACGCCAAGATCGATCTGCACCCGGTCGGGCTTCGCGCTCACGCGCGCATCGCCGGTGACGCGGATCGACGACAGGGGCGCGGGAACGGCCGGGACGGCATCGGCGGCGCCGGCCGCGCCGGCCGCGCCGGCCGCGGCGCACAGCGCCAGCAGTGTTACACACTGCATTTTTCCGACGCGCGCCGTGGCGGAACGCATTCGCACATTCTACGCCCACGCCGTGCGACAGTTCATACTTTGGCGAGCGGGTTGCACGCCGCTCGCGGCAAGGACGTATACACACCGCATATGGAAAAGCGCGAGGACAACCGCCCCGAGATCCACGTCGCACCGGATCGTTTCGAGGTGACGACGGAGGATGCGATTCTCACCACGGAGCTGCGCTCCGCGGTGGCGGTGTGCGTTTATGACGCGGCCGAGGAGGCCGGCGCGCTCTTGCACCTGCGCTGTATCGTCAAGGCCTCCAAGCCCGCCGACGTGACCGACACGACGCTCGCGACC
>JAGWMP010000215.1 GCA_028871705.1 Gammaproteobacteria bacterium
CAAGCGTGCGGCGCCCGCCGCGCGCAAGACGCCGGCATCCGCCAAGGGCGCTGCCAAGGGCGCCGCACGCAAGGCACGCGCCGCACCCAAACCGGCCGCGGCCCGCGTCCGCGGCCTGAAGTAACGCCCCGCCTTGCGGGGCGGGGCGGCGCCCATGAAGTATCGCCACGCCTTCCACGCGGGCAACTTCGCCGACGTGCACAAGCACGTGACGCTGCTCGCGCTCCTCGCGGCGCTCAAGCGCAAGGACAAGGGCTTCCTCTACCTCGACACGCACGCGGGCCGCGGCAGCTACGACCTCTCGGGCACGGCGGAGTCCGCGGCCGGGGTCGGGCGGCTGCTTGGCTGCGAGCATCGCGCTGCGGAGCTCGCCGGCTACGCCGCGGCGCTCGGGCGCTGGCGGGCCGCGGTGGGCGCCCGCCATCTCTACCCGGGCTCCCCGCTCCTCGCCGCGCTCGAGCTGCGCGCGCAGGACCGCGGACTCTTCGTCGAGTGGCAGGGTCCCGAGGCGCATGCGCTCGGCGCGGCGCTCGCCGTGCTTCCCGGGGGTCCCGGGGCGGCGAAGCTGCGCGTCGAGCGCGGCGACGGGCTTGCGGTGCTGCGCGCCGCGCTGCCGCCGCGCGAGCGGCGCGCGCTGGTGTTGATCGATCCTCCCTACGAGGACGCGAGCCGCGAGTTCACCGCGGTCGCGGCCGCGGTGGCCGACGCGCTGCGGCGCTTCGCGACCGGCGTGTTCGCCGTCTGGTATCCCATCAAGGAGCAACGCGTCGCGCAGGCCTGGCAGGCCGAGTGGACGCGCGCGGTGGCGGCGCCGACCCTGGCAAGCGAGCTGTGGCTCTACCCGCGCGACTCGCGCGTGGCGCTCAACGGCTCCGGACTCCTCATCGTCAACCCGCCGTGGCAGATCGGGGAACGCATGCGCGTGTGGCTGCCGCAGCTCGCCGCCTGCCTGGCGGTCGGCGACTCGGGAGGCAGCGAGGTGCGGATGCTGTCACAATCGCCTGAATGAGCGCAGCACCCGATCCTTACGGCGTCGTCGGGCACCCGGTCAGCCATAGTCTTTCGCCGTTCATTCACGCCATGTTCGCGCGCGAGACCGGCCAGGCGATGAGCTACCGGCTCTACGACGTGAGCCCGGGCGAGTTCGCCGCCTTCGTCGCCGGCTTCTTCGACCGCGGCGGCCGCGGTCTCAACATCACCGTGCCGCACAAGATCGCCGCGGTGGAAGCCGCCAACGAGCTCACCGCGCGCGCCGCGCACGCCGCCTCGGTCAACACGCTCGCGCTGCGCGACGACGGCACCATCCTCGGCGACAACACCGACGGCGTCGGGCTGGTGCGCGACCTGTGCGATAACCTGGGTCTCGTGGTCACCAACCGCCGCGTGCTCATCATCGGCGCCGGCGGGGCGACGCGCGGCGTGCTCGCGCCGCTCCTCGGCCTCTCGCCGGCCCTCGTCGTGATCGCCAACCGCACGCCCGAGCGTGCCGCCTCGCTCGCCGCGGCCTTCGCGGATCTCGGCGCCACGCAGGGGGTCGGCTTCGAGGACGTCGGCAGCGAGCCCTTCGATCTGATCATCAACGCCACCTCCGCCAGCCTCTCCGGCGAGATGCCGCCGGTGGCCCCGGGCGTCATCGGGCGCGCGACGGTGTGCTACGACCTCGCCTACGGCCGCGCCGCCACCGCCTTCATCGACTGGGCGCGCGCCCACGGCTGCGCGCAGGCCGTGCAGGGCTGGGGCATGCTGGTCGAGCAGGCCGCGGAATCCTTTCGCCTCTGGCGCGGCGTGCGCCCCGCGACCGGCACGGTGCCGATGGCGCTCAGGGAGCGCGGCGCCGCCGCCTGAGTCAGCGCATCGTGACGAGCTCTTCGGCGCTCGTCGGATGAATCGCCACGGTGTCGTCGAAGTCCTTCTTGGTGGCGCCCATGCGCACCGCCACCGCGAATCCCTGCAGCAGCTCGTCCGCTCCCGGCCCGACGACGTGCACGCCGACGATGCGCTGCTCGGCGCCGACGGTGACGAGCTTCATCTCGGTGCGCGGCCTGGCCGCCGTCATGGCGTGATAGAGCGGCACGAAGCCCGAGCGGTACACCTTCACGGCCGCCTCGCCGTAGCGCGCGCGCGCCTCGGGCTCGGCGAGGCCCACGGTCCCGATCGGCGGGCGGCCGAAGATCACCGTCGGGATGTTGTCGTAGTCGAGATGCCGGCCGGTCTGCGCGCCGAACAGGCGATCCGCGAGACGGCGGCCGGCGGCGATCGCCACGGGCGTCAGCTGCGCGCGCCCGGTCACATCGCCGACGGCGTAGACGCCCGCGGCGGTGGTCGCCTGATAGGTGTCGGTGGCGATGAATCCGGCCGGATCGAGCTTCACTCCGGCGCGCGGCAGCGCCAGATCGCCGGCCACCGGCTCGCGGCCCACCGCCCACAGCACGCAGTCGAAGGGACCGGTGCTGCGCCCGTCGGCGAGGGTGAGCGCGAGCGCGCCGTCGGCGCCGCGCGCGAGCGCCGTGGGTTTCGCCCCGGCGAGGAGCGTGACCCCGTCGGCGCGCAGCATGGCGAGCGTCGTCTCACCGACCATGGGATCGAAGCTGCGCAGCACCGCCGCCGTGCGGGTGAGGAGCGTGGTGCGCGCGCCTAAGCCCGCGAAGATGCCCGCGAGCTCCACGGCGATGTAGCCCGCGCCCACCACCGCCACGCGCTCAGGCAACCCCTCGAGCGCGAAGAAGCCGTCGGAGGTGATGCCGAGTTCCGCCCCCGGGATGCGCGGGACCGTCGGCCGCCCGCCGGTCGCGACGAGAATGTGAGGCGCCGTGAGGGTGCGGCCGGCGGCGCGCACCATGCGGGCGTCCTCGAAGACGCCGCGGCCGCGCAGCAGCTCGACGCCGCGCCGGGCGAGATTGGCGGCGTAGAGCTCGTTGAGGCGTGCGACATAGCGGTCGCGCGCAAGCTTGAGCGCGGGGAAGTCGTGGCCGCCGGTCGTGACGTCGAAGCCGTAGTCGCGCGCATCCTCGAGGGCGCCACTCAGGTCGGCCGCGTTCCACATGATCTTCTTCGGCACGCAGCCGACGTTCACGCAGGTGCCGCCGAGCCGGCCGGACTCGATGAGCACGGTACGGGCGCCGTACTCGGCCGCGCGCTGCGCGGCCGCGAGTCCCCCGCTGCCGCCGCCGATCACCACGAGGTCGAAGGCCTCCGCCATGGAGGGCCATGTTATATGACCCGCGTGCGCGGCGGCGCCTCGGCGTGGGTTGCTACAATGCTCCCCCGCGAGGAACCCGCATGGACAATCCCCTACTAGACGAGCACGCGCTGCCGCGCTTCGTGCAGATCCGTCCCGAGCACGTCGAGCCGGCGGTGCGCGCGCTCCTCGAGCGCAACCGGGCGCGCATCGAGCAGCTGGCGGCCCTCGAGCAGCCGACCTTCGCGACGCTCATCGAGCCGCTCGAGGAGCTGCAGCACGGGCTGACGCGCGCCTGGTCGCCCGTCAGCCACCTGAACGCGGTGGTGAATTCCGAGGCGCTGCGCGGCAGCTACAACGCCTGCCTGCCGCTGCTCTCGGCCTATCAGACCGACCTCGCGCAGAGCGAGCCGCTGTTCCGCGCCTACCGCACCATCGCCGAACGCGACGCCGCCGTGCTCGGCCCGGTCGAGCGGCGCGTCATCGAGCACGCGGTGCGCGACTTCCGCCTGGCTGGCGTCGGGCTCCCCGAGGAGCGCAAGCGGCGCTTCAAGACCGTCATGCAGGAGCTCACGCAGCTGCAGGCGAAGTTCGAGGAGAACGTGCTCGATGCCACCAACGCCTGGAGCTGGCACATCACCGATCCCGACGAGCTGCGCGGGCTCAACGCCATGCTGATCGAGCTGGCCGAGCGCCGCGCCCGCGAGCGGGGCGTCAGCGGCTGGGTGCTCAGCCTCGATCAGCCCACCTACGTCGCGGTGGTGACGGACGCCGAGGCGCGTCCGCTGCGGCGCGCCTTCTACGAGGCCTGGACCACGCGTGCCTCGGACCGCGGCCCGTCGCCAGGCCGCTGGGACAATTCCGCCGTCATGGAGCAGATCCTCGCGCGGCGCCACGAAGCGGCGCGCCTGCTCGACTTCGGCAACTACGCCGAGTACGCCCTCGCCACGCGCATGGCGCGCACCGTGCCCGAGGTGCTCGCCTTCCTGCACGAGCTCGCGCGCGCGGCGCGCGGCGCGGCGCAGGCCGAATTCGCCGAGCTCGAGGCGTTCGCCGGACGCGAGCTCGCCGCCTGGGACGTGGGCTTCTACGCCGAACGGCTGCAGCGCGAGCGCTTCGCCGTGTCGCAGGAGGAGCTGCGCCCGTATTTCCCGCTGCCGCGGGTGCTGGCCGGCCTCTTCGGCGTGGCCGAGCGGCTCTTCGGCGTACGCATCCGCGAGCGCGCCGGCGTGCCCGCCTGGCACGCGGACGTGCGCTTCTTCGAGATCGAGGCGCCCGCGGGAACGCCGCTCGGGGGTTTCTACCTCGACGCCTACGCCCGCCCCCACAAGAGAAGCGGCGCCTGGATGGATGAGTGCGTCGGGCGCAAGCGCCTCGCCTCGGGCGCCGCGCTCCCGGTCGCCTACCTGGTGTGCAATTTCCTGCCGCCCGGCGCCGGCGGACCTGCGCTCCTCACCCACGACGACGTGGTGACGCTGTTCCACGAGTTCGGCCACGGGCTGCATCACCTCATGACGCGGGTCGACTACCCGAGCCTCGCCGGCATCAACGGCGTGTCCTGGGATGCGGTCGAGCTGCCGAGCCAGTTCCTGGAGAACTACGCCTGGAACCCGCAGGTGCTGCAGCAGATCTCGGGCCACCACGAGAGCGGCGCACCGCTGCCCGCGCCGATGCAGTCGCGCCTCATCGCGACCCGCAGCTTCCACGCGGGGCTCGCGATGATGCGGCAGCTCGAGTTCGCGCTGTTCGATTTCCGCATGCACGCCGAGTACAGCGCCGCGCGCGGCGGCCGCGTCCTCGAGATCCTCGCCGAGGTGCGCCGCGAGGTCGCCGTGGTGCCGGTGCCCGAGTGGAACCGCTTCCCGCACAGCTTCGGACACATCTTCGCCGGCGGCTACGCGGCCGGTTACTACAGCTACAAGTGGGCCGAGGTGCTGGCGGCGGACGCCTTCGCCGCCTTCGAGGAGACCGGGGTCTTCGATGCGGGCACCGCGCAGCGCTTCCTCGACGCGATCCTCTCGCGCGGCGGCAGCCGCGATGCGCTCGAGGCCTTCGTCGAGTTTCGCGGCCGCCGG
>JAGWMP010000216.1 GCA_028871705.1 Gammaproteobacteria bacterium
GGAGCTTGCCTCCGGACGCCTTTTCTTCTTCGGCGGCCGCACGGCCGACGAAATCGCCCTTGGCGAGATCGACGAAGCGGCCCAGGCCCGCCTCGTACGGGCCGTAGATGGGCCGGAATTCGCGCGCCCAGCTGCCGAAGCCCTTCTCGATGCGCATCGAGTTGAGCGCCCGCCCGCCGAAACAACGGACACCGTGCGGCCGGCCCGCCTGCAGCAACGCGTCGAAGAGCGCGCGCTGGTAGTCGGTCGAGACCCACAATTCGTAGCCGAGCTCGCCGGTGAACGACACGCGGCCCACGTAGGCCGGGACCATGCCGACCTCCATGCGCCGGAACGACAGAAACGGGAATTTCCCGGTCGACAGGTCGTCGCGCACCAGGCTCTGCAGCACGTCGCGCGACTTCGGTCCCGCGACGGACAGGCCGACGTACTGCATGGCGCACGGCCGCACCGACACGCCTGCGGGCGGCGCGTGGCGCTCGAACCAGCGCAGGTAATACACTTCCGCCGCGTAGGTGCCGATCAGGAAGAAGTGCTCGTCGGCGAGCCGGCACATCGTGAAGTCGCCGATCAACTTGCCGCGCTCGTTGAGCATCGGGGTCAGCGCTATGCGGCCGACGGCGGGCAGCTTGTTCGTCATCAGGCGCGAGAGCCATTCGGCGCTGCCGGCACCCGTGATCTCGAACTTGCCGTAGTTCGAGATCTCGAGCAGTCCGACGCCATCCTGGACCGCCTTGCACTCCGCGCCGACGTGCGGATGCGCATTCGAGCGGCGGAAGCTGACGTGATCCTCGGCCTCGCCCGCCGACGGCGCGAACCACAGCGGGTGCTCGAGCCCGCAATAGTCGCCGAACACCGCGTGTTTCGCCTGCAGTCTTTCGTAGATCGGGGTCGTGCGCAGCGGCCGGGCCGCGGTCAGCTCCTCGTTCGGGAAGCGGATGCGGAACCGGCGGGAGTAGTTCTCGCGCACCTTCGCATTCGTATAGGCGAGCGTCGCCCAGTCGCCGTAGCGCGCGACGTCCATGCCCCAGATGTCGGCACCCGGATCGCCATCGACCATCCAGTGCGACAGCGCGAGCCCGACCCCGCCTCCCTGGCTGAAGCCCGCCATCACCCCGCAGGCGACCCAGAAATTCCTCAGCCCCCGGACGGGCCCGACCAGCGGATTGCCGTCCGGGGCGAAGGTGAAGGGACCGTTCACCACCTTGCGGATGCCGGCTTCTCCGAGCGCCGGGAAATGCTCGAAGCCGACCTCGAGACTCGGGGCGATGCGCTCGAGATCGTTCGGCAGCAGGCTCTGCGCGAAGTCCCAGGGAGTCGTGCGCGGCGACCACGGAACGCCGGCGCGCTCGTAGGTACCGAGCAGCATGCCGCCGCGCTCCTGGCGCGTGTAGATCTCGCCCTCGAAATCGATGCAGTGCAGCTGTTCCTTCTGACCCTTGAGCGCCGGGATGTCCTCGGTGATGAGGTACTGGTGCTCCATCGCGAGGATCGGCAGCTCGAGCCCGACCATGCGGCCGACCTCGCGCGCCCACAACCCGCCGGCATTGACGACGTGCTCGGCGTGCACGTTGCCGTGATCGGTGATCACGTCCCAGGTGCCGTCGGCGCGCGCCTTGAGGTCCGTGACGCGCGTGTGGCGCACCACCTGTGCGCCGCCGATCTGCGCGGCCTTGGCGTAGGCGTGCGTGACGCCGTACGGGTCGACGTGCCCCTCGATCGGGTCGTAGAGCGCCCCGACGAAGTGCTCCTTGTTCATGAGCGGAAAGAGCCGCGCCGCCTCGTCCACCGAGATGATCTCGAGCTCCATACCGAGATAGCGGCCGCGTGCCTTGGCCATCTTGAGCCAGTCGAGGCGTTCGCGGGTGCCGGCCAGCATGATGCCGCCGGTGAGATGCATGCCGCAGGACTGCCCCGAGATGCGCTCGATCTCCTGGTAGAGGTTGATCGTGTACTGCTGCAGCTTGGCGACGTTC
Organism: Gammaproteobacteria bacterium; assembly: GCA_028871705.1. Taxonomy (GTDB): domain Bacteria; phylum Pseudomonadota; class Gammaproteobacteria; order Steroidobacterales; family Steroidobacteraceae; genus 13-2-20CM-66-19. Next base: position 1,977 of record JAGWMP010000216.1, read on the forward strand.
GGGTCGCCGTTGACGGTGTGCATCCCGCCGGCCGCGTGCCAGGTCGAGCCGCAGGTGAGCTCGCCGCGTTCGATCAGCAGCACGTCCTTCCAGCCGGCCTTCGTCAGGTGATAGAGCACGCTGACGCCGACCACGCCGCCGCCGATCACCGCTACGCGCACCTCCTGCTTCACCGAACCTCCGCGTCGATCATTCGTTCGATACGGCGAGCTGCACCGCGGCTGCCGGCGCCGCGGCGCCGCTGCCGAAACGCCCGATCAGCCAGGAGCGGAACAGCGAGATGGCGGTATCCGCCAGGCCCTCGGGTTGCGTGGTGAGGTAATAGCCGTAGCCGTCATCGAGGATGGCGTCGAAGGGCTTCACCAGCTTGCCGGCACGGATCTCCGCGGCGAAGAGATTCGTGTCGAGCACCGCGATGCCCTGCCCGCCGAGGGCGTATTGCGCGGCGAGCACGGCCGTATCGAACACCATGCCGCGCTCGACGTCGATGCCGGCGAGTCCGTTCTGCCGCGTGAACTCCGTCCAGAAGTGGTGTCGGGGCGCATCGGCGATGCGCACGTGGATCAGCTCGTTCGCCTCGATGAAGGCGGCCAGGTCCTTGCCGCGGTGCGCGGCGGCGATGTTGGGATGGCACAGGATCGACTGGCGTACCGCCCACAGCAGGTCCGTCACCAGATCGGTGACCGTGGGCTTGGAGTACACCACCGCGATGTCGACGTCGCCGAGCGGCGGACCGACCCCGTAGGGGCTGATGAGGTCGATGTCCACCTCGGTGCTGGCGCGGCGGAAGTCCTGCAGGATCGGCACCGCCAGCTGCACCGCGAAGCTCGGCGGCATCTGCACCCGCAGCGTGCGCTGCGCGGGCGCGCCTTCGTTGCGGATGTCGTCGAGCGCGTATTCGAGGCGGTCGAAGGATTTCACGACCGCGGGCAACAGGTGCTGCCCGGCCTTGGTGAGGGTGAGGGCGTGCGGCCGGCGCTCGAAGAGCAGTACCCCGGTGAGCCGCTCGAGGGCGATCACGTGGCGCGACAGCGCGCTCTGGGAGATCAGCAGTGCGTTGGCCGCGGCGGTGAAGCTGCCGTGCTTGGCGACACCCTCGAAGGCGCGCAGGGCATTGAGCGGCAGCCAGCGCCGGTCGATTGCTTTCTTATCCATCGTTCAATACTCGCCGAGTTTCCGGCCGCGCGCCATCCTCGCGCCCGATGCCTTTTTTCGATCGCGCCATCCCGGCCCGTCATCCGCTATGCACCGAGATCGGCGAGCGTCGCGCGCGTCCACTCGATGAGGTGCGGGCCGAGGGCCCGGTCCACCACCAGCCGGACCTCCCCGGCGCGCAGGCTGAGCGCGAGCACCGGGACCTCGGCCAGCCTCCCCCGCCGGGCTTCACCGGGCTGTGGCACGATGCCGAAGCCCCCGAGCCGGCCGAGGACATCCCCGACCCGCGCCCCCTCGAGGCGCAGCGCCGTGAGTCCGCCACGCAGGTCCACGACGTGACCGCCCTGGACATCCGCGAGCTGCCGCGTGAGTTCCCCGAGGCGCGCGCCGTCATCGCAGAGCGCGAGCGTCTCGGTGGGCCGCAGCCACGCCAGCACCAGCCCCCGGCCCGCGGCGGCCCCGAGCGGGCGCGGCGGCGGCACACCGGCGGCGAGCGTCACGGCGGCGGCGAAGGCACCCCCGGGATCGAAGTAGCGCAGTGTCGCCACGCAGAGCGGCACGTCGGTCTCGAGGGCGAGGGAGTCAGCCATGCACGCGCGCTCCCTGCGGATCGACGAACGGCAGCTTCACGACGCGCGCGCCGATCTCCCGGCCGAGGTGATACACGCGCACCGCGGCGCCGAGGCGCCCCGCCCCGCCGGCCAGCAGCCCGAGCGCCACCGGGTACCCGAGCTCGGGGCTCATGAAGCTCGAGGTCACGCGGCCCTCGATCGGCGCAGGCGGCGCATGCGCGGCGATCTGCGCGCCCACCGGGAGCACGGTGCGGGCATCGAGCGGAACGAGACCGACGAGCTGCAGCCGCGCGGCATCGCTGGCCGCCGGACGCAGGAGCGAGCGGCGGCCCACGAAATTCGCGCTCTTGCGCCCGAGGCCGCGCGCCAGCCCCACGTCGCCGGGCAGCGTCGTGCCGTCGGTGTCCGTGCCGATGTGAATGAAGCCCTTCTCGACCCGCAGCACCTGCAGCGCCTCGATGCCGTAGAGCACCGCGCCGACCGTCTCCGCCGCCGCCCACAGCCGCTCGAGCAGCGGCACTGCCTCGCCGGCCGGCACGTTCACCTCGTAGCCGAGCTCGCCGGAGAAGCTCGCGCGCAGGATCCGCAGCGGCACCCCGTCGAGCGTGCTGTCGCGCAGCGTCATGTGCCGCATCGCCGCCGGCGCGAGCGCGGCGTCGAAGCCGACACGCTCGAGCCATTCCCAGGCGCGCGGACCGGCCACGGTCAGGTTGGCCCAGCGCGAAGTCACCGGCGTCACCAGCACCTCGAGGTCCGTGTACTCGCACTGCAGCCATTCCTCGAAGGAGGCCGCGGTGCGCTCGAAACCGGCACTCGTCGTATTGACCCAGAAATGCCCCGGCCCCATGCGCGCCACGATGCCGTCATCCATGAGCGTGCCGTTCTCATCGAGCAGCACCCCGTAACGCGCCTGTCCGACGGCGAGCGTCGACATGGTGCCGACGTACATGAGATCGAGAAAGCGCGCGGCGTCGGGGCCGAAGACCTCGAGCTTGCCGAGCGGCGAGCCGTCGAGGAGTCCCGCGGCGCTGCGCACCGCGCGCGCCTCGCGCTGCGCCGCCGCTGCGAGCGCCTCGCCGATGCGCGGATAGGCGGCCGGGCGGCACCAGTCGCCGAAGTTCTCGAGCAGCGCCCCGTGCGCCGCGTGCCAGCCTTCGGCCGGCAAGCGCTTCAGCGGCCGGTAGAGTGCGCCCACGCGCCGCCCGGCGAGCGCGCCAAGCGTGACCGGCACGAACGGCGGACGAAAGCGCGTGGTGCCGACTTCCTGCGGCGCACGGCCGGTGTACTCGCCGAGGAGCGCCAGCGCGTTGATGTTGCTGGTCTTGCCCTGATCGGTCCCCATGCCGGTGGTGGTGTAGCGCTTGAAGTGCTCGACCGAGCGGTAGTTCTCGCGCGCCGCGAGCGCCACGTCCTCGCAGGTCACGTCGTTCTGCAGGTCGACGAAGCGCGTGCCGCGCCCGCGCCGCGCACCCGGCCCGGCCGCGCAGCGCCCGACACCCCCGAGCGGAGCCGGCGGCGCC
>JAGWMP010000217.1 GCA_028871705.1 Gammaproteobacteria bacterium
CGTGCACCCGGGGCCGGCCGTCGTCACCACGCAGCCGAGCTTGCCGGTCTGCCGCGCATATCCGTCCGCCGCATGCGCCGCCACCTGCTCGTGGCGCACGTCGATGATGCGGATCCCCTCTTCGAGGCAGCCGTCGTAAATGTCGATGATGTGTCCGCCGCAGAGCGTGAAGATCGTGTCGACCCCCTCGTTCTTCAGCGCCTTCGCCACCAAATGCCCCCCGGAAACCACCCCGGCCTCGCGGCTCTTGCGCTGCAGGGTGTCCTCGGCGGTGGTGGTCTTCGTCGGGGTCGGTATGGGATTTGCGGTTGCCATGGCTCCTCCAGCCTTCTTCAGTCTGCTATGCGGCCCTGGCCGGGCTGCGCGCGTGGCGCAGCCCCGGGCAGGGTCACGTCCTTGTCAATCGTTCCGGTGTACCTATGCGGTGGCTGCCTTGGCCGGCGCGTCGGCCGGCGGACCCGCCGCGAAGTGCCGCGCCCGCATCGGCTTCAGCACAAACAGCGCCAGCAGCGCCGCGATGACGTTGAAAGCCACGAACAGGGTGAACATCGTGCCGTAGCCGTGGTCCTTGCTCAGCGCCGTCATGATGGGAACCAGGAGCGCGCCGGTCCCTTTCGCCGTGTACAGCATGCCGGCATTGGCGGCCGCGAACTTCGAGCCGAAGGTATCCCCCTGGGTCGCGGGGAAGAGGCTGAAGATCTCGCCGTACACCCCGAAATAGAGGGCGGTCACCAGCACGAACAACACGGGGTTGGAACCGCCGACCTGATTCAGCGTGAACAACGCTCCGGCGCCTATGAGGAAGGCGAGCGCCATGGTGTATTCACGGCCGATCTGGTCGGACAGCCAGCCGAAGAACGGCCGGCCGACACCGTCGAAGATACGGCTCAGCGACACGGCGAATATGCCCGCCGCCATTGAGATCCCGAAAAGATCGACCGGGATCTTGTCGACCTTGAAGTCGACCGCCATCGGTTTCACGGCCGCGGTCATCGTGAGCCCGCCGGCCGCGATCAGCACGAACATCAGGTACAGCACGTAGAACACCGGGCTGCGCAACACCTGTTGAGGTGTATAGCCGTAAGAGGTCGTGCTCGGTTTGACCTTGGCAGCCAGGATCGCCGGCGGCGGCACGAGCAGCGCCATCCCCATGATGACCACGATGGCTCCCTGCAGCAGGCCGAAGAACATGAAGGCGTGCTGGTAGCCGTCGGACGAGATCATGTGCGAGATCGGGATGATGGTAAGCGCCGCGCCCGCGCCGAAGCCGGCAGCGGTAAAGCCGGCGGCCAGTCCGCGGCGCCCCGGGAACCACTTGAGGGCGTTGCCGACGCAGGTGCCGTAGACGCAGCCGGTACCGATGCCGCCGATCGCGGCGGCGATGTACAGGAGTGGCAGCGAATCGGCGATCGAGTTCATGACCCAGGCGATGGCGACCAGTACGCCGCCGCCGATCACGATCGGGCGCGGGCCGAAGCGATCGACCAGATAGCCCTCGACCGGCACGAGCCAGGTCTCGATCAGCACGAAGGCGGTGAAGGCCACCTGGATCGCCGCGCGTCCCCAGTGGAACTTGGCGTCGATCGGGTTGACGAACAGCGTCCAGCCGTACTGCAGATTGGCCACTGAGGCCATGCAGATGATGCCGAGAATGAGCTGGGTCCAGGGATTCTCGAAGAGCGATTTCGCCTGAGGTTTCGAGTCGGTGATCATCGAACTCCCCCTATGACTGAAGAAAATGCTTTCGGTCGTCGGATTGATTTCTTGAGCCGGCCTTGCCCGAACCGGCATTCCCAAAGCCCTGAAATGGTGCGTGGGTCATTCTTTTATTCTCGTCGGCGGCGACCATATGTGATATATCTTCGAATTGTCAACAAGAAAGGAATGAGCTTAGAACGGCTCATGAAATGGGGTTTAGCCGGGTTCTGGACCTGATTTGGACGGCAGTTGCACCAAGTCGGAGCACAGATACAGCCAGAGATATTCCATATACAGACCGGGCAATTCGTTACGATGGCGGCGCCACGTTGGCCGCTTTTGCGACGTACGCTACTTTCATGAGGGCTACGGGGGAAGATCGGGAGTGAGCGCGATCGCGACGCTACACAGGCGCCGGGCCGGCCGGCTGGAGCTCGAACGCCTGCAGACGGTGAGCCTGCGCGACCAGGCTTACGCGCGCATCAAAGAGGCCATCGCCAACACCGACATCTACGGCGAGCGCCAGCCGCTGCGCCTCGATGAGCGCGAGCTGATGCAGGCCCTCGGGGTCAGCCGCACGCCGGTGCGCGAAGCGCTGTCGATTCTCGAGCAGGAGGGCTTCGTGCGCACGGTTCCGCGCCGCGGGATCTTCATCGTGCGCAAGTCCCGCCGCGAGATCATCGAGACGATCCAGGTGTGGGCGGCGCTCGAGAGCATGTCGGCGCGCCTCGCCACGCTGCACGCATCCGACGCCGAGATCGCCAAGCTGCGGCACCTGTTCGATGAGTTCCGCAACTCACCGCCCGCGGAGCACCTCGACGAGTACTCCGACGCCAACATCGCCTTCCATCAGGCGATCATCCGTCTCGGGGGCTCGCGGCTGATCGAGGACGCCACCCACAATCTCTTCCTGCACGTGCGCGCCATCCGGCGCGCGACCATTTCGCAGGACAACCGGGCGGCGCGCTCGATCATCGAGCATCTGAAGATCATCGAGGCTCTGGAGCAGCGCGACACCGAGCTCGCCGAGCGGCTGACGCGCCAGCACACCCTCGATCTCGCCGCGCACGTCGATCGCTACTGCGACTTCCTCGACTGACGGCGGGCGCTCGCGCGCGCGGTGCGCGCCGGGGCGGAGGCGGACGGGAACCCGAGCGGCATCAGCCGCTCGATGAGCGGCGCTCCCTCGCGCAGCAGAAACTCCTTGAAGGTGGCCGCCACCGGCGGCAGCCGCTTGCTGCGGTTGTGCACCAGGTACCAGTTGAGCATGGCGGGGAAGTCCTGCACGTCGAGCACCACCAGCTGTCCGGCGAGCAGATCGAGCGCGATGGTGTGGGCCGAGAGGAACGCGATGCCGAAGCCGGCAACCACGGCCTGCTTGATGGTCTCGGCGCTCTGCAGCTGCATCGCGACGTTGAGGCGCGGAAACTGCCGCCCGAACACCTCGCGCATCGAATTCCACGTGTCCGAGCCCTGCTCGCGCATGATGAAGCGCTCGCGATTGAGCGCCGCGCGCGGAATCTGCCGCACTCCCGCGAGCGGATGATCGGGCGCTGCCACCACCACGTAGGGATGGGGCGCGAAGGGCGCCGCGACGATGTCCATGTCGCGCGGCGGGCGCACCATGACGGCAAGATCCGTGAGGTTCTCCGCGAGCTGCCGCAGCAGACCTTCGCGGTTGTGCACCGTGAGGTTGAAGACGACGCCCGGATGACTGGCACCGAAGGCGGCCAGCACGCGCGGGAAGAAGTAATCCCCGGCGCTGATGACCGCGACGTTGAGGCGTCCGCCGGTGACGCCCTTCAGCCGTCCGAGCGCCTCTTCGCTCTCGCGCAGGCGCAGGACGACCGCCTTGGCGCACTCGAGCATCTCGGCGCCCGCGGGCGTGAGATAGGTGCGGCGGCCGATGCGCTCGAACAGCGGCAGCCCTGCCTCGGTGGCCAATTCCTTGATCTGGGTCGAGACGGCGGGCTGCGTCAGATGCAGCTCCTCGGCGGCACGCGAGAAATTCATGTGGCGGGCCGCCGCCAGGAACACCCGCAGCTGCCGCAGCGTCACGTGCTTCATGTCGCCGATATATACACGAAATCGTATGCTCTCGATAGAAAGCTTTGATTTTTCCTTTGGTATGGCCCGGCCGTAATCTCGGTGTCACTGGCCCCGCGGATAGCACACGGTGACACTCATGGCTACCAAGGCGAACGATCCCTTCGAGGCGGAGCTCGCGGCCTGGAACCACGCCTTCTCGGAGCTCGAGCTCCCCTGGCGCTGGGATGCGCCGACTTTCCGGTTCCTGCAGAGTATTGCCGCCGATCAGGACCTGGTGGGCACCTACGTGGAGCGCAACCAGGCGCACCTGCTGCGCGCCTACGAGAAGGCCTTCCTGCGCGACCTGGTGATTTCGGCGCGCGACCGCTACCGCGAGAGCCACGCCGCGGCCTGAAGCCGGCGGCGGGCCCCGGGCGCCGCCGCCAGCGTCGTTGCGGCGGGCCGCGCTCCGGGCGCGCGGGCGCGTTGGTCGGGCAGGGCGGCGTTGGTTTAGAGTGCCGCGGTGATGAGCCTCGGACCTTCGGCAGACGCGCGCATTCCCCTGGGACTCGGCGGCCTCGCGGTGGCGCCGCTCGGCTGGGGGATGTGGCGGCTGTCGCAGCCGGGGGCGGCGAGCCCGCGCGAGCGCGTCGAAGCGGCGCTCGAGGCGGGCTGTACGCTCTTCGACACGGCGGACGTCTACGGCTATTCGCGCGGCAGCGGCTTCGGTACCTGCGAGACGCTGCTCGGCGCGGTGCTGCGCGCCGCGCCGCAGCTGCGCGCGCGCATGGTGCTCGCCACCAAGGCGGGCATCGCGCCGCCGCTGCCTTACGATTCCTCGGCGCAGTATCTCCTCGAGGCCTGCGACGCTTCGCTGCGCCGCCTGGGCGTCGACTGCATCGATCTCTTCCAGATCCATCGCCCGGATCTGCTCGCCCACCCGGCCGAGGTGGCGCAGGCGCTCGAGCGGCTGCGCCGCGCGGGCAAGATTCGCGAGGCCGGCGTGTCGAACTACAGCGCCGCGCAGCTGGATGCGCTCGCCGCGCATCTGCCCTTTGCGCTCGCCAGCGTGCAGAACGAGTTCTCGCCGCTCGCCGTCGAGCCGCTCGCCGACGGCACGCTCGATGCGGCCATGCGGCGCGGCACGGCCATGATCGCCTGGTCGCCGCTCGCCCAGGGACGGCTCGCGACGCCGCCGGGCACGCTCGCGGCGGATGCACGCACCGACCGCGTGATCGCCGCGCTCGATGCGATCGCGCGGCGCGACGGGGCGCCCCGCAGCACAGTCGCCTATGCCTGGATCATGGCGCACCCGTCGCGCCCCATTCCGCTGATCGGCAGCCAGGATCCGGCGCGCATCCGCGAGGCCCGCGGCGCTTACGCCGTGCACCTGACGCGCGCGGACTGGTACCGGATACTGGTGGCGGCGCGCGGCGCACGCCTGCCATGAAAGGCACGTCATGAACGAGCAGGTC
>JAGWMP010000218.1 GCA_028871705.1 Gammaproteobacteria bacterium
AGGACCTTCTGATAGTGCGAGCCGCGCGAGTCGCGCGGCGCGCCCTCGCCCTGCTCGACGATCGCCGTGAAGGCGGCGAGCGCGGTCTTCAGGCAGATGACGGGCTGCGCACCCGCGAGGTTGACCTCCGCCGGGGAGAGCTGCAGCGCGCGGTCGCCCGCGAAAGCGGCTTCCTCGCCGTAGCGCTCGACGAAGGCCTCGAGTCCCTGGCCGAGGCGCGCGTAGAAATCCCCGACCGTGTCGTAGTCGCGCCCCATGGGCGTCAGGTGCGGCAGCTCGGTGCCGCGCACGTAGCTGCGCTCGCAGGCGAAGCCCTCGCCCTCGGGCTCGGCCGAGCCGCGCGGCCGCTCGAGGAACACGAAGTGCTGCAGCGTCGCCGCGTTGAAGGGTGCGAGCTTCACCACGATGCTCGCCGGCAGATAGCCCGGATCGAGCGGGAAGTTCGCGCGCCCGATGCGCGGGCTGGCACCGAGGGCCGCCGTGATGTTCCATACGGCGGCGAGATGGCCCATCTCATCGATCGCGACCCCGAGCAGCGCCTGCCGCCAGCGCCCGACCGCGGCGGCTTCCGCGGCGCTGAGCCCCTCGGCCTCGCCGCCCTTGAGGCTGAAGGCCGCGTAGAGATAGGTGCACATGAGGTTGTGCTCGAGCTCGGACGCCTCGTACAAGAGGTTGACGAGGATCTCGCGCTGGGCGAACGGGCTCGCGACCGCCGGAACGTCGTTCATGGAACCTCCAGAACCCCGGCCTATGTCGCACAAAAACCCGCGCGGCGCCATCCCCTTTAAGTACCGCTCGGCGCCGAAGCGAGCTCACGGCGCGCGCAGGGCGCCAAAGCCGCGCCTTTGGCGCCCGTCAACGCAGCTGATGTCCGGCAAAATCGCCGGCAGCAGGCGATTTTGCCCAATCTAAGCAGCGTGTTCGCGCGTCTCGCGGAAGACGATGCCCGGCCAGCGCTCCATCGTCAGCTGCAGATTGACGCGCGAGGGCGCGAGATACACGAGGGCACCGGCATGATCGAGCGCCAGGTGATCGTGCGCGCGCGTGCGAAACTCCTCGAGCCGGGCCGGGTCCGCGCTGTCGATCCAGCGCGCGGTGTGCACCGTGACCGGCTCGAACACGCACTGCACGCCGTATTCGTCGGCCAGGCGGAATGCCACCACTTCGAATTGCAGCGGGCCGACGGCACCGAGGATCAGCTCGTTGTTGCGCAGCGGACGAAACAGCTGCGTCGCCCCCTCCTCGCACAGCTGCGTCAGGCCTTTCTGCAGCGCCTTGGCGCGCAGCGGATCCTTCAGCACGGCGCGGCGGAAGATCTCCGGGGCGAAGTTCGGCACGCCGGTGAAGGCGAGCCGCTCACCCTGGGTGAAGGTGTCGCCGATGTTGATCGTGCCGTGGTTGTGCAGCCCGATGATGTCCCCGGCGTAGGCCTCCTGCGCCTGGGCCCGGTCGGCCGCCATGAAGGTCAGCGCATCCGCCACCCGCACTTCCTTGTCGAGCCGCACATGGAACAGCCGCATGCCGCGCGTGTACTTGCCGGAGCAGAGCCTGAGGAACGCGATGCGGTCGCGATGCGCGGGGTCCATGTTGGCCTGGATCTTGAAGACGAAGCCGGAGAGCCCGGGCTCCTCGGCGGCCACGGTGCGTTCACGCGCCGCGCGCGGCAAGGGTCCCGGAGCGTCGTGGGTGAAGGCCGCGAGCAGCTCCTCGACGCCGAAGTTGTTGATGGCGGACCCGAAGAACACCGGGGTCTGCCGCCCGGCCCGGTAGGCCGCGCGGTCGAAGGCGTGGGTCGCACCCTTGACGAGCTCGATCTCCTCGAGGAAAGGCCCCCGCATATCGCCGAGGAACTCGCGCGCCGCCGCGCTCCCGAGGCCGTCGATGGTGCGGTTCTCGCCCACGCGGCCGCGCTCGCCGGCCTCGTAGGCATAGATGCGGTCCTCGGCGAGGTGATAGATGCCGCGCAGCTCCCGCCCCATGCCGATCGGCCAGGTGACCGGTGCCGTGCCGATGCCGAGCACGCGCTCGATCTCATCGAGCAGGTCGATCGGCGCACGGCCGTCGCGGTCGAGCTTGTTGATGAAGGTCATGATCGGCGTGTCGCGCAGCCGGCAGACTTCCATCAGCTTGATGGTGCGCTCCTCCACGCCCTTGGCGCAGTCGATGACCATGAGCGCGGAATCGACCGCGGTCAGCGTGCGGTAGGTGTCCTCGGAGAAGTCCTCGTGGCCCGGCGTGTCGAGCAGGTTCACGATGCAGTCGCGATACGGGAACTGCATCACCGAGGAGGTCACCGAGATGCCGCGCTGCTGCTCGAGCCGCATCCAGTCGGAAGTCGCGTGGCGGGCGGCCTTGCGGCCCTTGACCGTGCCCGCCATCTGGATCGCGCCGCCGAACAGCAGCAGCTTCTCGGTGAGCGTCGTCTTGCCCGCATCCGGGTGCGAGATGATCGCGAAGGTCCGTCGCCGCTGGATTTCGGCGGCCGTATCAGCCATGGCGTTCGATCCGCGCTCAGCCGGGCCGGCTGCGCGCCGCCCGCAGTCCGAGCCGCAGCACCGCGGCATCCTCGCGTCCGCCCACGGCCTGGTAATAGCCGCGCCGCACGCCCACCTGCTCGAAGCCGTGCGCGAGGTAGAGGCGAATGGCCGCGGTATTCGAGGGACGCACCTCGAGGAACGCCTCTTTCATGCCGGCCGCGGCGGCCCGCTCGATGAGCAGCGTCAGCAACCGCTTGCCCAGACCGCGGCAGCGGAATGCCTCGCCGACGCACAGGTTGAGGATGTGCGCCTCGCCCGCGCCGAGGCTCATGACACCGTAACCGGCGATGTCCTTGCCGGAGGCCGCCACGCGGCAGGTATAGCCGACCCGCAGGCAATCGCGGAAGATCCCCTCGCTCCAGGGAAACTGATACGCGGCACGCTCGATGGCGACGACCGCGGGCACGTCGCTCTCGCGCATCGCGCGCATCGTTTCGGCTGCGGCATTGAACAGCTCAGGTGCGGTGGCCATCGCTCGCGGCGCCCTGCGTCAGCTCCCGGTACACGCTGCGCGCAAACTTGAGGTCCTCCCACGCCTTGCGCTTGTCGGCGGGGGTGCGCAGCAGATAGGCGGGATGATACGTCACGACGAGCGGCGTATTCAGCTCGCCGAACTGGTGCACCTGGCCGCGCAGCCTGCCGAGCGGCGCCGCGGTGGCGAGCAGGTTCTGCGCCGCGATGCGCCCGACCGCGAGGATGATCTTCGGCCGCAGCAGCGCGATCTGGCGCACCAGGTACGGCAGGCACGCCGCGACCTCCTCGGGCTTCGGATCGCGGTTATTGGGCGGGCGGCTCTTGAGGATGTTCGCGATGTAGACGTTGGTCGCGCGGTCGAGCCCGATGGCGCGCAGCATCGCATCGAGCAGCTGCCCGGCGGCGCCGACGAAGGGCTCACCGCGCCGGTCCTCTTCCGCCCCCGGCGCCTCCCCGACCACCAGCCAGTCGGAGCGCTTCGGTCCCACGCCGAGCACGCCCTGGGTACGGGTCAGATGCAGCGGGCAACGCGTGCAGCCCTGGACCTCGGCGCGCAGCGCCTCCCAGCGCGCCGCCTCCGCGGCGTCGGGCGGCGCCGGCGGCGGCACCGTGGGCGCCTGGGCGGCAGCCGCACGGGTTGCCTCGGGTGCCGCTGCTGCGGGCGGCGGCGCGCCGCGCGGCACCCAGGTATCGATGCCGAGCGCCTCGAGGTACGCGCGGCGCTGCTCCCCGTGCGCAGCCATCCTCAGGCACCCGCGCCCGGGGCGCCGCGCAAGAGGCGGCGGATGCGCCGCCCCGCCCACAAGAGCGGCGCCGACAGGGCATACACCCCGAACATCGCGAGCAGGATGCTCGGCGGATCGACCGCGATCGCTACGAAGAACAGCAGCACGAACAGCATGTAGACGAACTTGATGCGCCGGTCGAGGTTGAACTGCTTGAAGCTCGGGTAGCCGAAGCGGCTCACCATCAGCGCCCCCGCGGTCGCGGTCACGAGGAAAGCGGCGATCAGCCCGGTGAGCCCGGGCTCGCGCCATTCACCCTCGCTCGAGAACCAGACGAAGGCCGCGACGATCGCCGCCGCCGACGGGCTCGGCAGCCCCTCGAAATAGCGCTTGTCGGCGCTCGCCGCGCGGGCGTTGAAGCGCGCCAGGCGCAGCGCCGCCGCCGCCGCGTAGAAGAAGCAGGCGAGCCAGCCGAAGCGCCCCCAGTAGTGGCCGAACTCCATGATGCGCACCACGCCCCACTGGTAGGCGACGATGGCCGGCGCCAGCCCGAAGGCCACCATGTCGGCGAGGCTGTCGTACTCCTTGCCGAAGTAGCTCTCGGTGTGGGTGAGGCGCGCGATGCGCCCATCGAGACCGTCGAAGATCATGGCCGCGAACACCGCCATCCCGGCCGGCGCGAAGTGCTTGTCGATCGCTGCCACCACGGCGTAGAAGCCCGCGAACAGACAGCCGGTCGTCAGCAGGTTCGGCAGCAGGTAAATCGCCCGGCTGCGGGGCCGGGGGGTGGGCGGGGTGTCCAGGCTCATGGCGATCGGCGGGCATCTTATCAGGGGTGTCCTGCTAAGATGAAAGACCATGCGTCTTTCGCAGTACCCCATCAACACCCTCAAGGAAACCCCCGCCGAGGCGGAGGTCGTGAGCCACCAGCTGATGCTGCGCGCCGGACTCATCCGGCGCCTGGCGGCGGGCCTGTACAGCTGGCTGCCGCTGGGGCTGCGCGTGCTGCAGAAGGTCGAGCGCATCATCCGCGAGGAGATGAACCGCGCCGGCGCGCTCGAGATGGTCATGCCGGTGGTGCAGCCGGGGGAGCTGTGGCAGGAGTCGCGCCGCTGGAGCGAGTACGGCCCGGAGCTGCTGCGCTTCAAGGACCGCCACGAGCGCGACTTCGTCCTCGGGCCCACTCACGAGGAGGTGATCACCGACATCGTGCGGCGCGAGCTCAGGAGCTACCGCCAGCTGCCGGTGAACTTCTACCAGATCCAGACCAAGTTCCGCGACGAGGTGCGGCCGCGCTTCGGCGTCATGCGCGCGCGCGAGTTCATCATGAAGGATGCCTACTCCTTCCACGCCGACGAGGAATCGCTGCGCGCGGGCTACCGCGCCATGTACGACGCCTACACGCGCATCTTCACGCGCACCGGCCT
>JAGWMP010000219.1 GCA_028871705.1 Gammaproteobacteria bacterium
GCCATGTTGAGCTTGTACTGGCGGTGGATGGCACTGGTCGCCAGGAACACGTGGATGCGGTGGCGCGGGGCGTCCTTGAGCGCGCGTGCGGCCAGCTCGATGTCCTCGCGGTTGCAGCGCGCCAGTGCACAGATGACCGGGCCCGCGACCTCGCGGGCCACGGCCTGCACGCTCTCGAAGTCGCCGCGCGAGGCGGCCGGGAAGCCCGCCTCGATGACGTCGACGCCGAGCTCGGCGAGCGCGCGCGCCACGCGCAGCTTCTCGGGCTGCGTCATGCTGCAGCCGGGGGACTGCTCGCCGTCGCGCAGCGTCGTGTCGAAGATCAGGACGCGGTCGGGATTGGTGGTCATGATGCCTTCACCTCAGGCTCGCCGTTCGTTGAGCCACGGCATGCGCGCGCGCAACGTGGCGCCGACTTTCTCGATCTGGCGGTTGATGTCCGCGGCGAGCATCTTCTGGTAGTTCGCCTTGCCGCCCTCGTTCTCCTTGATCCACTGGCGCGCGAACTTGCCGCTCTGCACCTCTTTCAGCACCTTGCGCATCTGCTTCTTCACGCGCTCATCGATGATGCGTGGGCCGCGCGTCAGATCGCCGTACTTGGCGGTCTCGGAGATGAACTGGTGCATCTTGGAGATGCCGCCCTCGTGCAGCAGGTCGACGATGAGCTTCAGCTCGTGCAGGCACTCGTAATAGGCGACTTCCGGCTGGTAACCCGCCTCGACGAGCGTCTCGAAGCCCTTGACGACGAGCTCGGTGGCACCGCCGCAGAGCACCGCCTGCTCGCCGAAGAGATCCGTCTCGGTCTCTTCCGCGAAGGTGGTCTCGAGCACCCCGCCGCGCGTGCCGCCGATGCCGTGCGCGTAGGCGAGGGCGCGGGCGTGCGCCTTGCCGGTCGCATCCTGCGCCACCGCGATGAGACACGGGACGCCGCGGCCCTGCTGGTACTGGCGGCGCACCAGGTCGCCCGGTCCCTTCGGGGCGATCAGCACCACGTCGAGATCGGCGCGCGGCTTCACCTGCCTGAAGTGGATGTTGAAGCCATGGGCGAAGAGCAGGGCCGCGCCTTTCTTCAGGACCTTGCGGATGTCCTGGTAGAGCGACTTCTGCGCGAGGTCCGGCACCAGCATGGCGACGAGGTCGGCGCTGGCGGCCGCCGCGGCGGGCTCGGCGACCTCGAGGCCGTCGCGGCGCGCTTTCTTCCAGCCGGTGCCACCCTTGCGGACCCCGACCACCACGTCGAAGCCCGAATCCTTGAGATTGAGCGCATGCGCGCGTCCCTGGCTGCCGTACCCCAGCACGGCGATGCGCGCGCCCTTCAAGGCCTTGCGGTCGACGTCCTTCACTGAATAGAGCCTCATCGCCTCACTCCTCGAGCGGCCTCAAGGCCGCGTTACAAACGTAAAAAACCCCGCAGCGGCTTTCAGCCGGTGCGGGGTCTTGAGTCTTGCCTCTTTCGCTCGTGCCTGCTTGGGTCAGGCGTTCGCGTGTGCCCCACACCGGCTTGCTCCACTAAGGAGCAGCAGTGCGGGCAGTCCGATAAGCAGCGCCAGCCGTGCGGCGCGGGCCGCGGCGGAATGGGGAAGCGCTGCTACGTGGTGTGTCACGGGATGCGAACCAAACCTGATGAGCCGATGGGAGCACAGCAACCGCGGGCTTGTCAACGAGTTGAGCGAGAACCTAATCTGCACGGATGAAGAAGAAAGCGGTGGATCCGCGCGCCTATTCGCGTGTCGTGGTCGATGGGCTCAAGCAGGCGCCGGCGCGCGCCATGCTGCGTGCGGTCGGCTTCCGCGACGAGGACTTCGCCCGCCCGCAGATCGGGGTGGCCTCGACCTGGGCGAACCTCACCCCCTGCAACATGCATATCGGCGCGCTGGCCGAGGCCGCCTGCGCCGGGGCCGACGGAGCCGGGGGCAAGAGCGTTCTGTTCAATACGATCACGGTGTCGGATGGCATCTCGATGGGCACTCCCGGGATGCGCTACTCGCTGGTCTCGCGCGAAATCATCGCGGACTCGATCGAAGCGGTGGTCGGTGCCGAGGGCTTCGATGGCTTCGTCGCCATCGGCGGCTGCGACAAGAACATTCCCGGCTGCGCCATGGCCATGGCGCGGCTCAATCGGCCCTCCGTTTTCGTCTACGGCGGCACCATCCGCCCCGGTGCGCAGCGGCGCGACATCGTCAGCGTATTCGAGGCCGTAGGCGCGCGGGCGGCCGGCAAGCTCTCCGAGAGCGGGCTCGCCGAGATCGAGCGCACCGCCATCCCGGGTCCCGGCAGCTGCGGCGGCATGTACACCGCGAATACCATGGCCTCGGCCATCGAAGCCTTGGGCTTGTCCTTACCGGGGAGCTCCGCGCAGGAAGCGATCGGGGAGGCCAAGCACTCCGACAGCGCGCGCGCCGGCGCCGCCGCCGTGCGCCTGGTGCGCGAGGGCTTGAAACCGCGCGACATATTGAACCGCAGGGCCTTCGAGAACGCGATCACCGTGGTGGCCGCGCTCGGCGGCTCGACGAATGCGGTGCTGCACCTGCTCGCGATCGCCCGCGATGCGGGCGTGCGCCTCACGCTCGATGATTTCACGCGCATCGGCCGCCGCTCACCGGTGCTCGCGGATCTGAGACCGAGCGGCCGGTTCCTCATGTCGGAGCTCATCGCGATCGGCGGGATCCAGCCGCTGATGAGGATGCTGCTGGAGGGGGGGCTGCTGCACGGCGATTGTCTGACCGTCACCGGCCGTACCCTCGCCGAAAATCTCGAAAACACTCCCATGTACATGAGTGGACAAGAGATTGTCCGCCCGCTGACGGAACCCCTCAAGAAGGACAGCCATCTGGTCGTGCTCTATGGAAACCTCGCTCCCGAGGGCGCGGTGGCCAAGATCACCGGCAAGGAGGGTGAGCGCTTCGAGGGGCGGGCCCGGGTGTTCGACGGCGAGGAACGCGCCACGCAGGCGATTCTCGGCGGCAAGCTCCGTCCGGGCGATGTGGTCGTGATCCGCCACGAGGGCCCGAAAGGCGGCCCCGGCATGCGCGAGATGCTGAGTCCGACCGGGGCAATCAGCGGCCGCGGGCTCGACGGCAAGGTGGCGCTCATTACCGACGGGCGCTTCTCGGGCGGCAGCCATGGATTCGTGGTCGGGCACGTCGCCCCGGAGGCGGCGGTCGGCGGACCCATCGGCCTGCTGCGTAACGGCGACCGCATCACGATCGATGCGCGCAAGCGCGAGCTTCGCGTCGATCTTCCGGCCCAGGAATTACGCCGGCGGCGGCGGGCGTGGCAGGCGCCGAAGCCGGCCGCGCAGGCGGGCGTGCTCGCCAAGTACGCGCGCCTCGTCGGCAGCGCCTCCGAAGGCGCGGTGACCGAGGCGTTTCAGGCGCGTCGGCGCGATTCTTGAGCCGCGCCTGGAGTTGTCAGTCCCGGAGGCACCCGGTACAGTTCGGCAAAGTATCGTCGCAGCGCACACTGCAGGGTGCTCGTCCGGGGGGATTTTAGAATTTCACGCTCCCCGTCCGACTGCCTGACGAGTGAGTTCGCAAGTATGATTCGAGGGGAGCCGGCGGGTTTGCCTGCCGGCATCAGGGTTCTGGCTGAGTAAGAAGCGCATCCTCAAATACACATGGCAGCCCTAGTACACGACTCCCAGTTCATGACCAGGCGCGGCGCGGTGCTGGTCGCAATCATCGGCCTGCACGTCTTCATCGCGTGGGCGCTCGCCACCGGACTCGCGCGCCGCGCGATCGAGGTGCTCGCGCCGCCGATCCAGACGCAGATCGTCGAAGAGGTGAAGAAGGAGGAGGCGCCGCCGCCACCTCCACCGCCGCAGTTCGAGCGTCCGCCGGTGGAGATTCCGCCTCCCGACGTCACGATCAACATGCCGGTTGAGGAGAACACCACCGCGATCCGCGTCACACAGACCGTGGCGAAGGCCGCGCCGGCCCCGGTGGCTGCGCCGACCCGGCGCACGGGTCTCGGCGTCGGCAGGGGCTTCCCCAATACCGAGGACTACTACCCCGAGGCTTCCAAGCGCCTGGATGAGCAGGGCGTGGTCGTCGTGCGCGTGTGTGTCGGTCCCGATGGCAAGCTCACCGAAGAGCCCACCATCGCGAAGAGCTCCGGCAGCAACCGGCTCGATGGCGGAGCACTCAAGCTCGCCAAGGCCGGCTCCGGCAAGTACGTAGCGGCTACCGAGGACGGCAAGGGCGTCGTCGCGTGCGCAACCCTGCCGATCAAATTCCAGTTGAGATGAACACCGGCCGCACCTTCGGGTGCGGCTTCTTCTTTGATTCGAGGAAACTATGGAAAACCAACCGAGCGTAACAGTTAATAACCCCTATGGCCTGAGCTCACTGTGGGTGACGGGAGATCTGGTCTCCCGCTCCGTGCTGATCCTCCTTCTGATCATGTCGCTCGCTTCGTGGTACGTGATTCTCACGAAGCTGTGGGACCAGCGCGCGCTGCGTAAGTCGGCCAAGTCGGTCGACAAGACTTTCTGGAACGCGCCCTCGATCAAGGACGGCGTCGACCGCCTGAAGAAGGGCGACGACTTCCGCGGCATCGCCGAGGACGGCCTGCGCGCCGCCTCGCACCACGACGGCCGCCTCACCGATCGCATCGACCTGCACGAGTGGATCACCATGTCGCTGCAGCGCGCGGTGGACTCCGTGAATAGCAAGCTCAACGGCGGACTCGGGCTCCTCGCCACGGTCGGCTCGACGGCGCCGTTCGTCGGCCTCTTCGGCACGGTGTGGGGCATCCTCAACGCCCTCGTCGGCATCGGCATCGCCGGCCAGGCGAGCATCGACAAGGTCGCCGGCCCGGTCGGCGAGGCGCTCATCATGACGGCGCTCGGCCTGTTCGTGGCGGTGCCCGCGGTGTGGGGCTACAACTGGCTGCTCGGGCGCAACAAGGTGCTGCAGGATGCGCTGCGGAACTTTGCCAGCGATCTGCATGCCTACCTGGTGGGCGGCGTCAAGGTCGAGGGTGGCGTCGGCGCCGGTGGCGCCCGTCCGGCCGCGGCCAAGGCCGCGCCTCCGACCTTCCGCTGAAGCTCGTGCGGGCCGGCGGGTGCAGCCGCACCCGCAGCGGCTCCGGCCCGCGTGCCCTTTGTTTAAGGAGTAGCTGACCATGTCGATGAACGTGGGCGAGGCGAGCAGCG
>JAGWMP010000220.1 GCA_028871705.1 Gammaproteobacteria bacterium
GCACCCTCGCGGCGGCCGCGCCCGGCGCTCCCGCCCCGGCTCCCGCCCGCGCCGCCGGCGCGGCGCGCCTCGGTGCCCCGTGAGCGAGCTCGCACGGCTGCAGGGAGATTTCCAGGAATACCTGTTGCGCGGCACCCGCGCCCTCGAGGCCGCGGTGGCCGGCAGCGAGCGCGTGCCGGTCGCCACCCGGCTTGGCATCTACGCCGGCGGTTACGGCAGCCGCCTGGTCGATGCGCTCGAGGCGAGCTACCCGGCGCTCGCGCAGCTCCTCGGCGAAGAGGATTTCGCGGCGCTCGGCGCCGCCTACGTGCGCGCGCACGACTCGCGGTTCTTCACCATCCGCCACTACGGCGGGGAGCTCGAGGCCTTTCTCGGCGTCTACCCGGAGACTGCGGACGTGGCGCTGCTCGCCGAGCTCGCGCGCTGGGAGTGGACGTTGTGCGCGGTGTTCGACGCCGCCGATGCCGTGCCGCTCGCGGCCGCGGCGCTGGCACGCGTCGCGCCCGGGGACTGGGCGGGACTGCGCTTCACGTTCCACCCGAGCGTGCGGCGCCTCGCGCTCTCGTGGAACGCGCCGCAGCTGTGGCAGGCGCTCACCGACGGCGCCGCGCGGCCGCAGCTGCGCGTGGTGGCGGAGCCCGTCGAGTGGCTCCTGTGGCGGCAGGACCTCACGAGCTATTTCCGCTCGCTCGCCGCGCCCGAGGCGGCGGCGCTCGATGCGGCGCGCGCCGGTGCCACTTTCGGCGAGCTGTGCGAGCGGCTGGCCGCGGTCCACGGCGCCGAGCGCGCACCCGCCGAGGCCGCGGCGCTGCTCTCGGGCTGGGTCGCGGCGGGACTCCTGGTCGCCGCCACCCCCGGCTGACCGTACAATCACGGTCCCCATTCACGGGACCGCACATGGCAGCGCAGAGTTACGGCAACGTGCTGGAGATGATCGGCCGCACGCCCCTCATGGCGGTGCGGCGCATCGACACCGGTCCATGCGAGCTCTACTTGAAGCTCGAGAACCAGAACCCCGGCGGCTCGATCAAGGATCGCATCGGCCTTTACCTCATCCAGGCGGCCGAGCGCGCCAGCCTGATCCGCCCGGGGAGCGTGCTCATCGAGGCGACCGCGGGCAACACCGGTCTCGGGTTGGCGCTGGTCGCGGCGCAGAAGGGCTACCGCCTGGTGCTGGCGATCCCCGACAAGATGAGCCAGGAGAAAATCTTTCACCTCAGGGCGATGGGCGCCGAGGTGGTGATGACCCGCTCGGATGTCAGCAAGGGGCATCCGGAGTACTACCGCGACGTCGCCGAGCGCCTGGCGCGCGAGACGCCGAACTCCTACTTCGTCAACCAGTTCGGCAACCCGGTGAACGCCCAGGCGCACGAGGAGACCACCGCGCCCGAAATCTGGGAGCAGATGGCGGGCAGGCTCGATGCGGTGGTGTGCGGCGTGGGCACGGGCGGCACGCTCGCGGGACTCACGCATTTCTTCGCGCGCACTGCGCCCGGGGTGGCGATGGTGCTCGCCGATCCCATGGGCTCGGGGCTCGCGAGCTTTGCGAACACGGGGAAGCTGCCGGAAAAGATGTCGCCATGGCTGGTCGAGGGCATCGGCGGCGACTCCGTGCCGCCGGTGGCGGACTTCTCGGGCGTCAGGAGCACCTACAGCATCCCGGACGCGGAGGCGTTCCTCACCTGCCGCGAGCTCCTGAAGAAGGAAGGCGTGATCGCCGGCACCTCGACCGGCACGCTGCTGGCGGCGGCACTGCGCTACTGCCGCGCGCAGCGCGCGCCTAAGCGGGTGGTCACCTTCGTGTGCGACAGCGGCAACAAGTACCTCTCCAAGGTCTACAACGACTACTGGATGCTCGATCAGGGTTTCCTCGAGCGCGAGAGCCACGGGGATCTGCGCGACCTCATCCTGCGCCGCCACAAGGACCGGGCCGCGGTCACCGTCAACTCCACCGAGACGGTGCTGGCCGCCTACCGGCGCATGAAGCTCTACGACGTCTCGCAGGTGCCGGTGATGCAGGATGGGCGCATCGTCGGCATCGTCGACGAGGAAGACATCCTGCTCGAGGTGGTCAAGAACCCGCAGCACTTCAACGATCCGGTGACCCAGGCCATGGCGCGTCACCTGGTGACGGTGCCGGTCGATGCTCCCATCGAGCAGCTGATGGAGATCTTCAAGCGCGGCATGGTGGCGATCGTCATGCATGGCGGGGAGTTCCAGGGGCTGGTGACGCGCATCGACCTCCTCAACTGGCTGCGCCGCCGCCTGCCGCCGTGAGTAAACCTATGAACGATGACAGCTCCGCACAGCGCTTCGCGACCCGGGTGATCCACGGCGGCCAGCGCCCGGATCCGCTCACCGGCGCGGTGATGCCGCCGATCTACGCCACCTCGACCTACGTGCAGTCGAGCCCCGGCGTGCACCAGGGCTACGACTACTCGCGCAGCCGCAACCCGACGCGCGATGCGCTGCAGGCGGCGGTCGCCAACCTCGAAGGCGGCGGCGCGGGCTTCGCCTTCGCCTCGGGAATGGCCGCGAGCGCCACGGTGCTCGAGCTCCTCGATGCCGGCTCGCACATCGTCGCCATGCACGATCTCTACGGCGGCAGCTACCGGCTCCTCGAGAACGTGCGCAAGCGCTCGGCGGGCCACAGCGTATCGTTCGTCGATCTGACCGATGCGGCCGCGCTCGAGGCGGCGATCCGCCCCGAGACGCGCCTGGTATGGGTCGAGACCCCGACCAACCCGCTGCTGAAGGTGGTGGATCTCGCCGCGCTGGCCGCGCTCGCCCGGCGGCACCGGCTGATCAGCGTCTGCGACAACACCTTCGCGACGCCCTTCATCCAGCGCCCGCTCGAGCACGGCTTCGACATCGTGGTGCACTCCACCACCAAGTACCTCAACGGCCACTCCGATTCGGTCGGCGGCGCCGCGGCCGTGCGTGCCGGGAGCGAGCTCGGCGAGCGGCTCGGATATCTGCAGAACGCCATCGGCGGGGTCTCGAGCCCCTTCGACAGTTTCCTGACGCTGCGCGGCATCAAGACGCTCGCGCTGCGCATGGAGCGGCACTGCGCCAACGCGCTCGCGGTCGCGCAGTTCCTCGAACGGCACCCCGGGGTCGAGCGCGTCCATTATCCAGGCCTCGCCAGTCACCCGCAGCACGAGCTCGCGCGGCGGCAGATGCAGGGTGGCTTCGGCGGCATCGTGACCGCGGTGCTGCGCGGCGGGCTGCCCGTGGCGCGGCGCGCGCTCGAGCGGTGCCGGCTGTTCGCGCTCGCCGAGAGCTTAGGGGGCGTCGAGAGCCTCATCGAGCACCCGGGCATCATGACCCACGCCTCGCTCCCCGAGGCGACCCGTCAGGCGCTCGGCATCAGCGACGGTTTGATTCGTCTCTCGGTCGGCGTCGAGGATGTCGACGATCTGATCGGCGAGTTGCGCCAGGCGCTCGGCTGAGCCGGCCTCAAGCGCCAGCTGGGAGCGATTCGAGGTCGAGGATCAGCCGCACCGTGTCCGGCGCCACCGCCTCGACGCGGAAGCCGTAGCGGGCGGCCAGGCGCAGCATGCGTGCGTTGACCCGGAGCACCTCGCCGACCAGGTGGCGGATGCCCCGCTGGCGGCAGCGGACGATGAGCTTGCCGAGCAGCAGCGAGCCGAGACCCAGGCCCTTGAGATCCGAGCGCACCAACAGCGCGAATTCGGCGCTGTCGTCGCGGGTGATGTGAGCGCGGGTGACGGCCAGCATTTCGGGGCGCCCGCGGTTGCTCGCGCTCGCCACCAGCGTGATGCGGTGCTCCCGGTCGATGTGCATCAGGTGATCGAGCAGCTTCGCCGGCAGCTGGCGAAAGGCGCCGCTGAAACGCATGCGCAGGTCGTGGGGCTCGGTGTGCCGCACCAGATCCTCGATGAGCGTGCGATCGCCGGCACGCAGCGCGCGCAGCTGCACGGCTGAGTCGCGGAAGCGGATTACTTCCACGGGTTCCGTCTCGGTAAGGCTCGCGTCCATGTGATGTCGTGCGTCGCTTCGGTGAGATCGCAGGTTATCCGGCGGCTGGCCGGGACGCTGCAACGCGCGTGCCAGAGTGTCGACTGCATCGCCCCGCGCAGGGAAAACCGTGACTTGCGGCCACCGCAAAGCGGGAGCCGCGCCCGGCGGCGTCCGACCGGTGCCCGGATTGTGCTCAGCCGCGGCGCAGCGCGCCCGCTCGCGGTGCGCGCGGGGCGCGGCTACGCTCCGGTATGATCGCGCACCGCACCGCCACGACAGGGGATCTCCGGCATGCCGCACCTCGCACCGCGCGCGCATTTGGCGCTTTCGCTCCTGCCCGCACTGCTGCTCGCCGCCCCGGCGCTCGCCGCCGATAACGACGCCCAGCGCATCGAGCGCGTGCTCGCGCAGACACCGCTGATCGACGGCCACAACGACCTGCCGTGGGAGATCCGCACGCGCTTCGGCAGCGATCTCGCCAAAGTGGACCTGAGCCGCTCGACGCTCGCACTGCCGGCCCCCGAGGGCAGCCCGCCCCTGATGACCGACATCCCGCGCCTCAGGGCCGGGCACGTCGGCGGGCAGTTCTGGTCGGTGTTCATTCCGGTCGAGGTGAAGGGGCCGGCGGCGGTTGAGATGACCATCGAGCAGATCGACATCGTCAGGCAGATGTGCGCGCGCTATCCGAACGATCTCGTCATGGCGTACACGGCCGCGGACGTCATGCGCGCGCACCAGGCGGGCAGGATCGCCTCGCTGATCGGCGTCGAAGGCGGCCACCAGATCGACGACTCCCTCGCCGTACTGCGCGCCTACTACGATCTCGGCGCGCGCTACATGACGCTCACCCACTCCGCCAACACCGCCTGGGCGGACTCGGCGACCGACAATCCGGCGCACCACGGGCTCACCGCCTTCGGCAGGGAGGTCGTGCGCGAGATGAACCGCCTCGGCATGCTCATCGACTTGTCGCACGTGTCGGAGGAGACCATGCGCGCGGCGCTCGCCGTGAGCGAGGCGCCGGTGATCTATTCGCACTCCTCGGCACGCGCGCTCGTCGATCATCCGCGCGACGTGCCGGACGACGTGCTGCGGCTGGTGGCGGCCAACGGCGGTGTGGTGATGGTCAACTT
>JAGWMP010000010.1 GCA_028871705.1 Gammaproteobacteria bacterium
ATCTTCGCCGTCGACGCGGAGTACTTGTATCCGGGGCACGCCGCCGCGCACCTGATCGTCGATTCCGGACGCGCCGCCTTCGTCGACGTCGGCACCAACGACTCCGTGCCCTATCTCCTCGCGGCGCTCGCCGAGCTCGGTCTCACCCCCGCGGCGGTCGATTACCTGCTGCTGACGCACGTGCACCTCGACCACGCGGGCGGCGCCGGGCGGCTGATGCGCGCGCTCCCCGGCGCGCGCGCCGTGCTGCATCCGCGCGGCGCGCCGCACATGCTCGATCCCTCGAGACTCATCGCCGGATCGAGGCAGGTCTACGGCGCGCAGCGCTTCGAGCGCCTCTACGGCGAGCTGCTGCCGATCCCGGCCGAGCGGCTCGAGGTGGCCGCCGACGGCGCGCGGGTCAGGCTCGGCGGCCGCACGCTCGAGCTCATCCACACGCCCGGCCACGCCATGCATCACCTGTGCGTGGTGGATGCGGCGCACGGCAGCATCTTCACCGGCGATACGTTCGGCATTTCCTACCGCGCGCTCGACACGCCGCGCGGCAACTTCATCACCCCCTCGACGGTGCCGACGCAGTTCGACCCCGTGCAGCACCTCGCCTCCATCGACCGCATGCTCGGCTACCGGCCGGAGTCGATGTACCTCATGCATTTCAGCCGCGTCACCGGCGTGCCGCGCCTCGCCGGGCTCCTCAAGGCGCAGATCGCCGAGCTCGCGGACATCGCGCGCCGCCACGCGGCGGCCCCCGATCGCGCCGCGGCGATCCGCGCCGACATGCTGGCGCTGTGGGTCGCACTGGCGCGGCGCGAAGGCAGTACCCTCGATGAAACGGCACTCGCGAGCGCCCTCGCCGGCGATCTCGAGCTCAACACCCAGGGCCTGATCGCCTGGCTCGACCGCGACACGGAGCGAAAGTCATGAAACCCTTCAAGGCGTTCCGCATTCACCTCGAGGACGGCAAGATCGCCGCGCGCTTCGAGGAGCTCACCCTCGATGCGCTCGGCGCGGGCGAGGTGGTGATCCGCGTCGCCTGCTCCGATATCAACTACAAGGATGCGCTCGCCGCGACCGGCGCCGGCAGGATCCTGCGCCGCTACCCCCTCGTCGGCGGCATCGACCTCGCCGGCACGGTCGAGAGCTCCGCCGACGCGCGCTTCAGGCCGGGCGATGCCGTGCTGGTCACCGGCTGCGGGCTCTCCGAGACCCACGACGGCGGCTACGCCGAGTTCGCGCGCGTGCCGGCCGAGTGGGTGATCCCGATGCCCGCCGGGCTCGATGCCCTGACCGCCATGTCGCTCGGCACCGCGGGCTTCACCGCGGCACTCGCCATCCACCGCATGGAGCAGAATGGCCAGACCCCGGACGGCGGCCCCATCGTGGTGACGGGCGCCACCGGCGGCGTCGGCAGCGTCGCGGTCGACATGCTGGCGACGCGCGGCTACCGGGTGATCGCGGTGAGCGGCAAGCCCGCGGCAACCGAATACCTCAAGGCCCTGGGGGCCGCCGAGGTGCTCGACCGCAAGAGCCTCGATCTGGGCTCCCGCCCCCTCGAGAACGCCCGCTTCGCCGGCGCCATCGACAACCTGGGGGGCGAGGTGCTCACCTGGCTGACGCGCACCGTGGACTTCTGGGGCAACATCGCCAGCATCGGGCTCGCCGCGAGCCCCGAGCTCAAGACCACGGTGATGCCCTTCATCCTGCGCGGCGTGGCGCTGCTCGGCATCAATTCCTCGGCCACCCGCCGCGAGTGGCGCCTCGCCGTGTGGCAGCGCATCGCGACGGACCTGAGGCCCCGTCAGCTCGCGCGCATCGTCACCCGCACCATCGGCTTCGATGAGCTGCCGCAGGCCTTCCCCGACTACATCGCCGGCAAAGTCACCGGGCGCACGGTGGTGCGCATCGGTTGAATCCTACCGGCGAGTAGCACGCCAGCGCATCTGGCCGCTGGCCGCCGCGCGCGGTTAGAATGGGGCTCGCCTTTCGAGGTCGCCCATGTCGGATCGATCCCCCACCGCGGGCGCGCGCCTGCGGGCCGCCGTCGAGTCGGAGCGGCCGCTGCAGGTCGTCGGCACCATCAACGCCTACGCGGCGCTGCTCGCCGCCCGCGCCGGCTTCCGCGCCCTGTATCTCTCGGGTGCGGGGGTGGCGAATGCCTCCTTCGGCCTCCCGGACTTAGGGATGACGACGCTCAACGACGTCTGCGAGGAGGTGCGGCGCATCAGCGGCCAGTCGGAGCTGCCGCTCCTGGTCGACGCCGATACCGGCTTCGGCGGCGCCTTCAACATCGCCCGCACCACCCGCGATCTGATCCGCGCCGGCGCCGGCGGCATGCACCTCGAGGACCAGGTCTCGGCCAAGCGCTGCGGCCACCGGCCGGGCAAGGCGCTGGTCGCCGCCGGGGAAATGGTCGACCGCATCAAAGCCGCGGTCGATGCCCGCAACGACCCCGCCTTCGTCGTCATGGCGCGCACCGATGCGCTCGCGGGGGAGGGGCTCGCCGCGGCGCTCGAGCGCGCCCGCGCCTACGTCGCCGCCGGCGCCGACATGATCTTCGCCGAGGCGGTGCGCACGCTCGATGAGTACCGGCAGTTCGCCGCGGCGGCCGGCGTGCCGGTGCTCGCCAACATCACCGAGTTCGGCCAGACGCCGCTCTTCACGCTCGCCGAGCTCGCCGGCGCCGGCGTGCGGCTCGCGCTCTATCCGCTGTCGGCGTTCCGCGCCGCCGCCCGGGCCGAGGAGGCGGTGTACGGGGCGATCCGCCGCGAGGGGACGCAGAAGAGCGTCCTGCCGGCCATGCAGACGCGCGCCGAGCTCTACGAGGTGCTCGGCTATCACGCCTACGAGAACAAGCTCGACGAGCTGTTCGGGAAGAGCCCATGAACGACACCCCCAAGGCCAAGAAATCCGTCGCGCTCTCGGGCGTCACGGCCGGCAACACGGCGCTGTGCAGCGTGGGGCGCACCGGCAACGACCTGCACTACCGCGGCTACGACATCCTCGAGATCGCCCACACGAGCGAGTTCGAGGAAATCGCCTTCCTTCTCATCCACGGCAAGCTCCCGACCCGCGCCGAGCTCGGCGCCTACAAGACGCGGCTGCGCTCGCTGCGGGGACTGCCGGCCGCGGTGCGCACCGCGCTCGAGGCGCTGCCGGCGGCGGCGCACCCCATGGACGTGCTGCGCACCGGCGTGTCGGCGCTCGGGTGCGTGCTGCCGGAGAAGGACGATCATGGCGCCGCGGGCGCGCGCGAGATCGCCGACCGTCTCATCGCCTCCCTCGGCTCGATGCTCACCTACTGGTACCACTTCAGCCACTCGGGCGAGCGCATCCACACCGAGACCGCCGACGACTCGATCGGCGCGCATTTCCTGCACCTGCTGCACCGGCGGCCGCCGCCGCCGGAGTGGGTGCGGGCCATGCACACCTCCCTCATCCTCTACGCCGAGCACGAGTTCAATGCCTCGACCTTCGCCGCGCGCGTCATCGCCGGCACGGGCTCGGATCTTTACTCGTGCATCACCGGCGCCATCGGCGCGCTGCGCGGACCCAAACACGGCGGCGCCAACGAGACCGCGCTCGTCATCCAGCAGCGCTACGAGAACGCGGAGCAGGCCGAAGCCGACATCCGCGCGCGCGTCGCCAACAAGGAGGTCATCATCGGCTTCGGCCACCCGGTGTACACCATCGCCGATCCGCGCAACGAGGTGATCAAGGAAGTCGCGCGGGAACTCTCGAAGCAGGGCGGCGACATGCGCCGCTTCGAGATCGCCGACCGCATCGAAGCGGTGATGCGCGAGACCAAGAAGATGTTCGCGAACCTCGACTGGTTCTCGGCGGTCTCCTACCACGCCATGGGCATCCCGACCGAGATGTTCACGCCGCTGTTCGTCATCGCCCGCACCACCGGCTGGTCGGCGCACGTGATCGAGCAGCGCGCCGACGGCAAGATCATCCGCCCCGCGGCCAACTACACCGGTCCCGAGAACCTCAGGTTCGTCCCGCTCGAGCAGCGCGGCTAGCGTCAGCATGTCCACCCACGATGTGAAGTCCGCCGAGCGCCCTGCACCGGATGCCGCGCTCACCGCGATCGCCGCGTACGCGCGCGATTACCGCGTGACGAGTGCCACCGCGTACGACACGGCGCGCTACTGCCTGATGGACACGCTCGCCTGCGGCTTCCAGGCGCTGAAATACCCCGCGTGCCGCAAGCTTTTGGGACCCGTGGTGCCGGGCGCGGTAATGCCGGGCGGCGCGCGCGTGCCCGGGACCTCCTTCGAGCTCGACCCGGTGCAGGCGGCGTTCAACATCGGCGCCATGATCCGCTGGCTCGATTTCAACGACACCTGGCTAGCCGCCGAGTGGGGCCACCCGTCGGATAACTTAGGCGGCATCCTCGCGGTCGCCGACTACCGGGCGCGGCTCGCGGTCATGTCGGGCAAGGCGCCGCCCACGGTGCGCGACGTGCTCACCGCCATGGTGAAGGCGCACGAGATCCAGGGCGTGCTCGCGCTCGAGAACAGCTTCAACCGCGTCGGTCTCGATCACGTGCTGCTGGTGCGCGTCGCCTCCACCGCGGTGGTCACGGCGATGCTGGAGGGCACGCTCGAGCAGGTGGTGAACGCGGTCTCCAATGCCTGGATCGACGGGGGGGCGCTGCGCACCTACCGCCATGCCCCCAACACCGGCTCGAGGAAGAGCTGGGCGGCCGGCGATGCCACGAGCCGCGCGGTGCGCCTCGCACTCATCGCCCTCACCGGCGAGATGGGCTATCCGTCGGCGCTGTCGGCGAAGACCTGGGGCTTCAGCGACGTGCTCTTCAAGGGCAAGCCGATCGCATTGCCGCAGCCCTTCGGCGCCTACGTGATGGAGAACGTGCTCTTCAAGATCTCCTACCCGGCCGAGTTCCACGCGCAGACCGCGGTGGAGGCGGCCATGACGCTGCACCCGCAGGTCAGGGAGCGCCTCGGCGACATCGAGCGCATCGTCATCGAGACGCAGGAGCCGGGCGTACGCATCATCGACAAGGTGGGTCCCCTCGCCAATCCCGCCGATCGCGATCACTGCATCCAGTACATGGTGGCGGTGCCGCTCCTCTTCGGGCGCCTCACCGCCGCGGACTACGAGGACGAGGTGGCGCGCGATCCGCGCATCGACGCCTTACGCGCGAAGATGCAGGTGCGTGAGAACCCGGCCTTCACCGCCGAGTACTACGCCGCCGACAAGCGCTACATCGGCAACGCCGTGCAGGTGTTCTTCAGGGACGGCAGCCACAGCCCGCGGGTGCAGGTGGATTTCCCCATCGGCCACCGCAAGCGCCGCGCCGAAGGCATGCCGGTGCTGGTGAAGAAGTTCGAGGCCGCGGTGGATGCGCACTTCGCACCTAAGCAGGCCGGGCGCATCAAGGCGCTGTTCGCGAAACCGGCAGGGCTCGATGCCCTGCCGGTGAATGAGTTCGTCGCCGCGATGGTGACGAACGGCGCCTAACCCACCCGCACCGGTACGAAAATGCGTGCATCGCCGCGCTGGATCAGGAGTGCGACGTGTCCCTTGGAGCTCTCGACCGCGCTCTTGAGCGCCTGGGCGCTGGAGACCGGCGCGCCATTCGCCGAGAGCACGATGTCGCCCGGCTGGATGCCGGCCTCGGCCGCGGGCCCCGAGGAGCGCTCGACCAGGAGCCCGCCCGAAAGATTCCCCTGGCGCTGCTCATCGCCCGTGAGGGGGCGCACGGCGAGCCCGAGCTTGCCGCCCTCGTGCTGCGTGTCGTGGCTGGCGGCGGTGCGCTGATCCTCGAGCGCGCCGAGCTTGACGCGCAGCGTGCGGCTCGCGTGGTTGCGCCAGATCTCGAGCTCGACGCTCGTCCCGGGGTTGACGCTCGCCACCTTGACCGGCAGCTCGGTCGAGTCGTTGATCGCATCACCGTTGAGCTTGAGGATCACATCCCCGGGCTCGACACCGGCGCGCGCGGCCGGTCCGTCCTTCTCGACGCTAGAAACGAGGGCCCCCTCGGGGCGCGGCAGTCCGAAGGAATCCGACAGGCCCTGGGTGACGTTCTGGATGACGACGCCGAGCTTGCCGCGGGTGACGTGCCCGGTCGTCTGCAGCTGCTGCTCGACCTGCATGGCGACGTCGATCGGGATCGAGAACGACACGCCCTGGTAGCCGCCGCTCCTGCTGTAGATCTGCGAGTTGATGCCCACCACCTCGCCGCGCATGTTGAAGAGCGGGCCGCCCGAGTTGCCGGGATTGATCGGCACGTCGGTCTGGATGAAGGGCACGTAGTCGCCGTTGAGCGAGCGTCCCTTGGCGCTGACGATGCCGGCGGTGGCGCTGTTCTCGAAGCCGAAGGGCGCGCCGATGGCGAGCACCCACTCGCCCACCTTGAGGGAGCGCGAATCGCCGATCTGCACCGTCGGCAGATCCTTGGCCTCGATCTTGATGACGGCGATGTCCGACTTCGAGTCGATGCCGATCACCTTGGCGGTGAACTCACGGCGGTCGGTGAGGCGCACCGTCACCTCGCTCGCGCCCTTGACGACGTGGGCGTTGGTGAGGATGAGGCCGTCGGGGCGGATGATGAAGCCCGAGCCCTCGCCGTGCATCGGCTGTGGGTGCGGCGCCTGGAAGCCGAAGCCGCGGAAGAAGGGCGCGAACGGGCTGTTGGGGCCGAACGGGTCCTGCTGGTCGCCGCCGTCGCCGTTGCCGTCGCCCTCATCGCCGCCGTCGCCCTGGTACGCGGTCGACACCTTGGTTGTGACGGTGATGTTGACCACGGCCGGGCCGAATCTCTGCACCATGCCGCTGAAGTCGGGCAGCGCCGCGGCGGGTGCGGAGACCATCGGGGCCGGAGCCGGCGCCGGGGCGGCGGTCTGCGTGGCGCTGCTCGCGGCGGCATGGGATGCGCCGGCGAGATACAGGGCGCCCACCGGCACCGCGAAGGACGCCGCGCCGAGGGCCGCGATCACGAGCGGCTTGCGCACGAAAGACATGAAAGTCATGGAACGCTCCTCATGGGGAATCTTGCTCCTCGAGGCGCATCCTGGATGCGCCGGCTTAAGTGAGTCTTAAGGGCCGAATGAGCGGCAAAAGTTCCGCTCCCGGCGACGCGAGGTGCGCCGGGACGGCTATTCGCTGAGGCGCGTGAAGGGCCGCGGCTCGGTGGCGAGGGAGGGCGTGAGCTGGCTGAAGTAGGCGGCGATTTCCGCAATGTCCTCGTCCTTGAGGTTGCCGGCGAACTGCTTCATCACCGCGTTCTTGCGCCCGCCGTGCTTGTACTCGTTGAGCGCCCGCACGATGTAGTCCGCGTGCTGCCCGGCGAGGGAGGGGTAGATCGGCGCCACGGCGATGCCGTCCTGGCCGTGGCAGGAGACGCACAGCTGCGCCGCCTGGGGCAGCGTGCCTGCGGCCTTGCCGCTCGACTTGAGCGGCGTGCCCGCGAGGAATGCGGCGACGTCGGTCATGTCCTGCGCGGAGAGCGACTCGGTCTGGGAGTGCATGGTGATGTGCGCGCGGTCGCCGTCGCGATAGCCCTCGAGCGCGATCACGAGATACTGCGGGTTCTGGCCGCGCAGCTCCGGCACGCTGTACATCGGGTAGGCGTTCTTGTAGCCGTCGATCCCGTGGCAGCCGAGACAGGTATAGGAGACGGCCTTGCCGTGCGCCGGATCCGCCGCCTGCGCCGCCGCGGCGGCGGGGGCCGGGGGAGTCTGCGCCGCGGCGGTCGCGAGCGCACCGGCGGCGAGCACCGCGACCGCAACCGCACGCACTGCCGAGCCTGGTCCGCGCTGCATTCCGCTCACTCCCCGCTGGTGAAAACCGCCCAAAAACGGCCCCGAATCTTACGGACTCGCCGGGGCAATTGCCACTCTCGGGGGCGCCGCGGCGCTAGACTCGCGCGCATGATCGGTCTCATCCAGCGCGTCACGCACGCCGAGGTGCGCATCGACGGCGCGATCGTCGGCGCCATCGCCCGTGGCATGCTGGCGCTCGTCGCGGTGCGGCGCGAGGACACCGAGGCCGCCGCCGAGCGCCTCCTCGAGCGCCTCCTCGACTACCGCATCTTTCCCGACACCGCCGGACGCATGAATCTCTCCACGCGCGAGGTCGGCGGGGGACTCTTGCTCGTGCCGCAGTTCACGCTCGCGGCCGATACCGGCAAGGGCACGCGCGCGGGCTTCTCGGGCGCCGCCGAGCCGGCCGTGGCGCGGCGGCTCTTCGGGCACCTCCTCGAGCGGGCGCGGGCCTCATATCCCCATGTTTCCGCTGGCGTATTTGGCGCCAACATGCAGGTGTCGCTGATCAATGACGGACCGGTGACGTTCTGGCTCGAGGCCGGTCCCGGCTGAGCGTGAAGCCCGTTCCGGAATTGAGCGAACTTGTACCGCCCGCCGGGCCCATTTGACCTATGATTCCTTTTCTTTCTCCGCGCTTGCGGGCCTTTGTGGAGTGCTGACGTATGGGAATTGGAATGCGCGAGCTGTTGATCATCCTGCTCGTGGTGCTCGTCGTGTTCGGCGCCAAGAAGCTGCGCACCGTCGGCTCCGATCTCGGCGCGGCGGTCCGCGGGTTCAAGAAGGCCATGAACGAAGGCGACGAGGAGCAGAGCGCGCAGAAGCAGATCCGCTCCGACAAGCCGGATGCCGACTTCGACGAGGTCGCCCGCAAGAGCGAGGCGCAGCCCAAGAGCGATCGGAGCGTGTGACCTGTTCGAGGGGCGGTTCTCCGAAGTCCTGATCATCTTCGTCCTGGCACTGGTGGTGCTGGGACCCGAGAAGCTGCCGCGCGTCGTCGGCGAGATCGGCCGCTGGGTGGGACGGGCACGCGCCATGGCGCGCCAGTTCCGCGAGCAGCTCGAGGAAGAAGTCCAGCTCGAGCAGGCGCGCCGCGCGCAGAGCGCCGCGCCGCAGGCCGCCGCGCCATCCGCGCCGCCACCCACCACCGCCTCCGCTTCCCCGGCGCAGTCGCCGGACGCAGAACCGCCGCCCGCCGAGTCACCGATACCACCGCCCTTCCACGGACCGACGCCGCCGGCGCCCGCCGCGGAAATACCGCCACCGTTCCACGGGCCGACGCCGCCCGGGCCCACCGTGACCGCCGCCGCCCCGGCCCCGAATGCCGATGAGCGCGGATCCTGAGAAGCTCGCCGAAGGCTCGCTGATCTCGCATCTGCTCGAGCTGCGCGACCGGCTGCTGCGCTCGATGATCGCGATCGGCATCGCCTTCGTGCCCGCGGTCTACTACTCGAACGACATCTTCACCTTCGTCGCCTCCCCGCTCCTCGCCAAGCTGCCGCCGGGCAGCAACCTCATCGCGACCGGGGTGATGTCGCCCTTCACCACGCCGTTCAAGCTGTCGTTCTTCGTGGCGCTGCTCGCGGCCATGCCCTACGTGATCTATCAGCTCTGGGCGTTCGTCGCCCCGGGGCTCTACCGCCACGAGAAGCGCTTCGCGACGCCGCTGCTGCTCTCGGCGATCGTGCTGTTCTACGTGGGCGTCGGCTTCGCCTACACCTTCGTCTTCCCGGTGATG
The DNA here is from genome assembly GCA_028871705.1 of Gammaproteobacteria bacterium. Classification (GTDB taxonomy): domain Bacteria; phylum Pseudomonadota; class Gammaproteobacteria; order Steroidobacterales; family Steroidobacteraceae; genus 13-2-20CM-66-19. The sequence continues at coordinate 9,529 of JAGWMP010000010.1, forward strand.
TTCCAGTTCTTCGCCGCCACGACCCCGAAGGGCGTCGCGATGATGACCGACATCAACCAGTACCTCGATTTCGTGCTGACCATGTTCTTCTGCTTCGGCGTCGCCTTCGAGGTGCCGGTCGCGGTGGTGCTGCTGGTCGTCATGGGCGTGGTGCCGATCGAGAAGCTGAAGCAGCACCGCGGCTACGTGCTCATCGGCATCTTCATCCTGGCGGCGCTGCTCACGCCCCCGGATGCGATCTCGCAATGCTCGCTCGCCATCCCGATGTACCTGCTCTACGAGGGCGGCATCCTCATGGCGCGCCTGCTGTCGCGCGGGCGCAGCGCCCATCCCGAGGAGCCCGACCCGGGCAAAGCCGGCGACGGCTGAGGCCTCAGGAGGCCCTGGGGGAGACAACAAGAATGAACGACGCCTCGCAACGCACCGTCTTCGGCCAGCCGGCGGGACTGGCGACGCTCTTCCTCACCGAGCTCTGGGAGCGCTTCACCTACTACGGCATCCAGTCGCTCCTGATCCTCTTCATGGTGGCGCCGGCGGCCAAGGGGGGCCTCGGGCTCGGCGACAAGGCCTCCGCCTCCATCTACGGGCTGTACGTCGGCAGCACCTACCTGCTCGGGCTCCTCGGCGGCTGGATCGCCGACCGCCTGGTCGGCGCGCAACGCGCGGTGATCGCCGGCGGCGTCCTGATCGCGCTCGGCAACGCGCTGCTCGCGCTCGGCACCACGTCGGTCTTCTTCGTCGGTCTCCTCATCATCGCCATGGGTGTGGGGCTGCTGAAGCCCAACGTGAGCGCGCTGGTGGCGACGCTCTACCCCGAGGGCGGCGCGCGGCGCGACGCCGGCTTCTCGATCTTCTACATGGGCATCAACACGGGCGCCTTCATCGGCCCCTGGGTGGTGCCGCTGGTGGCCGCGGCGGCGGGCTGGCGCATCGGCTTCGGCGTCTCGGCGATCGGCATGGTGCTCGGCGTGGCGCAGTTCCTCTGGACGCGCCGCCTGCTCGGCGGCGCGGGCCGCGAGGTCCCGCCCGGGCAGCGCGCGTCCTGGACGCCGATCGTCGTGCTGTTCGCCGCTGCAGCCGCCGCCGTCGCGCTCGCCGTGAGCGGGCGCGTGGCCGTCGACCCGGCATTGCTCGGCTCGTTCGCGACCTGGGCGTTCGGGTTCCTGGCGGTGGCGTACTTCGCGTACCTGCTCTTCTTCGCGGGGCTCGACGCCACCGAGCGCCAGCGGGTGCTGGTGATGGTGGCGCTGTTCGCGGGCTCCGTGACCTTCTGGGCCGGGTACTTTCAGCAGGGCGCGTCCTTCAATCTCTTCGCCGCGCGCTACACCGACATGCACATCTTCGGCTGGAATGCGCCACCCGGGATCCTGCAGTCGATGGATGCGCTGTTCGTCATCATCCTCGCCGGGGTGTTCGCCGCGCTGTGGCTCGCCCTCGGCAGGCGCGGACGCGATCCGTCCCCGGTGGCCAAGTTCGGCGTGGCGCTGCTGCTGCTCGGCGGCGGCTTCCTGGTCATGTACGTCGCCGCGCAGCGCGTGCTCGGCGGGCACCTGGTGCTGTCCACCTGGCTGATCGCGACCTACTTCCTGCACGTGTGCGGCGAGATGTGCATCTCGCCGGTGGGACTTTCCAACATGAGCAAGCTCGTGCCGCCGCGCTTCGTCGGCCAGGCGATGGGCATGTGGTTCCTGTCGCTCTCGCTCGGCGGCAATCTCGCCGGCCAGCTCACCGGCCAGTACGACGCGAGTCACCTCGAATCGCTGCCGGCACTGTTCTTGAGGATCTTCTGGTACGGCATCGTCGCGGGCGCGGTGATGCTCGCGCTCACGCCGCTGTCGCGGCGGCTGCTGGCGGGCGTGAAGTAGCGGCGCGCTGCGCGCGCGCTCACTCGGTGACGCGCACGCCGGTGATGAAGTACTCGGTGTCGCCGAAGCAGGAGGTCGGCAGCCACTTGTGCTGCTCGTAGTGCAGCGCCATGCGCTTGCCGACGGCGGCGTTGATCCTGGCGGCGACCGCGTCGCTCGGCACGGTGAAGAGAAATTTCTCCGCCACCGTGCCCGGCATGGTCACCATGGCCATCTCGCCTTCCCAGGTCTTGCAGATGAAGCCGCGCCGCGAGAGCTTCTGCACGTAGCCGGCGCGCTCGCCCTCGGAATACGACCAGTGCAGCATCAGGTAGGTGAAGCCCGCGAGCCCGAGCGCCGCGACCACCACGATCCCCACCAGTACCTTGACCATGGCCTGCGGCCCCTCCGAAGGAGTACGCGACAAGCATAGCGCGTGCGCACGGGGCGAGGCTAAGATGCCCCGGGCACCGCTCTGCGCTCGAGGGTGGCCGCCCGGGGACGGCCGTTTACAACAGCAACAATCGGGGGGCACGGCATGATCACCGACTCGCGCAGGGAGCTGACGCTCCGGGGCCTGCTCATCGGCGTGGCTCTCACCGTGGTGTTCACGGCCGCCAACGTCTACTTCGGACTCAAAGCCGGCATCACCTTCTCCACCTCGATCCCGGCGGTGGTGCTCTCGATGGCGCTCTTGCGCTGGCTCGGCAACACCACCGCGCAGGAGAACAACATCGTGCAGACGGTGGCCTCCACCGCCGGCACGCTCTCCTCGATCATCTTCGTGCTGCCGGGCTTCGTCATGATCGGCTGGTGGAGCGGCTTCCCCTACTGGCAGTCGGTCGCCATCTGCGCCATCGGCGGCATCCTCGGCGTCATGTACTCGATCCCGCTGCGCCGGGCGCTGGTGACCACGTCCGATCTGCCCTACCCCGAGGGCACCGCCTGCGCCAAGGTCATCAAGGTCGGCTCGGGCGGCGCCACCGACAAGGACTCGGTGGAGTCCGGGGGCAAGGGACTCAAGGCCGTGCTGGTCGGATCGCTGGTATCGGCGCTCTTCCTCGTGATGATCCAGCTGCGCTGGTTCCTCGGCGACATCGCCCACAGCATCCGCCTCGGGCGCGAGCGCGACGCGCCGCTCACGGGCTTCGATTTCCAGATGTCGCTCGCGCTCTTCGGCATCGGGCACCTGGTCGGCATCTGCGTCGGCATCGCCATGTTCGTCGGCGCCCTCATCGGCTGGGGCTGGGGCGTGCCGCACTTCAGCGCGCTGCATCCGGCGGCGGGCGAGGCCGGCGAGTTCGCGCACGCCATCTGGAGCCACTACGTACGCTACCTCGGCGCGGGCGCGATCGCCGTGTCCGCGATCTGGACGCTCCTGAAGCTGGTCAAGCCCGTCATCGGAGGGCTCAAGAGCGCCATGGCGTCCTCGAAGGCACGCAAGGCCGGCAAGGGCGACACGCTCGACCGCACCGAGCACGACATTCCGGTGGACCAGGTGGCCCTGGTCTCGATCCTGTGCATCCTGCCGATCTGCTGGCTGCTGTGGAATTTCGCAACCAGTGCGGGGCTCGGCGCGCACGCGCTGCTCCTCACCGTCGGCGGCATCGTCATCGTGGTGGTGCTCGGGTTCCTGGTCGCGACGGTGTGCGGCTACATGGCCGGTCTCATCGGCGCCTCCAACAGCCCGCTCTCGGGGATCGGCATCCTGGTGGTGGCCACCACGGCGCTGTTCCTGGTGGTGACCGTCAAGTCCTCGCTGCCGCCGGACATGGGCAAGGCGCTGGTCGCCTACTCCCTCTTCGTCACCGCGGTGGTGTTCAACGTCGCCGCCATCGCCAACAACAACCTGCAGGACCTGAAGACCGGCCAGCTGGTCGAGTCCACCCCCTCCAAGCAGCAGTGGGCGCTCGTCATCGGCGTGGTGGCGAGCGCGCTCGTCATCCCGCCGGTGCTCGACCTCGTCAACAAGGCCTACGGCTTCGCCGGCGCGCCCGGTGCCGGCGCCCACGCGCTGCCGGCACCGCAGGCCGGGCTCATCTCGGCGCTCGGTCAGGCGGTGATCCAGAACGACCCCGAGAAGTGGCAGCTGATGGGCCTCGGCGCCTTCATCGGCGCCGGCATCATCCTGGTCGACTACGTCCTCTCGAAGACCACGAAGGCGCTGCGGCTGCCGCCGCTCGCCGTGGGGCTCGGCATCTACCTGCCGACCTCCGCCACGCTCATGGTCACCGTGGGCGCGGTCGTCGGCTGGTATTTCGACCGGCGCGCCGACCGCACCCCGAAGGCCGAGGCCACCAAGCAGCTCGGCGTGCTGCTCGCCTCGGGTCTCATCGTCGGGGAGAGCGTGCTGGCGGTATTGTTCACCGCCCTCGTCGCCTTCACCGGCAACCCCTTCCCCATCGGCCTCGCCGGAGATTCGTTCGAGATCCCGTCCGAGATCCTGGGCGGCCTCGCCTTCCTCGGGGTGATCTGGTGGGCGTACCGCTGGACGGCGAAGCTCGGGGCGCGCTGAGAGCGCGCCGCGCGGGCGCGGCTCAGCGCTGGCGGTAGCGCTCGATGCCCCGCTGCCCGATCAGCATCGAGCCGACGAGGCCGGTCAGCCAGACGATGAGCCAGGTGAAGAGCGCCGCACGGAAGCCGCCGTAGAGATGGAAGCCCGGCAGGATCCAGGCGACGAGGGCCACCATCGCCGCGTTCAGCACCAGCAGAAAGAGCCCGAGCGTCACGACGGTGATGGGCAGCGTCAGGATGAAGACGATCGGGCGTACGATGGCGTTCACCACGCCGAGCAAGAGGCCGGCGAGCACCAGCGTCGTCGGGTCGTCGATGCGGACCCCGGCGACGCAGCGCGTCGCGATCCAAAGTCCGAGCGCCGCCAGCACCGCGCGCAGCAGGAAGCCGGTCACCGGCCCGCCTCGCGCTGCATCTCGACCAGCACCTTGAGGCGATTGAGGGCCTGATGCCAGGAGGTGCGCAGCCGCCAGTACTGCGTGTCCCACTCGGCCGCGCCCGGTACGCCCGAGCCGAGAAGCCGCACCACCGTACCGCCCGGCACCGCTTCCACGATCAGATCGTCGGTGAGCACCGAGTCGGCGCGCGGCAACGCCGGGTTCGGCAGATAGATGAGCCGTACGCGCCGGCCCGCCTCGAACACGTCGATGTGCGCCTCGAGCTCGGTCACGCGATCGACCTTGGCGCGGAACAGCCCGCCCTGGCGCGGCTGCAGCTGCGCCTCGGGCGAGCACCAGCGCGCGAGGGCCTGCGGGTCGATGATCGCCCGCCAGACCCGTGCGACGTCGGCGTTGATGTCGACCCGGTGCGCGTAGCCCCGGCTTCGTTCGCTCATGGCGCCATTCTGCCACCGGGTGCGCTCACGCGCTCCGCCGCGCTCGTCTATGCTAGGAGCGAGGGGGGGTCCATGGCACTCGTACATTTCGTCCTGGCGCTCGCGCTGCTCGAGTTCTTCGCATTCGGCTACGCGGTGGCCCGCGCCCGCGGCACCTACAAGGTTGCAGCTCCCGCCACCACGGGGCACGAGGTGTTCGAGCGCTATTTCCGCGTGCAGATGAACACGCTCGAGCAACTGGTGGTGTTCGGCCCGTCGCTCATGCTGTTCGCCTGGTACGTGAACGCCTGGATCGCCGCCGCGCTCGGACTGCTCTTCGTCATCGGCCGGGCGCTGTATTTCCGCGGCTACGTGCGCTCGGCCGAGGGCCGCCACCTCGGGTTTCTGCTGTCCGCGATACCGAACGTGACGCTGCTCGTCGGCGGGCTCCTCGGCGCCGCGCAGGCCTTCATCCGCAGCGCCTTCTGAGGCGCCTTCAGGCCTTCGCCGCCGGACGGCGCAGCAACGCGCTCGCGAGCGGCACCAGCGAGGCGGCGATGATCGCGAGCGTCACGAGCCCGAAGTGCTGCTTCACGAGCGGGATGTTGCCGAAAAGATAGCCGCCCCAGATGAAAAGCAGCACCCACGAGCAGCCGCCGAGGAGGTTCCAGGCGAGGAAACGCGCGTAGGGCATGCGGGCGACGCCGGCGACGAACGGCGCGCAGGTGCGGATGATGGGCATGAAACGCGACAGGAAGATCGCGAGGCCGCCGTGGCGCACGAAGAACGCCTCCGTGCGGCGCAGGTACTCGAGCTTGAGGAAGCGGTAACGGCCCGAGAAGGCCGGCGGGCCGATGGCCCGGCCGATACTGTAATTCACGGTGTTACCGAGCACGGCCGCCGCCGCGAGGATCGCGCTCGCGAGCGGGGCGGTGAGCGTGCCGCTCGTATCCACCGCGGCGAGCGCCCCGACGGCAAAGAGCAGCGAGTCGCCGGGCAGGAAGGGCGTGACCACGAGGCCGGTCTCGGCAAAGATCACCGCGGCCAGGATCGGGTAGATCCACAGGTGATAGGCGCCGAGCAGCTCGACCAGGTGGCGGTCGAGGTGGAGCACGAGGTCGATGAGCCATGCCAGCATGGCGGGAGAATAGCGGGAACGGCCGCAGCCGGCCTCAAACGCCGGAAGAGGCGCTCAGGGGATGGGATCGCGCGCCGCGCGCCCGCCGTGCGCAATGCGCGCGCTGAGGAGCGCGTGCGACTTGAGGGTTGCGAGCCCGGTGTGCACGTCGGGATCGCGCGCCGCGAGCGGCCGGCGCACCGCGCCCGAATCCGCGTCCGCCACCTCGGCGGGCCCGCTCTCGACGATGTCGGGGATGATCCCAATGCCCTGGATCGAGGCGCCGGAGGGGGTGAAGTAGCGCGAGGTCGTGAGCTTCAAGGCTCCGCCGCGCGCGAGCGGCATGACGGTCTGCACCGAGCCCTTGCCGTAGGTCTTGCGCCCGATGAGTACCGCCCGGCCGTGGTCTTTCAGCGCCCCGGCGACGATCTCGGAAGCCGAGGCCGTGCCGCCGTTCACCAGCACCACGAGCGGAGCGCCGTTCAGGAGATCCCCGGGAGTCGCGTCCATCTCGAAGCGCGCCTCGGCGGTACGGCCATCGGCCGAGACGATGACGCCGCGCTCGAGGAAGTCGTCCGCGACCGCCACGCCTGCCTCGAGCACTCCGCCTGGATTGTCTCTCAGGTCGAGCACCAATCCCTTGAAACCCGGCTTATTGTCGCTTTTAAGACGCAATATGGCGTGATTGACGTCATCGGCCGTGGTCTCGGTGAAGCTCGTGATGCGCAGGTACCCGTAGCCCGGCTCGAGCGTCGTCGCGCTGACGCTCGACACCTCGACCTGGGTCCGGCGCAGCGTGAACTCGAGGAGCGCGGCGCTGCCCTTGCGGCGGATGCTGAGCCTCACGGTGCTGCCGGGGGCCCCGCGCATGCGCGCGGTGGCGCCGGCGAGATCGCCGCCGACATCCGCGCCGTCGATCCCCACGATCTCATCGCCGGATCGGAGGCCCGCGCGCTCCGCCGGGGAGCCCTCGATGGGGTGCAACACCTTCACCGCCCCGTCGCCGGGGGCGACCTCGATGCCGACGCCGGGATAGGAGCCCATGGTGCTCAGGCGGATCTCCTCGAACTCCTCGCTGTCGAGGTAGGCCGAGTGCGGGTCGAGCGCGGCCACCATGCCGCGCACGGCGCGCTCCATGAGCTGATGGTCGTCGACGTCCTCGACGTAGTCGCGCTTGATGCGCTCGTAGACTTCGGCGAAGAGACTCGCCTCTTCCCAGGGAAGCGTGGCGCGCGGCGCCGCGTGCGACGGCTCGCTCGAGCGCTCGGCCAGTACGCCGCTGGTGAGTGCGCCGCAGAAGCCGAAGATGGCCCCGGCGAACAGCGCGATCAGGGTGCGGGAACGGCTCGACATGGGCGGGGACTGCCGTTCACGGCGTCGCTCCTGCGTACCACATGATGTCGCCCGGCCCGCGCGCGGCGCCCTCCGGCTCGCTCGGCAGCGGCAGCTCGTTCAAGAGCTCGGTGAGCGCGATCGGCCTGCCGATGGCGAAGCCCTGGCCGTAATCGACGCCGAGCTCGGCGACGCGCTGGCTGATCGCCTCCGTCTCGATGTACTCGGCCACGGTGATCACCGACATGCTGCGCGAGAGCTCGGCGATGGCGCGCACCATGGACTCGGCGCGCCGGTCCTTGAGGACGTCGCGGATGAAGCTGCCGTCGATCTTGAGCATGGTGATCGGCAGCTGCCGCAGGCACGACAGCGAGGAAAGGCCGGTGCCGAAATCATCGAGCGCCACGCCGCAGCCGAGCTTGCGCAGGCGCCGCATCAGCTCCTCGGCGCGCGCCAGGTGCGCCACGGTCGCGTTCTCGGTGAGCTCGAAGCAGAAGAGGTCGGGGTCGAGGCCGCTCTCGCCGATCGACTTGATGAGGAAGTCGGCGAAGCCGTCGTCATCGAGTGACTGCCCGGAGAAATTGATGGTGAAGCCGAGCGCCTTGCCCTCGAGCACTCCGGCGCGGGGCTTGAGCGCCTCGATCACGTGGTTGACCACCCAGCGGTCGATGACCGGCATCAGCTGGTAGCGGGCGGCGGCGGCGAGGAAGCTGTCGGGACCCATGGTGAGTCCGTCGTCGTTGATCATGCGCAGCAGCAGCTCGTAGTGCGGCCGGGCGCTCTCGGCGGCGGAGAACGGCAGGATCAGCTGCGCATCGAGCCTCAGGCGATCGTTGTCGATCGCATCGCGCAGCTGGGCGGCGACCGAGATGTCGGCGAAGCGGCGTACGATCGAGGTGTCGCTCGCCTGGTAGACCTCGACGCGGTTCCTGCCGCGGTCCTTGGCGGCCTTGCAGGCGCTCTCGGCGGCCGCGAGCAGGTGACCGAGCTCGCCGCCCTCGCTGTCGAGGAGCGCGACGCCGACGCTGATCGAGACCGGCGGCCGCGACTCGCCCGGGTTCGGCACCAGCTGCTCCGCCCCGGCGCGCAGCGCCTGGGCGAATTTCTCGGCGTCCTCGACGGAGGCCGGCAAGAGCACCGCGAAGCGGTCGCCGGAGATGCGCGCCCCGAAGGCGCCGGGCGGCAGGCGCTTCCTGAAGAGCTCGCCGAGCTGCCCGAGCACGGAGTCGCCGACGTGCATGCCGGCCTTCTCGTTGATGGCGTGCAACTGGTCGACGTCGATGTAGAGGGCGCTCCACTGCTGGTGGCCCTTGCCCTCGGTGACCACCGCGGCGAGGCGCCGCTCGAAGGCCGGACGGGTGTAGAGGCCGCTGAGGGCGTCGTAGCTCGACTCGACGATGTCGAGGGCCTTCCTGGCGATGATCTGGGCGATGTGCGCGTCGCGGGCGCTGAAGTGCTCGCTCGCCTCGTCGCGCAGCAGCGTCAGCATGCCGATGCAGCGCCCGGCGCGCGAGCGCAGCGCGCAGGCGAGCACCCGGTAGGGATAGGTGTCGGTGAGTGAGACGTCGACGTCGTTGATGATCAGCGGCCCGGGCTCGGCCTGGGCGAGATTGAGGAGCTTGCGGTGCGACTTGGTCATGAAGCGCGCATCCGGCGGGGTATCGCCGTTGGCGCGCAGCAGCGTGAGGTTCTTCTCGGGCACCAGCAGCGCGCCGGTCGCGGCGCGCAGGTGCTCGATGGTCTGCTGCAGCAACAGCTGCAGATCGTTGGCGCCGTCGGGCGTGGGCGCATCCGCGGCGCCGTGCGAGAGCACGAGCTCGAGATCGCGGTTGAGCGCGGCGACGGTGGCGTTGAGCTCCTCGATGTTGGCGTACGCCATGAACTCGCGCCGCAGGCACTCGAGCGCGGGCGACAGCAGCGAGTTGGCGAAGGAGAAATCCTGGTTCTTGCGCTCGGCGCCTTCGTTCGGCCGGCACACGACCGCGACCATGGCCTGCAGCGCCCCGGCCTCATCGCGCAGCGAGCACAGGTACACCGGCAGATTCCCGGCGAGGGTGCGCAGCTGCCCGGCGCCCCCCTCGGCGCCGCGCGCGGCGATGAGCGCGTCCTCGACCACGTTCATGAGGTCCGGCCCCGTCATGGTGTCGGACGACCAGAGCAGCTCCCCCTGGGTGCTGAAGATGGCCAGGCTGGAGGCGCGCGGCAGCAGCGAGCGCACCAGGCGGAAATAGGGCTCGAAACGGGCAGTCGGCTGCCCGGGGGTATCGTTTGTCTGGGCGGCGCTCATCGCAGCGCACACCATTGCGCTTATGTCGTCCGGGGTCCTTGCGCGAGTTCGCGAATCGCTCGGCCGGGCGGCCGCGGGCCGTGCAAAAGGTTGACGCTGATCACATCCCGCACGACCCGGGGGCTGCGCTTTCAGGGGTCGGCGGCCCTGAACCAGGGGCGCGGGTCGACCGGCTTGCCGCCCTTGCGGATCTCGAAATAGAGCTCGGGCCGGCCGCTTCCGCCGCTGTCGCCGGCGGCGGCCAGCGCCTCGCCCGCCGCGACGCGGTCGCCGGCGGCCTTGTAGAGCCGCTCGTTGTGGCCGTAGAGGCTCAGGTACCCATCGCCGTGGTCGACGATCGCCAGGAGCCCCAGGCCCGGCAGCCAGTCGGCATAGATCACCCGCCCGTCGAACACCGCCTTCACCGGCGCGCCGCGCTCGGTCGCGACCAGCACCCCGTCCCAGCGCACCCCACCCGCGCGCGCCTCGCCGAAGCGCGCCATCAGGCGCCCGCTCACCGGCCAGGCGAGCTTGCCGCGCAGCTTCGCGAAGGCATCGTTCGCCTCGAGCGGATAACGCTCCATCGCCGCGCGCAGCTCCTTCAGGAGCTGCTCGAGACCGGCCTGCTGGGAGCGCAGCCGCTCGAGGCTCTGCGCGCGGGTGCGCGATTCGGCCTCGAGTCCGGCGAGCACGGCCGAGCGCTGCGCGCGGGCGTGCTCGAGGCCGCTCAGCTCGGCGCGCCGCTGCTGCTCGAGGCGCGCGAGCTCGGCATCCTCGGCGTCGAGCTCGGCGGTGAGCTCGGCGAGGCGCTGCACGTCATCCGCGATCGCCTTGATCTGTCCGGCGCGCGCCCGGCCGAAGTAACCGTAGTAGGCGAACATGCGCCCGGCGAGCGCCGGATCCTCCTGGTTGAGGAGGAGCTTCAAGGGCTCCTGGCGGCCGATCGCATAGGCCGCGCGCATCGGCCCGGCGAGGTCGCTGCGGTTCTTCGTAAGCTGCGCCTCGCGCGCGCGCTGCTCGGCGGCGAGCGCCGCGCGCCGGGCGGCGTGCTCGGCGCGCTGGTGCCGCACCTCACCGAGCGTCTCGCGGGCCTTGCCCACCGAGAGCTCCGCGCTCCTTAAGTCCCTCGTCAACCGGTCGCGCTCGACCTGCTCGGCCGATACCTGGCGGGTGACGCGCTCGATCTCGGATTTGACCGCCGCGAGCTCCGCTTCGGCCTTTTTCGCGTCCTCGGCGGGCTTGGCGGCGGTAGCGGCGGCCGGAAAGGCCGCCAACAGGGCGAAAATCAGGGGGGCGCAGCGCGGGGCGCTATAATGCGCGCCCTTTTTAGACCCTGCTCCGCGTCCCGGCCCCATGGATCACCTGCTGCAATTCATCAACGCGCACTACTGGCTGGCCACCGGCACCGCCGTCGCCGCCGCGCTGGTAGTTGTATACGAAATGCGGGCGCGCACGGAAAGCCAATTTTCGGTGTCCCCGCAGGAGCTGATTCGCCTGATGAACCAGGGGGCCCTGGTGCTCGACCTGCGGCCGCAGGAGAAATTCGCCGCGGGGCACCTCGCGGGAGCGCGGCAGATGAGCGGCGAGGCGCTGCTCGCGGCCGGCGACACCCTCAAGCGCCACAAGGAAAAGCCGGTCGTGGTGTACGACGACTCGGGGTCCCTGAGTCTCCCGGCGGTACGCCAGCTCGCCGCCCAGGGGTTCACGCGCGCCTTCACCCTGCGCGGCGGACTTGCGGCCTGGCGGGCGGACAACCTGCCGCTGACCCGGGCGTGATTCCGTGTGAGTCAGCCGCAGGTGGTCATGTATGCGACCGACTGGTGCCCGTACTGTGCCCGGGCACGGAGCCTGCTCGAGGCCAAGGGCGTCGCCTACACCGAGATCGACGTGGACCTCGTGCCGGGCGCACGCGATGAGATGATGGCGCGCGGCGGCGGCGAGACGGTGCCGCAGATTTTCATCGGCGGCCGGCCGGTGGGCGGCTGCGACGAGCTGCACGCGCTCGATGCGGCCGGACGCCTCGACCCTCTATTGAAGAACGGAGCTTAAGTATGGTGAATGAAACTCCCGGCGGGACGGGGGCCAATGACCTGCCCGCGGACGCCCCGGTGCTGGCACTGCAGACCGTGTACCTGAAGGACTGCTCCTACGAGGCGCCGAACGGCCCGCGGGTCGACGGTACCTGGAACCCGCAGGTGAACCTCGACCTGCAGACCGGCGTGACGCTCCTGTCGCCGGAGCTGCGCGAGGTGGTGCTCACGGTCACCGTGTCGGCGAAGCAGAACGACGTCACGGTGTTCCTGGTCGAGGTGAAGCAGGCGGGACTGTTCCTGATCCGCAATCTGGGCGAAGCCGACGTCAAGCGCGCGGTCAGCACCGTGTGCCCGGGGGTGCTCTTCCCCTACGCGCGCAGCGCCGTCTCGCAGCTCGTGAGCCAGGGCGGCTTCCCGCAGTTCCTGCTCCCGCCCGTGAACTTCGAAGCCCTCTATGCCGGCAGCCAGGGGCAATCCCAGCCGCAGCCCGCGCAGACCAACTGAAGGCACGCCCGCGCGGCCTTCGGTCTGGGGCGGAGCGCGGCGGTGACGGCGCGCCCCGCCGGCGCCCCCGTCGCGGTGCTCGGCGCCGGCTCGTGGGGCACCGCACTCGCCATCCAGTTCGCGCGCGGCGGCCGGACCGTCCGGCTCTGGGGCCGTGACGGCGCGCAGCTCGCCGCCATGGCCCGCGCACGCGCCAACACGCGCTACCTGCCCGGCGTCGCCTTCCCCGGCTCGCTCGCGGTCGCGGCCGAGCTCGCGCGCGCACTCGAGGACGCCCACGATGTCCTCATCGTGGTGCCGAGCGGCGCCTTCCGTGCGGTGCTGACCGAGCTCGCGCCGCACCTGACGCGCACCATGCGCGCCCTTTGGGCCACCAAGGGCTTCGAGCTCGCGACGGGGCTCCTGCCCCACCAGGTCGCGCGCGAAGTACTCGGCGCCGGACCGCGCGTCGCGGTGCTCTCGGGCCCGACGTTCGCGCGCGAGGTCGGGGCGGGGCTGCCGACCGCCATGACGGTGGCCTCGCCCGACGCCGCCTACGCCGAGGCGCTCGCCACGGAGCTGAGCTCCGCCAACTTCCGCGCCTACACCTCGACCGACATCATGGGCGTCGAGATCGGCGGCGCGGTGAAGAACGCGCTCGCGATCGGCGCGGGACTCTCCGACGGGCTCGGCTTCGGCGCCAACACCCGCGTCGCGCTCATCACGCGCGGCCTGAAGGAGATGACGCGCTTAGGGCTGGCGCTCGGCGCCGACGCGCGCACTTTCATGGGGCTCGCGGGACTCGGCGATCTGGTGCTCACCTGCACCGACGATCAGTCGCGCAACCGGCGCTTTGGCCTCTTGCTCGCCGCGGGGGCGGCGCCGGCGGCGGCGCTCGCCGAGATCGGCCAGTCGGTCGAGGGCTACACCGCGGCGCGCGCCGTGCGCGCGGTCGCCGCGCGCACCGCGGTCGAAATGCCGATCTGCGATGCCGTCTACCGGGTGCTGCACGAGGGCATGCCGGCGCGAGATGCGGTGCGCGAGCTCATGAGCCGGCCGCTCAAGGCGGAGAGCGCTTGAGGACGTCCGGGCCGGCGGGCGCGGCCGCCGGCGGACGTCACGCCGCCTGCTTCGACATGGGAATGAACTCGATGGTGAGGCCGTTCGGCAGCGGCCAATGGATCAACTCTCCCGGCACGTAGCCGCGCGCCTGGTAGAGCCGTACCCCCGGCAGCGTCGCCATGAGCTCGAAACGGCGGAAGCCCGCCGCGAGCGCCGCCTGCTCGCAGCGCTCGAGCAGCGCCGCACCGACGCCGCGCCGCGCCCAGCCCGGATGCACGAAGAAGGCGCGGATCTTGGCGGCATCGAGGCGCGGGTCGAGCCGCTCGGGGTCGCGGTCGGCGCGTGCATCGCCGCCGAAGAGCGTGCGGCGGAAGCTCCAGCCGCCGCAGCCCGCGAGCACGGGCGCTTCCGTGTGCGCCTCGCCCTGCGCCAGGAAATAGGTGCCGTCCTTCAGCAGCTGGGTGTCGACGCCGAAGGCGCCCTGCAGCGCGCCCTCGACCTGTGCGCTGGTGTAGTCGCCGGCGCTGAGCGCGTGCGCGGAGAGCCGGATCAGCGCGCGGATCGCGGGGACGTCGGCGAGCGTGGCCGTGCGCAGCGTGAAGGGGAACGGGAGCGGCATCGCGGCGGCTGGCGCGGCGCGCTCACTCGGCGCCTTCGACGATGCGCATGTCGCGGTCGGCACCGCCGCCCAGGGCCCGCAGCGCGTCCTGGTAGGCGGGGCTGTCGTGCGCGGCGAGGGCACGGGCGACGCTCTCGAATTCGATGATCACGGTGCGCTGTTCGAGCCCGTTCTCATAGACGCGCGCCGGCATGCCGCGCACCAGGAACCGGCCGCCGGCCGCGGTGAGCGCGGGCCCGGCGAGCTTCGCGTAGGCGGCGAGCGCCTGCGGGTCGCGCACCGCGCGGTAGGAGGTGATCCAGTAGGCTTTGGGCATCGGGCGTCGATCCTTGGGTGAGGATTGCACGGGTCGCGCGGCTCAGGGCATTTTTACACAGCGGAGGCGGACCGCGGGCGGGAGGCGCCGCCACCGAGCATGAGGACGTTGACGAGGAGCACCGTGCCCGCGGCGGCTTCCGCCCAGATCGTCACGTTCATCATGGACGAATGATGCATCAGCGGCGCGCGGGTGTAATGCAGGAGTCCGCCGAAGCCGAGGCCAGCGTACAGGCCGAGAATCGCCCGGCCGCCGCGGCGCGCTCCGAGGCCGTAGAGCGCGAGACCGAGGAGGCCGAGCCCCATGAGCGCGCACCACGCGGCGTAGACCTCGGCGCGGGACCAGGAGGCCGGGAGATTCGGATACTGAGCGAGGTATTGCGCGTTGTGGGCGAAGTGCAGCAGCGTCGCCGCGGCATACAGGGCGAAGAGCCAGGGCAGCGCCGCCTCGCTCCCCGCAACGGCCGCAGCCAATCCCCGTGATGGGCCCCGGCGATCGTCCGAGCTCATTTCGTCACCAGCCAAGCGACCCCCAGGAGAGCGGACACGGCGCACGCGATCCCGGTCAGCACCGCTACGCCCGTGACCACGTTCCTGAAGCGTGGAAGCTCGCCAGTATATCGGCCGGCGCCGAGCACGAAGAGCAGGAGCACGGCCACCGCGGGTGCGAGAGTGAGCTTTGCAAAGGCGACGAGGCCCGGGGCTCCGAACTGAGCCATGGCACGCACCAGTCCGATCACGCCGAGGATCAGTGCGGCTGCGCCAAAGAGAACGCGCGTCACGGAACCCGCCAACGACCCTTCGACGTCACGCGCGCCTCCGACGCCGGCGCCAACGGCAGATCGCGTAACCGGCAATGGATGCCGGCACCCCGTAGCTGGTCCAAACCATCGTGGCGACCAGGTCCCATCCCAGGGGTGCCCCGGCGGAGGGGTGAAGAAGCGGTGACATGAGTGCCCACGCCAGAGCGTACGCAACGAGAACCGGGATGACGAGCAGCAGGCATAGTCCCAGAGCCATGGACCGCAGCCGACCGCAAAGGTAGCCCGCGACGAGTGAAACTGCGCAGACGATGGCGATGCCAGCTGGGAACATAGCGCTCTACCGGGGAAGCTGAGGCGGCGGCAGCGAAGGCCAGCGTACCGTCAGGACCAGAGACTCCTGCACCGAACGAAACGAGTGCGGCACACCCGGACCGAAGAGTACGAAGTCTCCTTCCTTCGCCAGAGCGATCTCCCGATCCGGGAAGAGGAGCCACGAAGTGACCGCGGACCAGGATATTGAGTGTCGTGACCGGGTTGCCGGGCGCCCACTCGCTCCGGGATTCTCCCTGCGCATGGGTGTACCACTTCAATTCGAGCTGCGAGGTTCGAAGCGGGTTCCCATCGCCGGGCATGAAGTGTCCGAGGAACCAGCCTCTGGTGTTCTTGGATGCGCCGGAGACGTTTCCGAAAATCGGCGCGGCCGTTTCTGCGCTCATGGCGTCCTCTGGTTGGAACTGCCGCCGGGCGGTGACGCTGAGGGCTGCACAGCCGTGCCAGCCAGCAAGCGACGAAAATAGACCACGCGCTCAGTTTCCTCAAACCCCAGCGCGCGGTGAGCGGCGTGCGCTGCGGAATTGCCAAGCAGTGAATCGGATGCGAGCTCACTGCAGCCCTCCGCCAGAGCCCATTGGACTACCGATTGGACGAGGGCGCGTGCTACGCCCTGGCGCCGTGACTCCGGCGCGACGTAGAGACCCTCGAGAAATGCCACCGGCGAGCTGCTCGTGCCATTGACGTAGTCCATCCGCTTCGCCGCCTCCACGAAGCCGACTGCGGATCCGCGGGCACCCACGGCGAGTCGCACGTAGTGACCACGCGCGAGAGCATCCGCCATCCCTGATCGTTGTTCGGCCTGCGATCCGTCGGCCCACAAAGCAGATCGCAGCGCCAGCCATTCGCCGTCCCCGGCGTCCCGGGGCGATCTAAGCTGCATGCTGCCTGGCGGTGAGGTTGAGCGTGGGAGCGCCACTCCCTGGCGCCGAGGCGCGCACGTGACTGGCGCCCGAGGCGCCAGGCCGCAGACGCATCACGGACTCCTCCGGCGATTCCCGGAGCGCCTGTGCACGAGGCCAGCGAAACTGCCAAGGAACCCCGCGAGCGCAAAGGCAAGGAACGTGTAGTTATCCCGTAGCGGCACCAGGCCAGCGAGAAAGCTCGGGAGCGAGAAGGCGATGGCGGTTCGCCAACCAACGGTGCCTGGCGGCCCTGTGAGTCTGATCAAAGCAGCGGAAATGGCAACGCAGAAAACGATGCCGACGAGGAAACTACCCAAATACCAACCCAGGCAGAACGTGATCAGGAGGTACAGCAGGCCCAGGGAGAACACGCCAGCGTCAGAGGGACGGATCGTGCTCATGCGCTCCCCTCCAACGATGGTCGGGCCGCACTAGCGAACTCTGAGCAAAGAGACCAGGAGCGGACCAGCAGTTTCATTGACAACTACTTCTCGGGAAGCATAACCGTCGGCAGAAACCACCACGGTGCCGCCAGGCGGAAGTGATCGGTAAGGGGCGAGCCAGAAGATATGGGTCGTACGCGTAGTGGCCGCCAGGAAGAATTGTCCGTCGGAGTTCGTTTGCGCGAATAAGCCCGGGTGGTCGTCTACCGCGATTGTAGCTCCCGCAATCGGCTTCTTAGTGGTGGCGTCAACCACCGTACCCGACGCAGAGGGCGAAACATACGTGGTGATCTCGATGCAGCCGCTGAGCGACATCAGCAGTGAGAGATACGGCAGGTAGCGCCATTTGCTCATCGGCCGCCTAACGGTGGGGCAGCGGTGTCGTTGAGCTCAACAATGGTGCCCGGAGGACAGAGTTCGGCGTAAAGCGTGGCCTCCCTTGGATCGCGCTCTTCGCATAGCAGGCCGACTAGTGGCTCAGAGAACATGCGCTCGACAACTTCGACCGACGCGATCTTGGCGGACCACGAGTGGCCGTCCGGTACCTTGAAGCTGATGATCTGCCCGGAGCGTGCCACTCCATCAAGGACGTGTCCGGCCAATACGACCTTACGCCGTCCGGTGAATCGAAGGACCTCGCGAACTTCAAATCTCGCGGCCAAGGTGCCGCCTAACGGTGAAGTTGAGGGGCTGCACTGAGGCGCAGCCAGGTGGCCGTACGACCACGCCGGCCAGGCGACGCGGGCGCACACTGTCCCCAAGCGCCCGCGGCGTCAATCAGACCACGCCTCACGGACCCCTCCAACGATCGTTAGACGTCGGGCCCAAAATCCCAGCTACGGGCATCGATAGGCAACGCCCTGTGCAGGAGCGCTCACTAGTCCGTATGTAACTAGGCCGGTATTGCCTCCTAGCCCGACGGTCTGGTTTCGAAACTCGGTTGCTGCGTTGGCGATATCCACGGTACCGGTAGACGGATTAGTCGGCACCTTGATGTTGCCCACCGCAGTGCAGGCGGCGACATCCGATGGATTCTTGGTGATCCGAACCTTATCAGCACCTGGCGCAGCGGTGACGCACGCGGCCAACCAAAGTGCGATCACAGCCGTAACGGGAACGCCGGGGATTAAACGCATGCAGACCTCCAATCAGTCAGATAGCGCAAGGACGCACAATCTCTCAGCGTCCGAGGCGACAACCCAGAAGCGCCTCACGGACCCCTCCAACGATTGTTAGGCGGCAGGTAGGTTGTCAAGTCAGGTT
>JAGWMP010000221.1 GCA_028871705.1 Gammaproteobacteria bacterium
TCGGGCTCACCAGGTGCTTGTTGACGTAGAAGTAGAGCGGCATCAGCGGATGGTCGGCGAGCATCAGCCGTTCGGCGGCCTCGAGCGCCGCGCGGCGCTCGGCCAGGTCGGTCTCGCCCGCGGCGCGCGTCAGGAGCGCATCGTAGGCAGCGCTCTTGTAGTGCGGCAGGTTCAGGCCGAAGTCGCTCTTGAGGTACTGCGCGAACGTATAGGCGTCGTTGTAGTCGCCGGTCCAGCTCGAGCGGAACACCTCGACGTCGCCGCGGTCGACGTCGGCGAGCAGCGTCTTGAACTCGACCTGCGTGAGGCGCACCTCGGCGCCGAGCGCCTCCTTCCACATGGAGGCGATGGCGACGGCGAGCTTGGTGTGCACTTCGCCCGCGTTGTAGCGCAGCTCGAAGGCGAGGGGTTTGGCGCTCGAGTAGCCCGCCTCACGGTACAGCCGCCGCGCCTCGGCGATGCGCGCCGCCATCGTCTCGCCGCGGTAGTCGAAGGACTGCGGCGTGTAGCCGTCGGTTCCCGGGGGCACCCAGCCGTAGGCCGGCAGCTCCCCGACGCGCAGCACGAGGCCGGCGAGTTTCTCGCGGTCGATCACCTCCGAGAGCGCGCGCCGCAATCCCGGGTGATCGGCGAAGGGCGGCCGGCGGAGGTTGAAGCCGTAGTAGTAGGTGCTGAGCTGCGGGGAGACGTGCAGCTCGGCAGCGAGGTGCTCGCGGATCCAGTCGTACTGGCCGCGCGGGACTACCGCGGTGATCTCGAGCTCGCCGCCGCGGTAGCGTGCGAGCTCGGCGTTCTCGTCCGGGATGATGAGGTACTTGACCGCCGCGAGGCGCGTCGCGGCATCGTTCCAGTAGGCGTGGTTGCGCACCGCGAGCACGTACGAGCCCTGCACCCACTCCTGCAGCACGAAGGCGCCGTTCGACACCATGACGCCGGCGCGCGCATAGCTCTCCGGGTGCGCGGCGAGCGTCGGGCGGTGCACCGGGCAGGTGCTCGGATGGGAGAGGAGCGCGGGCAGATAGGGCGCGGGCGCGCTGAGCGTCACCACCACGGTCGCCTCATCGGGCGCGGCGACCCCGAGAGCCTCGGGCGGCTTCCTGCCGGCGACGATGTCGTCGGTGTTGGCGATGACGTCGGCGTACTGTGCGTAGCCCGAGGCGGTGGCCGGATCCACCAGCCGCCGCAGCCCCGTGACGAAATCCGCGGCCACCACCCGCTCGCCGCTCGACCAGCGCGCCTCGGGACGCAGCGTGAACGTATAGACCTTGCCGTCGGCGCTCACGCTCCAGCGGCTCGCAACCCCGGGCGCCACGGAGGCGTCGTGCGCGAGGGTCGTCAGTCCCTCGCACAGGTCGCGCACGATGCTCTGCGCCTCGAAGCCGCGCACCTTCTGCGGATCGAGCGAGTCGGGATCGGGGCCGCCGCCGCGCACCAGCACGGGACCGGTATCGGCCGCCGCGGCACCGGTGCCGCCGCCGTGCCCGCAGCCTGCCACCAGGGCGGCGAGGCTCGCGGCGAGGAGCGCCCGCCAGGGTGCGCTCGTCAAGCGGGGCGCGCTCATGCGTGCTGGCGCCCGCGGCGGCTCGCGTTGATCTCGGCGCGCAGCGCGAGGGCCGTGGTGCGCGCGGCGCCGGCGAAATCCGCTCCGGCGACTCCCCGCGCACCATAGAGAATCCCCCGCGATGAGCTCACCAGTAAGCCAGTGCCTCCTGAGTTCTGGCCATTTTGTACCGCCTGTGCGACATCGGCCCCCTGGGCGCCCACGCCGGGGAGGAGCAGCGGCATGTCACCGACGATGGCGCGCACCTCGGCGAGCTCGCGCGGATAAGTGGCGCCGGTGACGAGCGCGCAGTTGCCGTTGGAGTTCCAGCGCGCCGCGGCGAGCTCGGCCACGACGTGATAGAGCCGCCGCCCGCCGACCTCCAGATCCTGCAGGTCCCGCGCGCCGGGATTGGAGGTACGGCAGAGGATGAACACGCCCTTGTCGGCGTGCCGGAGGAACGGCTCGAGCGAGTCGCCGCCGAGGTAGGGATTCACGGTGACCGCGTCCGCCCCGTAGCGCTCGAAGGCCTCGATGGCGTAGCGCTCGGCGGTGTTGCCGACATCGCCCCGCTTGCCGTCGAGGATCACCGGGATCGCCGGATACGTGCGGTGCACGTACTCGATGGTGCGCTCGAGCTGATCCTCGGCCTCGTAGGCCGCATAGTGCGCGAACTGCGGCTTGTAGGCGCACACGAGGTCGTGGGTGGCGTCGATCACCGCCTTGTTGAACTGGAAGATCGGCGAGGGCGCGGCGGCGATGTGCGCCGGAAAACGCTCGATCTCCGGGTCGAGCCCCACGCACAGGAGCGAGTCGTTCTTCTCCCAGGCCTGCGCGAGCGCTCGGACGAAGGCGCTCATGCGACCCGGTGGGCGGGACGGGCGCCGCGCCTCTTCAGGTGCACGAGCAGGATGGAGATGGCCGCCGGCGTGACGCCCGGCAGGCGCCCCGCCTGGCCGACGGTCGCCGGACGCGCCTCGGTGAGGCGCTGGCGCACTTCGTGGGAGAGCCCGGCGAGCTCACGGTAATCGAGGTCGGCCGGCAGCACGGTCGCCTCGTGGCTCTCCATGCGCTCGACTTCCGCGCGCTGCCGCTCGAGGTAACCGGCGTAGCGCGCGCGCACCTCGACGTGGGCGCGGATCTGCGCGGGCAGGCGCGCGTCGATCGGCAGCGGCGCGCCGCCGCCGGCCGCGGGCAGCCACTCGGGCGTCCCCGTGACCTCGAGCAGCGCCTCGTAGCTCACCTCGGGACGGCGCAACAGCTCGAGGGCGGAAGTCTCCTGGGCGAGCGGCGCACCGAGCACGCGCGCGGCCCAGCCCGCGGGCAGCTGCGCCGGCTTCACGCGCTGCGCGCCGAGACGCTCGATCTCGAGCTCGGCGAGATAGCGCTTCACCTGGTAGAGCCGCCAGCGCTCCTCGTCGATGAGCCCGAGCTCGCGCCCGACGGGCGTGAGCCGCTCATCGGCGTTGTCCTCGCGCAGCAGCAGCCGGTGCTCCGCGCGGCTCGTGAACATGCGGTAGGGCTCGCGCGTGCCGCGGGTGATGAGATCGTCGATGAGCACGCCGAGGTAGGCGTCGCTGCGCTTCGGGACCCAGGGGGCGGCGCCGCGCACGGCGAGCGCGGCGTTGATGCCGGCGATCAGTCCCTGGGCGGCCGCCTCCTCGTAGCCCGTGGTGCCGTTGATCTGTCCGGCGAAGTAGAGCCCGGCGAGCGCCCTGGTCTCGAGCGAGCCCGTGAGGTCGCGCGGATCGAAATAGTCGTACTCGATCGCGTAGCCGGGGCGCGTCAGGTGCGCGCGCTCGAAACCGCGGATGGTGCGCACGAACTCGCACTGCACCTCGAACGGCAGACTCGTCGAGATGCCGTTCGGATAGATCTCCTGGGTGTCGAGGCCCTCGGGCTCGACGAAAATCTGGTGCGAGGCCTTGTCCGCGAAGCGCACCACCTTGTCCTCGACCGAGGGGCAATAGCGGGGACCGACGCCTTCGATGACGCCGGTGAAGAGCGGCGAGCGGTCCGTGGCGGCGCGAATGATCTCGTGCGTACGCTCATTAGTAGCCGTAATGAAACAATCAACCTGCCTTGGATGCTCTTCGGATCGCCCAAGGAACGAAAATACCGGAGTCGGCACATCGCCGGGCTGACGTGTCATGACCGACCAGTCGAGCGTGCGGCCATCGATCCGTGGCGGCGTGCCGGTCTTCAAGCGCCCGACGCGCAGCCCCAGGTCCCGCAGGCGCGCGGCGAGTCGCAGCGACGGCGGATCGCCGGCCCGTCCGCCCGCGGACTGCTCGAGCCCGACGTGGATGCGGCCGCCGAGGAAGGTCCCGACGGTGAGCACCACGGCGCGCGCGCCGAGCGTGATGCCACTCACCGTGCGCACGCCGTGCACGCGCGCGCCCTCGACCACGAGATCCGCCGCCTCCTGCTGGAACAGCGCGAGGTTCGGCTCGGCTTCGAGGAGCGCACGGATCGCGCGCCGGTAGAGCTGCCGGTCGGCCTGGGCGCGCGTCGCGCGTACCGCCGGCCCCTTGCTGGCGTTCAGCGTGCGGAACTGGATGCCGGCGCGATCGGCGGCGCGCGCCATGGCCCCACCCAGGGCATCGATCTCGCGCACCAGGTGGCCCTTGCCGATGCCGCCGATCGCCGGGTTGCAGCTCATCGCGCCGAGCGTCTCCAGGCTCTGCGTGAGGAGCAGCGTGCGCGCGCCCGCGCGCGCGGCGGCGAGCGCCGCCTCGGTGCCGGCATGGCCGCCGCCGACGACGATGACGTCGTAGCCGTGCTGCTGCGCGTGCGCCATGGCGATCGGTTCAGGTCCGCCGTCGGGAAAGGGTCGGGTATTGTAGGTCGGGCTAGCGCGCGGACAAGGGGCAATCGATGAGCGCGGCGAGCGCCGCCGCATGCCGATCCGCGAAGGCGCGGGCCTCCACCTCGAAGCGGTTGTTCCAATAGCCGCGCCGCAGGCACTCGGCGAGATAGCGCGGCACGGTGAGGCTTCCCCGCCGCCACTGCCCGAGGACGTGCCAGTACTCATGCAGCATCAGGTGCGGGTCGGCGAAGAAGCGCGCGGCATCGCCGCGCAGGTAGATGCGGTTGCGGCGCGTGGTGGCGATGGCCCGCCCGTGCAGGCGCACCCACAGGGAATGCTCGATCACCCGCACCCCGCCGATGCTCTCGCCGAAGAGCTGCTCGAGCGCGGCCCGGACGGCCGGCGGCGGGGGCGCCTCGCGCGGGTGTGGCATGCGCCTCAGGCGCGGGTGTGCACCCACCCCATGCCGGGGCGGAAGCGCAGCGTGCGCGCGGGACCGGCGGCGACGTCCTCGGGCAGCACCTGCACCCCGGCATCGCTCAGGTAATGCCGCACCAGCGTCAGGATGGTGTCGCACACCGGCCGGGCGTGCTCCCCGTCGGCGAGGTGCGCGACGATGCGCGCCTGCAGATGGCGCGCGGCGGGCGCGAGCTCGCGCAGCGCCTCGAGGCAGCGGTC
>JAGWMP010000011.1 GCA_028871705.1 Gammaproteobacteria bacterium
CGCATGCGGCGCGGACCCGCCGCATCGCCGCGCCGGTTAAGGCGCGATTCAGGTGCGCTCAAATCACGCCGCGGCGGATCTGGTCCTGCTCGATGGACTCGAACAGCGCCTTGAAGTTGCCCTCACCGAAACCCTCGTTGCCCTTCCTCTGGATGATCTCGAAGAAGATCGGGCCGATGACGTTCTGCGTGAAGATCTGCAGCAGCACTCCCTCGCCGCGCGCCGGGTTGCCGTCGATGAGGATGCGCCGTGAGCGCAGCTCCGTGAGCGCTTCGCGGTGCCCGGGAACGCGCGCCGCGACCCCGTCGTAATAGCTGTCGGGGGTGTCCTGGAAGGCGACGCCGTGGCGGCGCAGCACGTCCACGGTGCGGTAGATGTCGCCGCTCGCGAGTGCGATGTGCTGGATGCCCTCGCCGCGGTACTCGCGCAGGTACTCCTCGATCTGGCTCTTGTCGTCCTGCGACTCGTTGATCGGGATGCGGATCTTCCCGCACGGGCTCGTCATGGCGCGTGACAGCAGGCCGGTGAGCTTGCCCTCGATGTCGAAGTAGCGGATCTCGCGGAAGTTGAACAGCTTCTCGTAAAAGCCCGCCCACACGTCCATGCGTCCGCGGCCGACGTTGTGGGTGAGGTGATCGATCACCGTGAGCCCGGCCGCATCGGCCGGCGCCTCTTGCGCGACCGGGCGGAAGTCCACGTCGTAGATCGAGCGCTCGCCGTAGAGGTCCACCAGATAAATGAGTGAGCCGCCGATCCCCTCGATGCAGGGGATGTTGAGCTCCATGGGGCCGGCACTCTGCGGGCCCGGCTTCGCGCCGAGCTCGAGCGCGCGGCGGTAGGCGCCGGCGGCATCGCGCACGCGGAACGCCATCGCACAGGCTGACGGCCCGTGCACGCGCGCGAACGTCTGCGCGAAGGAGGCGGGCTCGGCGTTGATGAGAAAATTGATCTCGCCCTGGCGGTGCAGCGTCACGTTCTTGGAGCGGTGGCGCGCCACCACCGGAAAGCCGAGGCGCTCGAACAGGGTCCGCAGCTGCTGCGGGTCGGGGGCGGTGTACTCGACGAACTCGAAGCCGTCGGTACCCATCGGATTATCGGCGGGTGCGCTCATGGCCGCATTATAAGCGCCCTTCCGCATGTATAATCGCGCGCCGCCATGCCCAGCCAAGTTGCACCCGAGGACAGCAGGCTGCTGCGCAGCATCCCCGCCGCGCGCGTCGCGCTGATCGAGCGCATCGCACGTGCGGCGGGCGGCCGCGCCGGCCACCACGAGCTCGCGCAGCGCTTCCTGCGCAGCTACTTCCACGGAGTCGCCGAAGAGGACCTGGCGGCGCACCCGCCCGGGCTGCTCGCGAGCGCCGCGCTCGCCCATCTCGCCTTCGGTACGCGCCGGCCCCCGGGGCGCTCGCTGGTGCGCGTCTTCAATCCGGTGGCCGCCGCGGACGGCTTCGAGTCGCCGCATACGCTGGTACTCACCGTCACCGACGACATGCCCTTCCTGGTCGACTCGCTCGGCATGGCACTGAACCGTGCCGGGCTCGCCGTGCACCTGATCGTGCACCCGGTACTGCAGGTGCGGCGCGACCGCCGCGGGCGCCTCACCGACATCGGCACCAACGGCGCTGCGGCCGCGCATCCCGAGTCGTGGCAGCTCTACGAGATCGACCGCGTCACCGACCCGGTGCAGCTCGAGCAGCTGCGGCGCCAGCTCGAGTCGACGCTCGGCGACGTGCGCGCGGCGGTCGCGGACTTCATGCCGATGCGCGAGCGGGTGCGCGAGCTCATCGCGCGGCTCGACACCGATCCACCGCCGCTGCCGGCCGCCGAGGTGAGCGAAACGCGCCACCTGCTCGAGTGGATGGAAGGCCGCCACTTCGTGTTCCTCGGCTACCGGCACTATCGCCTCGAGCGCGGTCGCAGCGAGGACCGCCTGGTGCCGGACGTGCTCTCGAGCCTCGGCATACTCGCGCGCCGGGGCGCCGGGGCCGCGCGCCCCACGGCGACCGTGCTGCGCGGCGACGTGCGCGCGCGCGCCCGCGACCGGGAGCTGCTGGTCGTCACCAAGGCGAACTCGATCGCGACCGTGCATCGCGCCGAGTATCTCGACTACGTCGGCCTCAAGACCTTCGACAATCGCGGCCTGGTGAACGGCGAGCACCGCTTCCTCGGGTTGTGGACCTCGACCGCCTATCACGGCAGTCCGCGCGAGATCCCGGTCCTGCGCCGCAAGGTCGAGCGCGTGATCGAGCACTTCGGTCTCGATCCGGCGAGCCACGACGGCAAGGAAGTGCTCAACGTGCTGGAGACCTATCCGCGCGACGAGCTGTTCCAGGCGGGCGTGCCGGACCTGGTGCGCATCGTGCGCGGCGTGGTCAATCTCTACGAACGGCGCACGGTGCGCCTGCTGGTGCGCCGCGATCCCTATCAGCGCTTCTACTCGTGCCTGGTGTACGTGCCGCGCGACCGCTACAACACCGAGGTACGCCAGCGCATCGAGCGCATCGCCGCCGAGGGCCTGGCCGGCGTGAGCGTCGAGAGCCAGGCGCAGATCTCCGGCGCGAGCCACGCGCGCGTGCACGTCGTGGTGCGTACCGATCCCGGCCGCGCGC
This sequence comes from Gammaproteobacteria bacterium, assembly GCA_028871705.1. Classification (GTDB taxonomy): domain Bacteria; phylum Pseudomonadota; class Gammaproteobacteria; order Steroidobacterales; family Steroidobacteraceae; genus 13-2-20CM-66-19. The sequence continues at coordinate 2,610 of JAGWMP010000011.1, forward strand.
ACAAGCCCGATTTCGCCGCCATCGAGCGGCGCATCGCCGCGGCCGCGCTCACCTGGGCCGACCGCCTGCGCGAGGTCGTGATCGACGCGCGTGGCGAGGCGGCCGGCCTCGCGCTGCTCGCGCGCTACCGCCAGGCCTTCCCGGTCGCCTACCAGGACGACGTGGCTCCGGAGGCGGTGCTCGCCGACCTCGCCGACCTCGAGGCGCTGCGCGCCGAGCCGCAGGCGCTGCGCCTGAAGCTGTATCGGCCCGCGGCGCAGAAGTCCGAGCGGGTGCACCTCAAGATCGTCAAGCGCGGCGACCCGGTGCCGATCTCCGACATCCTGCCGATGCTGGAGAACTTCGGCCTGCGGGTGATTTCCGAGCGCCCTTACCAGCTCGCCTGGCCCGAGGGCGGCGCGGCCTGGATCCAGGACTTCGAGCTCGAGCATCGTGACCGCCTGGTGATCGACATCGCGCGGGTGGAACAGCACTTGCGCGAGGCGTTCCTCGCCGCCTGGAGCGGCGCCATCGAGAACGACGGCTTCAACCGCCTGGTGATCGGCGCGGATCTCACCGCGCGGCAGATCGTGGTGCTGCGCGCCTACTGCCGCTACCTGCTGCAGACCGGCGTGCCCTTCAGCCAGGTCTACATGGAGCGCACGCTCGCGGCCAACGCCGGCATCGCCCGCAGCCTGGTGCGGCTCTTCGAGACGCGCTTCGATCCGGTGGCCGCGCGCACCAGCGCCGGCAGCAAGCGCGCCGAGCGCTCCGCGGACGCTCTCGTCGCCCAGATCCGTGCCGGGCTCGACGGAGTGGCGAGCCTGGATGACGACCGCATCCTGCGCGCCTACCTCACCCTGGTGCGCGCGACGCTGCGCACCAACTTCTACCAGGCCGACGCCGCTGGCGCGCCCAAGAGCTACCTGTCGTTCAAGCTCGATCCGGCGCTGATCCCCGACCTGCCGCTGCCGAAGCCGAAGTTCGAGATCTTCGTCTACAGCCCGCGCGTCGAAGGCGTGCACCTGCGCATGGGCGACGTGGCGCGCGGCGGCATCCGCTGGTCCGACCGGCGCGAGGACTTCCGCACCGAGGTCCTCGGGCTGATGAAGGCGCAGAACGTCAAGAACACGGTGATCGTGCCGGTGGGCGCCAAGGGCGGTTTCGTGCCCAAGCGCCTCGCCGGCTCGCGCGAGGAAATCCAGGCCGAGGTCGTGGCCTGCTACCAGACCTTCATCCGCGCCCTGCTCGATCTCACCGACAACATCGTCGGCGGCCGCATCGTGCCGCCGCGCGATGTCGTGCGGCGCGACGTCGACGACCCTTACCTGGTGGTCGCGGCCGACAAGGGCACCGCGACCTTCTCCGACATCGCCAACGCGATCTCCGCCGATTACGGCTTCTGGCTCGGCGATGCGTTCGCCTCCGGCGGCTCGGCCGGCTACGACCACAAGAAGATGGGGATCACGGCGCGCGGTGCCTGGGAGTGCGTCAAGCGCCACTTCCGCGAATTGGGGCTGGACACCCAGAAGACCGACTTCACGGTCGCCGGCATCGGCGACATGTCGGGCGACGTGTTCGGCAACGGCATGCTGTTGTCGCGTCACATCCGCCTGCAGGCGGCCTTCGATCACCGCCACATCTTCCTCGACCCGGACCCGGATCCGGCCTCCTCCTTCGCCGAGCGGGCGCGCCTGTTCGCACTGCCGCGCTCGAGCTGGGACGACTACGACCGCAAGCGGCTGTCGCGCGGCGGCGGCATTTTCCCGCGCACGCTCAAGTCGATTCCGCTGCCGGCGGAGGCGCGCGCGCTGCTCGGCATCGAGTCCGCCGCCGCGGCGCCCAACGAGATCGTCCGCGCCATCCTCACGCTGCGGGTCGACCTCTTGTGGAACGGCGGCATCGGCACCTACGTCAAGGCGAGCGACGAGACGCACGCCGAGGTCGGCGACCGCACGAATGACAGCGTGCGCGTCAACGGCCGGGACCTGCGCGCCCGGGTCGTCGGCGAGGGTGGCAACCTCGGATTCTCGCAGCGCGGCCGCATCGAGTACGCCCTCAAGGGCGGCCGCCTCAATACCGACTTCATCGACAACTCCGCCGGCGTCAATACCTCCGACGTCGAGGTCAACATCAAGATCCTGCTGAACCCGCTGGTGGCCGAGGGCAAGCTGACGCGCGGCGAGCGCAACCGGCTGCTCGCGCGCATGACGGCCGCGGTGGCCGAGCTGGTGTTGCGCAACAATTACCTGCAGGGCCAGGCGATCAGCACCCTCGAGGTGCAGGCGACGGCGCGCCTGCAGGAGTTCCAGCACCTGATCCGCTCGCTCGAGCGCTCCGGGGACTTGAACCGCGGTCTCGAGTACCTGCCGAGCGACGATGAGCTGCTCGAGCGGCGCAAGCGCGGCATCGGACTATCGCGCCCGGAGCTGGCGATCCTGCTCGCCTACAGCAAGATCTGGCTCAACAACCACCTGCTCGCCAGCGACGTGCCCGAGGATCCGTACCTGTCGCACGAGCTCGAGCGCTACTTCCCGGCGCCGGTGCAGGAGCGTTTCCCGCGGGCCATCACGCGCCATCGCCTGCGCCGCGAGATCATCGCCACCTCGACCACCAACAGCCTGGTGAACCGCATGGGGCCGACCTTCGTGGCGCGCGCCCAGGAGGACACCGGCGCGGAAGCCGCGCAGATCGCCCGTGCCTACACCGCGGCGCGCGAGATCTTCGCGATGCGCGAAGTGTGGGAGCAGATCGAGGCGCTCGACAACCGCGTCCCGGCGAAACTGCAGTACGAGGCGGCGTTCCAGACCAGCCGCCTGCTGCGGCACGCGACCTACTGGCTGCTCGCCGCGCGGCGGCGCGGCCTGCAGGTGGATGCGGCGGTGAAGGAATTCCGCGGTGGCGTGCAGGAGCTGACCGTGCGCATCGCCGAGCTCCTCACCGGGGAGGAGCTCGAGCGCTTCGGCGCGGCGCGCCGGCGCTACCTCGAGGCGGGACTGCCGCCGCAGCTGGCCACGGGCATCGCCAGCCTCGATGCGCTCAATGCCGCGCTCGACATCGTCGAGATCGCCGGCACCCACCGCGTCAGCGTCACCGAGACGGCGCGCGTGTACTTCGAGGTGGGCACGCGCACCGGCGTCGACTGGCTGCGCACCCGCATCGAGAAGCTCGCGGTCGATGGTCCATGGCAGGCGATCGCGCGTACCGGGCTGCGCGACGGCGCCCTGCGCGTGCACCGGCGGCTCACCGAGCGCGTGCTCACGCGGCGCGAGCGCGGCAACGCCGGCGCGCGCGTCGGCGCGTGGCTCGAGGCCTCGGGTAAGGAGCTCGCGCACTGGCAGCGCACGCTCACCGATATGCGCTCCGCCGGCGCCGCCGACTTCGCCACGCTCACGGTGGGCGTGGAGACCGTGCGTAAGCTCGCCAATTAATGGGCCGAAATCGCAGAGAGCGATTTCGGCGGACATCAGCTTCGTTGCCGCCGGCAAAAAGCGTGGTTTTTGCCGGCTGCGTATGCGGGAGCCTTCTCTAGTGGCTGGTAAACTTATCCTGGTCCGTCACGGGCAGAGCGCCTGGAACCTCGCCAACCTCTTCACCGGCTGGACCGACGTCGACCTCACCGAGCAGGGACGGCTCGAGGCGGCGCAGGCGGGGCGCGAGCTGCTGCGCGAGCGGCTCGAGGTCGGCATCGCATTCACCTCGGTGCTCAAGCGCGCCATCCGTACACTGTGGATCATGCTCGATGAGATGGACCGCATGTGGGTGCCGGTCGAGCGCGCCTGGCGGCTGAACGAGCGCCACTACGGCGCGCTGCAGGGCCTCGACAAGGCGCAGACCGTCGCGCAGCACGGCGAGGCGCAGGTGAAGATCTGGCGGCGCAGCTACGACGTGCCGCCACCGCCGCTCGCGGCCGACGACGAGCGCCACCCGCGCTTCGATGCGCGCTACGCCGGCGTCGCGCCGCAGGAGCTGCCGGCGACCGAATCGCTCAAGGACACGCTCGCGCGGGTAATGCCCTGCTGGCACGCGCGCGTGGCGCCGGAGCTGCGCCGCGGCCACAACGTGCTGGTGGTGGCGCATGGCAACAGCCTGCGCGCCATGGTGAAGATGCTCGACGAGGTGAGTGAGCGCGACATCGTCGAGCTCAATATCCCGACCGGCGTGCCGCTGCTCTACGAGCTGGATGCGTCCTTGCAGCCGCTCGCGCGCCGCTATCTCGGCGATCCGGCCGCGATCGCCGCGGCAACGGACGCCGTGAAGCGCCAGACCGAAAAGCGCTGACGGCGCGCGGCGCCTTAAGCCGCCCAGCCGTCGTAACGTCCCTGGAACTCCACCGCCAGCGCGCTCATGCGCGCGCTCAGGGCCTGCATGTCCGGCAGGATGAGGCGCATGGTCTTGGTGGCATGCAGACTCAGCGGGAACTCCGCCGCCTCCTGCATCGGCTTGATATCGACGCTGAACTCCGGCTCGAGCCGCGCCCGCACTCTCTGGCAGGCCGCCTCATCCGGCAGGGCGATGAAGAAATCGACCGGGTAGTCGTTGAAAGGTACGTAGCCGCGTGCGCGCAGCCGGTCGATGAGCTGCGCATCCCAACTCGCGACGCGGTTGCGCGCCGCGGCGCGCAGCTTGAAATACACGCGCGCCACGATCAGCACCAGCGCCACCGCGAGCGCCACGGCGAAGAAGCTCATGCGCCACCGCCGGGAAAGCGCGGCGCGCGCTTCTCGAGGAACGCAGCGATCCCCTCGGTGGCATCGGCGCTGCCCGCCTGGGCGGCGATGGCCTCGCTCTCGAGCACCATCTGCGATTCGAGGCCTCCGAGGGAGTGCGCGATCAGGCGCTTGGTGACACCGAAGGCGCTCGCCGGTCCATGCGCGAGCCGCTCGGCGAGCTCGAGCGCGCGACCGAGAAGCCCGGCGTCGTCGACCACCTCGTTCACCAGCCCCCACTCGAGCGCCTCGGCCGCGCCGAGCACGCGGTTGAGGAGCAACAGCTCCATGGCGCGCTTGTGTCCGACCGCGCGCGGCAGCAGGAACGTCGTACCGGCATCGGGCGTCAGCCCGACGCTCGTATAAGCGAGGTTGAACTTCGAGCTGCGCCCGCACAGCGCCAGGTCCGCCATTGCCGCGAGCCCCACGCCGGCGCCGGCGGCGGTACCGTTGACGGCGGCGACCACCGGTGCGTCCATGCGCACGAAGTGCGAGATCGCGGCGTGCAGGTAGGTGGTGAGCTCGCGGATGTGGCCGTCGAGCGAGAGCTCGCGCGGCGGCATCGCCCGCAGGTCGCCACCGAAGGAGAAATGGCGCCCGGCGCCGGTGAGCACCACCGCGCGCACGGCGCCGTTGCGCGCGCAGGCCATCGCCGCCGCCAGGAGATCCATGGCCATGCGCAGATTGAGCGTGTTGGCTTGCTCGGGACGGTTGAGAGTCACCAGCGCCACGGCGCCGTGAGTCTCGACCTGTACGCTCGCGGCGGACATCGCCGCCCTACTCGTCCGGCGCGATGGTGACGCGCAGCCCGGCGAGCGCCGGTGTGAACTCGAGCTGGCAGGAGAGACGCGAGTTCTCCCGGTAATGAGCCAGCTCGCCCAGCAGCTCGCGCTCATCCGACATCATCGGCGGCAGCTTCCCCTGCCACTCGGGATCCACGTACACGTGGCAGGTCGCGCACGAGCACATGCCGCCGCAAATGGCGGCGACACCGTAGTCGAGCTCGCGCAGCGTCTCCATCACCTTGAGTCCGGTCCGGGCTTCGACCTCGTGCTCCAACCCATCGCGATCCACGACCCGCAGCAGCGCCATGCATCCCCCCCGCAGTATGCGGCCGGTAGTGTGCCGGTTCGCCTCCCGCGCCGCCAGAGCCGCCGCGCGGCACGCGCCGCTTCAGGCCGGGGGCAGCGGCCCGATCACCTTCATGACGAACACGCCCCGCTCGCGGGCCGCGGCCATGCTGCTGAAGCTCGCGCCCAGGGCGGCGCGCAGCGCCTGCATGACTTCCTCGAAGCCGCCGAACACCTGCGTGCTCAGGCTGTTGGTGACGATCTTGAGCCCGGCGTGGGCGGCCAGGCGATCGAGAAACTCATGCACGGCCGGAACGAAGTCGGCCTTGAGCGGGTACAGACTGATTTCGACGCCGATGTCCATGTGAGCCTCCCGCGGGGTAATGAGTATTGCATGGCGGCCCCCGTTATGCCCCTGCCCGAGCGTCAGCCAATCGCCATCCGATAGGTCTAGAATTGAGCCGTTCGCAGCGAGTGGATGGGAACGATGACGCGCACGATCGAGATTCACCAGGTGGATGCCTTCACCCGCGAGCCATTCACCGGCAATCCGACCGGCGTGGTGCTGAATGCGGACGCCCTCAGCGATGCGCAGATGCTCGCGGTCGCGCGCGAGCTCAACAACGCCGAGACCGCCTTCATCCTCGACCCCGACGGCGCCGATCACAGCGTGCGCGCGCGTTTCTTCACCCCGCGCACCGAGGTGGGCTTCGTCGGGCACGCGACCGTCGCGGCGCAGTACGTGCTGTCGCGTTCCCCCGAAGCACCGCGCCAGCAGCGTCAGAAGTCCAAGGCCGGCATCGTCGACGTCGAGGTGCACGGTACGGACGCGGATCGCGTCATCGCGATCCGCCGCAGCCCGCCGCCCATCGGACGCGAGTTGAACGACCGCGAGCGCCTCGCGGTGCTCGATGCGCTGGCGCTCGCCTCCGAGAGTCTCGACACGCGCATCACGCCGCGCATCGCCGGCGCGGGCGGGGCGCGGCTCCTCATCGGCGTACGCGGTACCGAGCCGCTGCGCCACCTGAAACCCGACCTCGCGCGCCTCACCACGCTCTCCGCGCAGCTCGGCGCCGCCGGCTATTTCGTGTTCAGCTTCGCCTCCTCCGCCAGCGGGCACCAGGTCGAGTCGCGCATGTTCTGTCCGGCACTCGGCATCTCCGAGGATCCGGTGAGCGGCAACGCCCACGGCTTGCTCGGCGCCTATCTCGCGCAGCTCGGGCTCATCAAGCCCGTGGGCGAGCGCGCGCGCTTTTCCGGGATCCAGGGCCACTATCTGCATCGTCCGGGACGCGTCGAAGTCGAGCTCGAGTTCCGCGACGGACAGCTCGCGGGCGTATGGATCCGCGGTCAGGCGGTCGGGATCTTCGAGACGCGCATGACGCTCTAGCCGCGCGCATGCCGCAATTCACCGCGGTGCTGAAGCTCGCCGAGCTGCCGCCCGGCAGCATGCGGGCGGTGACGCTCGCGGGACGCGAGCTCGTGCTCTGCCACACGCGCGAAGGATTGTTCGCGCTCGACAACATCTGCACCCACGCGCACGCGCGCCTCTGCGAAGGGCGGCTGCGCGCCACGCGGCTGGTGTGCCCGCTGCACGGCGCGTCCTTCGACATCCGCGACGGCCGCGTGCTCGGACCCCCGGCCGAGGTGCCGCTGCCCACCCACGCGGTGCGCGTGGTCGGCGAGAGCATCGAGGTCGCGCTCGCCGCGCCCTGAAGCGGCGCCGCCTTCAGGGCGTTTCCGCGGCGCGCGCGCGCCGGACCAGCCACACCGCCGGCAGCGCCGCGCAGGCACCGGCGAGGAACGGCGCCGCGGGACCGAGCAGCGAGTAGATCGCCCCCGAGGTCGACGGCCCGAGTACCCGCGCGAGGCTCGCGCTCGCGACGTAGGTGCCCATCACCGCGCCGCGCTCGTGGCCGCGCGCCTGGCGCGAGGCGAGCGCCGAGGCGCTCGGGTTGTAGGCACCGAGCCCGAGGCCGCACAGCACCAGGCCCGCCACGGTGCCCGCGAGCGTCGGCGCCAGCGCGAGCTGCGTGAGTCCCGCGACGTACACCAGCGCCCCGGCAGCCGCGAGCCGCGCCTCGCCGCAGCGCGGCGCCAGCACGCGCACCAGGCCGCCCTGCATCACGAGCGCCGGCAGCGCCACCGTGAACAGCAGCATGCCGACCGCGCGCGGACCCAGTCCGTAGCGGTGCAGCGCCCAGATCGCGAAGATCGACTCGAGGATCGACTGCGAGTAGGTGACCAGCAGCGTCGCGCCGGCGATGAATGCGAGCGGCAGCCGCTCGCGCAGCAGCCTGAGCGAGCGGCGCCGCGGCTCATCGGGGTGCGCGCGCCGGTGCTCGCTCGTATGACTCTCCGGCAGCACGAAGCGCACCAGCGCGATCGCCGCGAGGCTGAGCGCGACCGAGACCACGGCCGGCGCGGTGAAGTTGGCGGTGCGCGCATCGGCGCCGGCCAGGAGGCCGCCGAGCGGCTGGCCGAGCGTGAAGCCGACGCCGATCGCCGCGCCCACCAGTCCCATGGAGGCCGCGCGCTTCTCAGGCGCGCTCACGTCCGAGGCGTAGGCGAACGCGGTGGCGATGTTGCCCGCCATCAGTCCGGCCAGCATGCGCGAGGCCAGCAGCCACCACAGATTCCGTGCGCCGCCGAGGATCACGTAGGAGAGGCAGGCGCCGGCGAGACTGCTCATGAGAATCGGCCGCCGGCCGTAACGGTCGCTCAGGCGTCCCCACCAGGGCGCGGCGAGCAGCTGGCACAGCGAGTAGCTGCCGAGGATCGGTGTGATGAGTGCCGGGGAGGCGCCGAAGCGATCGGCCATGTAGGGCACGAGCGGGATGACGATGCCGAACCCCAGGGTGTCGACGATCGAGAACAGGAACAGCGCCCCGAGTTTGCGGTTCAAAGCGCGCGGCCCCGGCTGCTGCTAATGACCGGGAACGATGGCCGAGATGTCGCCCGGGCGGGCCGCGGGCGGCACGAAGTCGCGCACACCGCTCACGACGAGGTTCGGGATGCGCGCATCGTCGAAGCCGGCCGGCCGCGGCGAGCGCGCGGTGCACAGGATCGCGAGCTGCAGGGAGGGAATGAGCCACAGGCGGTGGCCGCCGTCGTTGTTGACGGCGAAGGTATCGGGCGCCATGTAGGGCTGCCCGGCCCCGGCGGCCGCCGCGCTCAAGTACACGTAGGAACCGAAGTCGTGATCGGCGGGCGTCGGCGTGCGCATCGCCTTCACCCAGTCCGGACGGATGATCTCGGCACCGCGGTAGTTCCCGTCCGCCACCATGAGCTCGGCCACGCGCATCCAGTCGCCCTGGCGCGCCAGCAGGCAGCAGTCGGCATGCGCGGCGCCGCCCGGCCGGTCGAGATACAGCCAGGCATCCGAGGCGCCGAGACGCCGCCACAGCGCCTGCGACAGGTAGGCCGCATAGCGCTCGCCCGTGGCGCGCTCGAGCGCCAGCGACAGCAGCTGCGGGTCGGACGGCTGCACCACGCGGCTCTCGCCCGGAACGCCCGCGAGCGGCTGCGCCAGCAGCGCCGCCGTGATATCGGTGCCGTAGAGCGCACGCGCCGTGCCGCTCCAGGGCGCGCGCCCGGCGGATACGGGCGCGAGGCCGCTCGAGAACTGCAGCAGATTGCGCACGGTGATCGCCCCGCGCGGGTCCTGGCGCAGCTCGCGCACGAGGTAGCTGAGCGGCTCGTCCGGCCAGCCGATCTTGCGGTGCGCGATGGCGGTCCCGGTGGCAAGCGCGGCCAGCACGCGCGTGAAGGATTGCGAGTCGATGAGCGTATCGAACCCGGAGCCCTGCCAGTAGCGCTCGAAGACGATGTGATCGTGGCGCGCGACGATGAGCGCGAGCGAGCCCTCGCTGCCCGCGTAAGCCGCCGCCGCCTCGAGCTGATGGGCGTCGATCGACTCGAGCTGCGGCGTCACGCGCGGCGCGGGCGGCTGATAGCTGCCCGCGATGAGCTCGCGCGGCTGATACCACGCGGGCAGCGCCGCCCCGCGCGCGGCCTGCGCGGTGAGGTAGCGTTCCCAGAAGAGCGGCGCGGCGAGGAAGGTCGCGAGCGCCGCCAGCACGAGCGCGCCGGCGAGCGACAGCAGCGCGAGCGTCGCGCGGCTCACGCGGCGCTCTGCCGCCGCATCGGTCCGCAGTAGCGGGCGCGGCCGCCGGCGAGCTCGAGCTCATGCGTCGCGCAGCCCGGCCAGTCGAGCGGCCGGTGAGTGGTGACGACGACCGCGGTGCCGCTGGCGGCGAGGGCGCTCACGCGCTGCATGAGCGCGCGGCGCGTCGGCGCGTCCACTCCCGCAAACGGCTCATCGAGCAGCAGCAACCGCGGCGCGCTCGCCAGGGCGCGCGCGAACAGCACGCGGCGCGACTGGCCGTAGGAAAGCTCGGCGAGCGGCCGGCGCGCGAAGCGCGTCAGCCCGAGGAGCGCGAGCGCGCGGCGCGCGGCGCTGCGGTCCGCGGCGCTCGGTGCATCATTCAGGCCGACGCTCGCATGCCGTCCGGATTGCACCACCTCGCTCACGGTGAGCTCGCGCGGATGCTCGGCCTGCAGGTGCGGCGCCACCAGGCCCACGCGCCTCTTGAAGCGCTCGAGCGGCACGCCGGCGGCGATCCCGGCGCGCTCGATGCGCCCGCCGACCGCCACGCCATGGTCGCCATAGAGCGTGCGGATCAGCGTGGTCTTGCCCGAGCCGTTGCGGCCGTGCACGACCCAACACTCCCCGCCGCGCACCGCGAGCGAGATGTCGCGCAACGCCGGGCTGCCGTCGAGATAGACACGCGCGCCCGTGAGGCGCACGAGCTCGCGCCCCGGGCGGCGGCGCACGGCATGCGCGGCCGGTGCGCCTGCTCTGCCGCGGTGCGCTTCGAGGTACCGCGCGAGCGGCGCGCCGGCCCGCGTCCCCTGGTACACGATGCGCCCGTGCTCGAGCACCAGCGCGCGATTGGCGCCGCGCGGCACGTCCTCGAGGCGATGGGTGGCGAGCACCCAGGGCAGGCGGCGCGCGCGGCGCGCCAGCCAGCCGAGCACGCGGGCGCGATTGAGGGCATCGAGCCCGTTCAACACCTCATCGAGCAGCAGCAGCCGCGGCCTCGAGGCGAGCGAGCGCGCGATCAGCGCCACGCGCCGCTCGCCGTAGGAGAGCGACAGGAACGGCCGTGTGGCGAGATGCGCGACGCCGAGTGAGCGCAGCGCGCGCCGCACGCGGCGCCGCTCGGCGGCGGTGAGCGCCGCGAGCGGAATGTCGGTGCGGTGCACGCCGGTGCCGACGATGCGCTCCACGCTCATGTTCCAGCCGTAGCGCTGGTACTTGTCCTGGCGCTCGGCGCCGACGTAGGCGATGTCCTCCAGCACCTCGCCCGGCGCCGTCCACACCTGCCGGCCGCGCGCGTAGCGGCGCACCGGGCGCCGCGCCGGCTCGGGCCACACGGCACCGGCGATCAGCTTCAACAGTTGGGTCTTGCCCGCGCCGTTGCCGCCCGCCAGCAGCCAATGCTCGCCGGCGCGGATCCGCAGCGTGAGGTCGCGCAGCACGCGACGCCCGCTGCGGCGCAGGTTGGCATGGCGCAGGCGCACCTCGAGATAGCGGGGATCGGCGCGGGTCATCGGCGGCATTGGAGCATAGTTAGTTGGCGCGGGGGAATGGAGTATTCTGCGCGGGCGCCGCGAGGGCGCGCATTCCCAAGGGGTTCGTGCATGCGATGGCGGCTGCTCGCGCCGCGCTACTGGCCGACGTGGGCGGGAATCTGGCTGCTGCGGCTGCTGGCCCTGCTGCCGTACGCGGCGATGATCGCCATCGGGGTCGCGCTCGGACGGTTGCTGCGCCTGGTGGCCGGGCGTTTCGTGCGTACCGCGCGCCGTAATCTCGAGTTGTGCTTCCCCGAGCTCGACGCCGCGGCGCGCGAGCGGCTGCTCGACCGCCACTTCGAGGCCCTGGGAATCGCGCTGCTCGAGGTGCCGCTCGCCTGGTGGAGCGCGCCCGCACGCATCGCGCGCCTCGCGCAGGTCGAGGGCCGCGAGCACCTCGAGGCCGCCGCCACCCGCGGGCATGGCGTGCTGCTGCTCACCGCGCATTTCACCACCATGGAAATGGCCGGGCGCGTGCTCGCCTCGGTGGCGCCGGTCGGATTTCTCTATCGCCCGACCAGCAACGAGGTACTGGCGTACGCGCTGGCGCGCTTTCGCACCGCGCACGGCGGCCACCCGATCCCGCGCGACGACATCCGCGCCTTCATCGGCGCGCTGCGCGCCGGCGAGTGTGTGTGGTACGCGCCCGACCAGAGCTATCGCAAGAAGGGCGCGCAGATGGTGCGCCTGTTCGGCATCCCGGCGGCCACCAACACGCTCACCTCGCGCCTGGCGCGCATGACCGGGGCGCCGGTGCTACCCTATTTCCTCGAGCGCCTGCCCGGAACGCAGGGCTACCGCGCCGTGATCCATCCGCCGCTCGAGAATTTTCCGAGCGAGGATCCCGTGGCGGACACCGAGCGCTTCAATCACCTCATCGAGACGCAGGTGCGCCGCGTGCCCGAGCAATATCTGTGGATTCACCGCCGCTTCAAGGGACTCACCGCCGACTACCCGGACTACTACGCCCGCGAGGCGCCGCGGCGCGCGTGAACGAGCTTACGGGCGGCCGCTTCGACCTGCTGGTGGTCGGCGGCGGAATCAACGGCACCGGCATCGCCCGCGATGCGGCGGGGCGCGGCCTGCGCGTGCTGCTCGCCGAGCAGGACGACCTGGCATCGCATACCTCCTCGGCGAGCACCAAGCTGATCCACGGCGGGCTGCGCTATCTCGAGGAATTCCATTTCGCCCTGGTGCGCAAGGCGCTCATCGAGCGCGAGGTGCTGCTGCGCTCGGCGCCGCACATCATGCGGCCGCTGCATTTCATCATGCCGCACGCGCCGCACCTGCGTCCGGCGTGGATGATCCGCGCGGGACTCTTCCTCTACGACCACCTGGCGCACCGTGAGCACCTGGCCGCCTCCGGCACCGTCAACCTGCGCACGCACATCGCCGGCACCGCGCTCAAGAGCGGCTACCGCCGCGGCTTCGTGTATTCGGACGGCTGGACGGACGATGCGCGGCTGGTGGCGCTCAACGCGCTGGATGCACGCGAGCGCGGGGCGTTGATCCTGACCCGCACGCGCTGCGAGCGCCTCGCGGCCGGCGACGGCGCATGGCGTGCGACGCTCCTCGGCCCCCGCGGCCGCAGCGATGTCACGGCGCGCGCCGCGGTGAATGCCACCGGCCCCTGGGTCGACCGGTTCGTGAGCGGCGCCACCCCGGTGCGCACCGCGCATCGCGTGCGCCTCGTCAAGGGCAGCCACATCGTGGTACCGCGCCTCTTCGAGCACCGCTTCGCCTACATCTTCCAGAACGAGGACCGGCGCATCGTGTTCGCGATTCCCTACGAGCACGACTTCACGCTCATCGGCACCACCGACGTCGATTACCGCGGCGACCCGGCGGCGGTACACATCGACGCGGGGGAAAGCGAGTACCTGTGCGCGCTCGCCAACCGCTATTTCCTGCGCCAGATCACGCCCGCGGACGTGCGCTGGAGCTATTCGGGCGTGCGGCCGCTGCTCGAGGACGAGTCGCGTGACCCGATGAGCGTCACGCGCGACTACGCGCTCGAGCTCGACCGCGCGCCGGCGCCGCTGCTCTCGGTTTTCGGCGGCAAGATCACCACCTACCGCCGGCTCGCCGAGGACGCCGTGAATGCGCTCGCGCCGCTCCTCGGCACCGCGGCCGCACCCTGGACCGGGACCGCGAAGCTGCCCGGCGGGGATCTGCCGGACGGTAGCTTCGCGGTGTTCGCGCGCACGGTCGAGCGGCGCTACCCCTGGCTCCCGCAGCGGCTGCAGCTGCGCTACGCGCACGCTTACGGCTCGCGCATCGCACGGCTGCTCGGCCCCGCCGCGGCGCTCGGCGACCTGGGCGCCGAGATTCTCCCCGATCTGTACGAGCGCGAGGCCGAGTACCTGTGCCGCGAGGAGTTCGCGCGTACCGCGCAAGACATCCTCTGGCGGCGCACCAAGCTCGGGCTGCACCTCCTCGGCGCGAGCAATGAGCCCCTCGAGCGCTGGCTGGCCGCGAACGGGCCCGCCCACGAGGCGCTGCCCGCCGCCCCGGCACCGCTCGTGTGACCAGCGTCGCGGTTTTCCGCTCCGGCACGGCGCTGCCCGCGGCGCACCGTGCTAGCGTGGCGCCGGAGTATCCGCCCCGTGCTTACGCCCTCCGATTCAGTGCTGGCCGCCATCATCGCCGGGACCGCGACGCTGTCGGCGTCGTTCCTGCAGTTGCGCTCGGCCGCGCTGCGCGAGGCGCGCCAATCCGGCTCCCGGCGCAAGAGCCGCCTGCAGCGCCTGGTGTTCTTCGCGATCATCGGCGGCTCGGCGGTGTCGGGCTTCGCCGTCTCGCAGTGGCTCACCGCGGGCGAGCGTGCCGCCCAGGGGGCGCTGGCGAAGGAGCTGCAGGCGCGCATCGCCGAGGTCAGCAGCACGGCCGGTGAGCTCGAGGCCACGCACGCCGCGGAACGCGCCGAGATCGAGGGCGGCGTGCTGCGCCGGATCGGGAGCGACGGTGTCGCGGTGGTCGCCACGGTCCCCGCCTGCCGCATTGCGGCCGATCCGCCCGCCGCAGCCGTGCCCGCCACCCTGCCCGCTGCCGCGCCCGCCGCCGTGCCCGCTGCGGCACCGGGCCGCGCCTGCAGCGAGGCCGAGGCGGTGCCGGTGACGCTGTGTGCCACCATCCCCGCCGGCGCCACCGTCACCGAGGTCGGGCTCTTCAGCCGGCCCGCCGACAGCGACACACCCTGGAGCGCGAGCCGCTTCCTTCCCGGCCAGGAAGCGGGGGATGCGCGCTTTGCCGAGAAGTACTCCGAGAGCCCCCCGGAGTCGGGCACCCGTGAGGTGTGCCAGGCCTTCGCGCACTGGTCCGCCGACCACGCGCGCGTGGTGCGGATGCTGGTGCGCTACTCTCTGTGAGCCGGCCTTCCGCATAATTGGCCCCTGTTGAAGGCGGCAGGCCTTGCGGGGGAATCATTGCTTTCATCGTCGTCTGCGACCGCGCGCCGCGCGCCGCTGCTCATCGCCGTGCTGATGCTCGCGCCGCTGTGGCTCACCGGCATGTTCGGCCGGGGCCTGTGGACGCCGGACGAGCCGCGCGAGGCCGACATGGCCTGGCGCATGAGCGCTCAGGCGGACCGGACGCTGCCGCAGCTCGCCGGTACTCCTTTCCTCGAGAAGCCACCGCTCTCGTACTGGATGGCGGGTGGCGCGATCGCGGCACTCGGCGACTCGGCGAACGCCGCACGCGCGCCCAACCTCCTCTACGCGGTGGTCGTGGCGCTCGCGATCGCCGCACTCGCGCTCGCCATGGAGCTCGCCGCGGCACCCGCGCTGCTCGCCGCCCTGGTCGCGGCGAGCGCGCTCACCGCCTGGCGCGTGAGCATCTGGCTCGCGCCGGACGCCTGCCTGCTCGCGGGCTGCGCGCTCGCGCTGCTCGGTACCTGGCTCGGGCTCAAGGCACCGCGCGGCGCGGCCAAAGCCGCGGGCTACGCGCTGGCCCACCTCGGCGCCGCCGTCGGCTTCATGGCGAAAAGCGCCCCGGGATGGCTCGTGCCCGGGCTCGCGCTGCTCGTGCTCGTCCTCTGGGAACGCCGCTTCGGCGAGCTGCGCCGCTGGGAGCTGTATGCGGGGCTCGCACTGCAGGCGCTCATCATCGGGCCGTGGCTGCTCGCGGTAGCGCACGGCGCGCACGGCGCCGAGGCGCTCAGGACGCTCTTCTGGAACAACCTCGCCGGCCGCTTCACGCAGGTCGCCGCTCCCGCGGCGCTCGACTACACCACCGGGCATCGCAACACGCCGGGGAAATATCTGCTCGGCCTGCCGCTGTACCTGCTGCCCTGGACGCTGCTGGTGCTCGCGGCCCTGGTGCGCGCCTGGCGGCGCATGCGGGGGGACGGCGCGCGCGGCACCGCCTGGCGTTTCGCGCTCGCCTCCAGTGTGCCGTTCCTGGGGCTGCTCTCGGTCGCGGCGACGGCGCGCGACATCTACGCGGCCCCGGCGCTCCTTGGCTGCGGACTGCTCGCGGGACTGTGGGCGGACGAGGCGGGGCGCGCGCCCTCGCGCCTCGACCGCATCGCAGCGCTCGGCACCATCGTGTTGGTTGCCGCCATGGCGCTCGCCTGCGCGCTCGCGCTCGGCGTGCTGGCGGCGGCCGGCGCCGGGGCGGCGCTGCCCTGCGTGGCCACGGCGCTCGGCGTGAGCGCGCTCGCGGCGGGCGCGCTCGGCTTCGCCACGCGCGCGCTGCGTCGCGGCGATCTGCCTCGCCGCCCGCCTCATCCTGCCGGTCGTCGATCGCTGGCAGGATCTGCCCGCGCTCGCCGCGCGCATTCACGCCGACACCCTGCGCGAGCCGTTCGCGCTGCTCGACCCGGACGAGACGACGATCGCGATGCTGGACCACGACGGCGCGCGCTTCGAAATTCTCACGAGCGGCGCGGCCGCCCCGCCCGCCACGGTCGGCGCCTGGTTCGCCGCGCAGGGTCCCGCGGCACGCGTGCTGGTGCTGCTGCCCGGCCATGCGGGCGGTCCGGTCACGGCGTTCCTCGCGCACCGGCTCCCGCACCCTGCCGCCCCGGGAGACGGTGTCGCCGGCGCCCTCGCCGCCGCGGGCGCCGCGAGGATCGCGCTGCGCTACGAGTTGCCTGAGGGGCGGCGCTATGCGCTACTCGCGCCACCGGCTCAGCACTGAGGGACAGTCCGCATGTCGCAGCACACCGATCTCGCGCGCAGCCTGCAGAACCGCCATATCCAGCTCATCGCCTTCGGCGGCACCATCGGCGTGGGACTCTTCCTCGGCTCCGCCAAGGCGATCAGCCGCGCGGGTCCGGGGCTGCTGCTCGCGTACGCCGTCGGCGGAGTCGCGATCTTCTTCATCATGCGCGCGCTCGGGGAGCTGCTGACCTATCGCCCGGTCGCCGGCTCCTTCGCGACCTACGCGGATGAGTTCTGCGGACCCTTCCCGGGCTTCGTGACCGGGTGGTCCTACTGGTTCGCGTGGGTGGCGACGGTCATGGCGGAGATCACCGCGATCGGCGTCTATGTGCGCTTCTGGCTCCCCGAAGTGCCGCAGTGGCTGCCGCCGCTGATCGCACTCGCCGTGCTCTACGGCACGAACCTGCTGGCGGTGCGCGTGTTCGGCGAGCTCGAGTTCTGGTTCGCGCTCATCAAGGTCGTGACGATCGTCGGGCTCATCCTCGCCGGTCTCGGCGTGATCTTCTTCCACGTCGGCACGCTCGGCGCCACCGCGGGCTTCGCCAACCTCTGGTCGCACGGCGGCTTCCTGCCGGGCGGCCTGCTGCCGGTGCTGCTCACGCTGCAGATCGTCATGTTCGCCTACGAGGGGGTCGAGCTGATCGGCGTCACCGCGGGCGAGTCGGCCAACCCCGCGGTGGTGTTGCCGAAGGCGACCAACGGCATCATCGTGCGCATCCTCATTTTCTATCTCGGCGCGCTCACCATCATCATGTCGCTGGTGCCGTGGACCGCGCTCGACCCGAAGATGAGTCCCTTCGTGTTCGTGTTCGGCCAGCTGGGCCTGCCCGGCGCCGCCACCATCATCAACCTGGTGGTGATCACCGCCGCCGCATCCTCCTGCAACAGCGGCCTCTTCAGCACCGGGCGCATGCTCTGGACGCTCGGCCAGCGCGGCCAGGCACCGCGCGTGTTCGCCACGCTCAACCGCGGCAAGGTGCCGGCAGCGGGCATCCACGCCTCCGCCGTGGTCATGCTGATCGGTGTGCTGCTCAACTACCTGGTGCCCGAGCGCGTGTTCACCATGGTGACCAGCATCGCGCTCATCGGCACGCTCTGGACCTGGGGGATCATCCTCGTGGCGCACGCCCGCTACCGGCGCGCGGTGGCCGCCGGGCGCGCCGCCGCGGCGCCGTTCCGCATGCCGGGGGCGCCGCTCGCGAACTACCTGGTGCTCGCGTTCCTGGTGCTGGTCACGGTGATGTTGTGGCGCGATCCGGACTCGCGCGTCGCGCTCTACGTCGCGCCGCTGTGGTTCGCGCTGCTCGCGCTCGGCTACTACGGTACGCGCGCGCGGCGCGCCGCCTGAGGCACCCCCGCTACAGCAGCCGCTCGCCGCCGCCGATCAGGCCGCCGCCGTCGATGACGATGGTCTGGCCGGTGATGAAGCTGCCGGCACGCGCGGCGAGCATCACGGCGA
Source organism: Gammaproteobacteria bacterium (assembly GCA_028871705.1). GTDB lineage: Bacteria > Pseudomonadota > Gammaproteobacteria > Steroidobacterales > Steroidobacteraceae > 13-2-20CM-66-19. Next base: position 20,626 of record JAGWMP010000011.1, read on the forward strand.
CCCCGGCACAGTCGTCGGGCTCGCCGAGGCGCTTGAGCGGGTAGGCGCGCGCCAGCGCCTCCGCGCGCGCGGGATCCGCCCACAGGGCCTTCGAGAACTGCGTGCGGATCACGCCGGGGGCGATGCAGTTGACGCGGATGTTGTGCGCGCCCCACTCGACCGCGAGGTTGCGCGCCAGCTGCATGTCGGCCGCCTTGGAGATGCCATAGCCGCCGAGCAGGGCACTGCCCATGAAGCCGCTCACCGAGGAGACGATGATCACCACCCCGTCCTTGCGCTCCGCCATCGCCGGCAGCGTCATGCCGCACAGCCACATGTTGCTGTAGAGGTTGGTGCGGATCAGCTTGTCGAATGCCTCGTCCGACATCGTGGCCGAGGGCCCGAAGTGCGGATTGGTGGCGGCGTTGCACACCACGATGTCGATGCGGCCGAAGGCGCGCACGCTCGCATCCACCAGGCCCTTGAGCTCGTCCTTGTGGCCGACGTGACAGGCGTGCGCCAGGGCGACGCCGCCGGCCGCCTCGATCTCCCGGGCCACCGCCTCGCAGCCGTCCTGCTTGCGGCTCGAGATCACGACTTTGGCGCCCTGCTGCGCCATGCGCACGGCGATCGCCTTGCCGATGCCGCGACTCGAGCCCGTGACGAGGGCGACCTTGCCGGTCAGATCGAACAGTGACATGCCTAAGACTCCTTCAGCTCAGATCGGCTCTTCCAGCGACCTGGCGAGCGGCGTGAAGAGCTTCGGACCCGCCTCCGTCATGTACCAGCAGTCCTCGAGGCGGATGCCGAACTCCCCGGGAATATAGAGGCCGGGCTCATCGGAGAAGCACATGCCCGCCTCGAGCGGCGTCGTGTCGTTGCGCACCAGGTACGGGGCTTCGTGCACCTCCATGCCGATCCCGTGGCCGGTGCGGTGCGAGAGCCCCGGCAGCCCGTAGTCCCGGCTCCAGCCCTTGCCCTCGTAGAAGGTGCGCACGGCGCGATCGATGCTGCCGACCGGCACGCCGGGCTTGGCCGTCTCCTGCGCGATTTCCTGGCCGCGCTTCACCGTGTTCCAAAGATCGCGCTGGCGGGCGGTGGCGCTGCCGAACACCCAGCTGCGCGAGATATCGGACTGGTAACCGTGCACGCTGCAGCCGGTATCGATGAGGATGACCGAGCCCTCGCGCACCTGCTGCGGCTTGATCGAGCCGTGCGGGAAGGCGCTCGCCTCGTTGAGCAGCACGAGCGTGAATTCGTGCGAGCCGCCGAGCGCCGCCGTCGCGGCCGCCATCATCTGGTTGATGTCGCTCGCCTGCATGCCCGCGCCGACCTGCCCGTGCGTGTAGCGCAGCGCCGCGAGCGTCACGTTGTTGGCCGCCTGCATGAGAGCGATCTCGTGCGCCGACTTGTGCATGCGGCACGCGCGGATGAGATCGTCGCCGGGAACCACGCGCGGCGCCGCGGTCGCGGCCTTTACGGTGCGGTCGACGATGAAGAGCCGCGTCGTCGGCTCGACGGCGAGCGTCGCCTCCCCGCGCGCGCGCTCGCGCAGTGCCCCGGCGAGCAGCTCGAACGGACTCTCGTCCTCCTTCCAGGGACGCACGTCCGCGGGCACCTTGAGCGTTTCGCGGACCGAGGGCTCCTCGAAATAGGGCGTCACCACGACCACGCCGCCGCTCGCCGGGATCAGCGCCGCGGTGGTGCGCTCGCTGCGATGCCAGCGTACGCCCGTGAAGTACTCGAGCGACGCTCCCGCCTCGACCAGGAACGCCGCGATTTTCTTCTGCTGCATCAGGCCCTGTACCCGGGCGAGGCGCGCGCCGTGCTCCGCGGCGCTGATGGGCTGGGCGTCGCGGGTCATCGAGGCGAGATCGGCGAGCCCGCCGGCCGCCGCCCGCCCCGGCCCGGCCGCCGCGAGCGCGGCTCCCGCCGCCGTCAAGCCGAAAAACGCGCGCCTGGAAACATTGTGCATTTTCTTGGGGCTCCCCATGCTGCCGCGCCGGGCATTCTGCCCGCTGCCGGGCCGCTTGGCGAACCCTGATGGCGCTGAGGCGCCGCCGCCGGCCGCGCAGTAGAATCCGCGCGCCGCGCCCGTAGCTCAGTTGGATAGAGCATCAGGCTTCGAACCTGAGGGTCGGGAGTTCGAATCTCTCCGGGCGCGCAGGAATCCTTCAAAGCCGCAAGGCCGTGCACGGAGCGAAGCTGCGTGCACGGCCCCGTGGGGCCCCGCATTGTTCGCGCTCAGGCCTTGGGCGAGTAGCTGAACTTCTGGCCCGCCACGCTCGCCTGGAACATCGCGCCTCCCTTGACGATGGTGAAGACCGCGACGCCCTTGTAGTAGCGGCCCAGGGTCTTGGCGTCCTTCATGCCGCCGCTCGCCTCGGCGCTGGCGCCCTCGGTTCCGACACTGCCGCCCGCGGCCGCGGTGATGGCGACGGCGTTGACGTCGGCGCCGAACTCGTAGTCGCCATGCGCGAACTCATCGAACGCGCGCTTGTCCTCGAAGAAGACGATCTGGCTGTACGCCTGGCCTCCGGCCTGCACGCCGACACTGATCTGATTCATGGTCGTGTCGCCCACGTACGCGCCGTGCACGTAGACGCGGCCGCTGCCGTGCGCGCCGCCGACTACCCACGCGCCCTTGCCGATGGTGGGGAAGACCGCGTAGCCGTAGCAGTTATTGAAGTACGCGGCGCTCTCGCCCGCGTGCCTGAAGAGACTCTCGGTTTCGTGGTAGGGGTCGGTGCCGGGGGCGGCCAGCAGCGTCGCGCTCCACAGCAACAGGGCGGTGCCGACAACGGTCTTCAGGGATGCCTTCATGATCCTTCTCCTGTGAATCCTCATGTGCGCCGACCTTCGCACGACCTGGGCAACCGCGAGGAGGCGCAATCCTCCGCGAGGTCCTGTAGGAGCCGGGCTACAGGCGCGCGCCCGTAGGACTTCGCCTACAGTCTTTCGGCCGGATGGCGTACGCTCCCCTGGCTACCGGTGAGGCTAAGGTCCAACGCACATGGCGACCGTACTCATTGCCGACGACCACGCAATGGTCCGCGCGGGCCTGCGGCGCTGGCTGGAGCAGGACCGCGCCATCACCGCGATCGGTGAGGCCGCGAGCGCCGCCGAGACGCTCAGCCAGGTGCGCGACGGGAAGTGGGACCTCGTGGTGCTCGACATCAACATGCCGGACCGCAACGGCATGGATATCCTGCGCCACATACGCGCCGGCGAGACGGGCACCCGGGTGCTGGTGGTGAGCGCCTTCGGGGAGAAGCAATACGCGACCTATGCGCTGCGTGGCGGAGCAGCCGGCTATTTCGCCAAGGATCAGCCCCCCGAGGAGTTCATGCGCGCCGTGCACACGGTGCTCGCCGGGCGGCGTTATGTGAGCGCGGCGCTCGCCGAACTGCTGGCGGAGGCCCTCGATCAGCCCACCGACCAGCCGCCGCACGCGGCGCTGTCCCAGCGTGAGTTCCAGATCCTGTGCAAGCTCGCCGTCGGACGCAGCGTCTCGGAGATCTCGCGGGAGCTGTGCATCAGCGTCAAGACCGTGAGTACCTACCGCGCCCGGGTGCTCGAGAAAATGAACTTCGACACCAATGCGGACCTGACCGCCTACGCCCTCAAGAACGGCCTGATGCAGTAGGCGGCCGGGCGGGCGCGCGCGCGGAATGTCGGCGTACGCCGACACCTGAAGCTGGCGGCTACCGGCATGCGCCACACGGCGCCGGCCCTACACTCGGACTTGCGCGGGCGGCGCCCGCGAATGCCGCAACAAAAGCTCATGCCCACTACTGCACCCGTGCGCGTATTGCTCGTCGAGGACTCCGACGTGCTTGCGGCCCGGATTGCCGAGCTGATTCGCCGCCTTCCCGGCGTCGAGCTGGTCGACACCGTCAGCACGGAGCCGGCGGCGGTGCAACGGGTCGCGGCCGAGACGCCCGACGTCCTGATCCTCGATCTGCACCTGCGGCTCGGCACCGGCTTCGGCGTGCTGCGCTCGCTCGGGCGCAACCGCGAGCGGCGGCCGCATGTCATCGTCCTCACGGGCTTCGACCTTCCCGAGTATCGTCGTCAGGCCGAGTCCCTCGGCGTCGATGCGTTCCTCAACAAGTCGCGCGACTATCACCGCCTGCCCGAATTGCTCAGAGGACTTGCCGCGGCGGCGGCCGGCGGCGCTTCCTGAACGCGCGCCCCACCCGCGGGCGCCGCGTGCGTCGCGGCTGCCGCCGCCAGCACCCGCTCGAGGGGCAGGCGCACCTCGATGCGCGTCCCACCCGCGGGCGCGCGCAGCACCGTCCACTGTCCGCCGAGGGCGCGCGCGCGCTGACGCATGGCGGCAAGCCCGTGCGCCCGCAGCGCTCGCAGCCGCTCGAGCGGTATCCCGATGCCATCGTCATCCACCCGCACGGCGAGCCAGGCGGCTGACAGCTCGAGCGACACCGTCACGCTCCTCGCCCGCGCGTGCTTGAGCACGTTGGCGAGCCCCTCCTGCACGATCCTGAAGACCGCGATCGCAGCCTGCGAATTGAGCGCGGGGAGCTCCTCGGGGTAGCGCTCGAGGTACTTCAGTCCCGCCCGCTCGCACGACTCGCTCACCTGCCAGCGCAACGCGGCCAGCAGCCCGAGATTGTCGAGCAGCGTCGGGCGCAGACTCTCGATGACTCGCCGCTTGATGTCGAAGCCCGCCTGCAGGGCGTCCTGCACGCGGCGGAAGTAGCCGCGCACTTCCGCATCGTCGCTGCCGATGCGCTCCTCGAGCCACGACAGATCCATGCGCGCGGCGACCAGCAGCCCCCCGAGCTCGTCATGCAGCTCGCGCGACAGCGCGGACTTCTCCTGCTCCGCCACCGATTGCAGGTGGCTCGAGAGCTCCGACAGCTCCTCGGTGCGCTGCTCCACCAGGCGCTCGAGCTCCCCCTGCCGTACCGTCAGCTGCTCGGTTTCGAGCTCCTTGGAGCGCAGCTGGCGCAGCGTCAGGCGGCTGAGCAACAACAGCAGTCCCGCGCTGGCCAGCAACGCGCTGCTGGTGGTGGCGAAGCTCAGCCAGCGGTTGACCTGCCAGCGGCGGCTGGCCGCGAGGGCCTCGCCATTCTCGAGCTCGCCGATCCTGGCCGCGAGGTCGTCGATCTGCGTCATGGCCGCGGCGCCCTGGTCGGTGCGGATCACCTGCACGGCCGCCGCCCGGCCGCGGTCGGCGAACAGCTCGATCGTCTGGAGCATCTCGCTGAATTTCGCATCGCAGAGCTGCCGCAGCGTCGCGGCGTCCGTGCGCGCCGGCGCGCTGGCGGCGGCAAACGCCGCATCGAGCCGCTGCAGCGCCGGCGTGATGTCGCCGGCGGCGTCCCGGAAAGGCGCGAGATAGTCCGGGTTGCCGAGCAGAATATAGCCCCGCTGGCTGCTCTCGGCCTGGCGCACCAGCTGCAGCACCGCGGCGAGTGCCTGGCGGCGCTGCGCGCCGAGCTCGATGCGCGCGCTGGCCTCCTCGAGACGCCGCTGACCCACCTGCGCCGCGATGAACAACACCAGGACGGTGGCAAGCAACAGCGCCACTACCAGCATCTGGCGCGCCAGTGAGCTCATGCGAGGATCATACGCCGGGATCTTTGCGGCACGGACGCCCGCCCTGTAGGAGGTGGCCTACCCCCACGCCGGCACCCTCTGACGGCCGGACAGGCGCTGCGCCGCTGCGCGGGGAGCACCGCCCGCACTACCGTGTGCATCGAGCCTCGCCATGCAACCGCCAGGGCGCACGGACCGAGGTGAGATTGCGCCGCCGGAGTCAGCCCCCCGGCTCCGGACTGGCGCTCTGCTGTCTCGGGGCGGTGGTGACGCCGGCCTGTGCCAGGACCGGCGCTCGTCGGACGTCCTGCCGCCCCTGAGACCTTTTTGCAGCGAGCCCTGGCCCGGAGAGCGCCATGACAGCTTCCCGACTCGTGACTCGAGTGCTCATTTCACTCATGGGCGCCGCCGTGCTCGCCGGAGCGCTGCTGGCGGGCGGCTGCGTCATCGAGCCGCGCGACGGCTTCTACGATCGCGACCACCATCGCTGGTACCACGAGCACGCGTGGCACGACTGTGTGGCGATCGACGATCATTGCCGCGACTGAGGACTGGACCGAGGCCGCAGGTCCCGAGGTAAGCTACGGGGCATGCCGAAGGACATCGAGCGCGAGCTCGACGCCATCTTCTCCCACCACGACGCGCGCGTAGTGCAGGCGCGCCGTGAGACCGCCGGCAAGGGCGCGGCGGAGGAGCAGTTCGCCCTCGCGGCCGCGGCCTGCCTCACCGGCGTGATCACGCCCGCCTTGGAACAGATGGTGGCCGCGCTGCAGCAGCGGGGTGTCGCGGCGCGCGTGCTCGCCGAGGAAGCCGGAGTGCGCATCGATATCCCCGTCAGCCGGCACGCGCGCTTGGGACTCGGACACGGCGGCTACCCTTATCTGCGGGCGCGCAGCGACCGGCAGACCCGGCGCATGCACTTCGAGCGCAACACTTCCGATGCCCGTGGCCGCAGCGCCATCGGCGACTATGCCGTCGACGAGGTCGATGCGGACCTGGTCAATGCGCTGGTGGTGGATCTGGTGCGCGTGCTGTACGGGCCGTTCTGACTAGGGCCACATCCGCGCCAGCAGGCCGTCGCGGCGGATGAACTGATGCCAGAGC
>JAGWMP010000222.1 GCA_028871705.1 Gammaproteobacteria bacterium
ATTTCGCGCAGGGCACGGCGACGCTGCGCAGCAGCGTGAGCGTGCTCGACGGCTCCGGGATCACCGTCGGCGTGCTCTCCGACAGCTACGACTGCTACGCCGTCTACGCCGCCAACAACCTGCCGCCCACCGAGACCAATGGCACCGGCTACGCACAGAACGGCTTCACCGCCGACGCGCAGATGGATGTCTCGACGGGCGCCCTGCCCGCGAACGTCAACGTCCTCGAGGAGGTCGGCGGGACTTACGGGCAGGCTGGTACCCAGGGCTGCATGAATTACGGCGCGCCGCTCGAGCTGCCCTTCGCGGACGAAGGCCGCGCGATGATCCAGATCGTGCACGCCGTGGCGCCGGGTGCGGGCCTCGCCTTCTATACGGCGGACAACAGCGAGGCGGATTTCGCGAGCGGCATCGAGACCCTCGCCACCCAGGGCGCCAAGGTCATCGCCGACGACGTCGGCTACTACGACGAGCCCTTCTTCCAGGACGGGATCGTCGCCCAGGCGGTCGACAAGGTCGAAGGCAACGGCGTCGCCTATTTCTCGGCGGCCGGCAACAACAGCAATCTCGCCTACGACAACCTCACTCCGGTGTTCAATATCGCGGGCAGCGGTGCGCAAGCGGGCGAGAAGCTGCTCAACATGGATGCCACGGGCGCGACCAGCGTCGCGACGCTCAACATCAACGTGCCCGCGCTCGTGCCGGGCGAGTTCATCGCGGTCGTGCTCGAATGGGACGACCCCTACGTCACGGGCGCCCCGCAGAGCGGCGGCGCGCTGCGCACGCTGGACCTGTGCGTGAGCACGCCGCCGAACTATACGATCTTCAATCTCGACTCGAACACCCAGCTCACGACCACCGCCACCACCTGTACCGGAGCCAACGCCAAGGGCACCGACCCGGTGCAGGGCCTCATCATCGGCAATCCTGCCACCGCGACCGGCAACACCGCCCAGACCATGGTCAGCGTCACCGTGGGACTCGTCAGCGGCACGGCGCCCGGGCGCGTCAAGATCGCCTGGGAGGATGACGGCGCCGGCAGCGCGTTCGCGAACTTCGTTCCGACCGTCAACGCGACCATCCAGGGCCACCCCGGCGCGGCCGGGGCGGCGGCCGTGGGCGCAGCCCGCTTCTACCAGACTGAGCCCTGCGGGCAGACGCCCGCCGCGCTGCTCGAGTTCTATTCCTCCTTCGGCGGCGACCCGATTCTCTTCGACGCCTCGGGCAATCGCCTCGCCACGGCGGTCGTCCGGCAGAAGCCCGACTTCGTCGGGCCCGACGGCGTCAACACCACGTTCTTCGGCTTCACCCTCGCGAGTGCGGGGCTCACCGATACTTCGAACGTCGTGGAGTGCGCGGACGATGCGAGCTATCCGAACTACTTCGGCACCTCCGCCGCGGCCCCGCACGCCGCGGGCCTCGCCGCGCTCATGCTGCAGGCGAATGCCGCGCTGACGCCGACGCAGATCTACACCGCGATGCGCAGCACCGCCGCGCCGATGGACTCGCCGTCGCCCGACATCGCGACGGGCTTCGGGTTCCTGCAGGCGGGCGCGGCCATGGCCTCTCTGCCGGCCGGCGCGATCGTAAGCGTGTCACCGACGACGATCCCGCTCGGTCAGTCGGCGACCGTGACCTGGAACGGCATCGAGGCCACGGGCTGCACGGGCTCGGGGAGCCTCAGCACCTCGGCGACCAGCGGCAGCACTACCGTCACCCCGACGGCGACCGGGAGTGAGACTTTCACATTGGGATGCACCAACGCCAACGGCTCGGGCACCGCCTCGGCGACGCTCACCGTGACCGCCGCATCCGGCGGCTCGGGCCATGGCGGTGGCGGCGCGCTCGAGCTCGCGACGCTGCTCGCGCTGGCGGGGCTGTGCGCCGCGCGGCTCCTGCCGCGCGCCCTGCGCGCGCGGCGCAGCGCCTAGACGTCGAGGACGTCGGCGAACACGAACCCGTCGCGCTCGACCCCCTCGCCGGGCTTGACGGGGATCGGGGCGGCGAACATCGGACCCGCCGTCACCACGGTGTGGAATTCGCCGTTCTCGCCGCACGGATCGACCCCGGGCGGCAGGTCATCCAGCAGCTGCGCATCGAAGCGCCGGCCGGCGAACTCGCGCGGCAGGCGGCGCGGATCGAGGCACACCAGGTGCGCCACCAGGCCGCTCGCAATCATGGCACGCGCCAGCTCCGCGGTCGGGCGCCGCCACAGCGGGAAGATGGGCGTCATGCCGAGCGCGGCGAGCTGCCGCTCGCGGTAGGCGCGGATGTCCTCGAGGTACAGGTCGCCGAAGACGATGTGGCGGATGCCATCGCGCTTCAATTGCTCGCACGCCGCGGCGAAGCGCGCCTCGTAGACCTCGTTCGAGCACGGGGTCGGCAGCATCACCCTGAGCGAGGGGAGTCCGAGGGCGGCGATCTGGCGCTCGAGGAGGCTCGCGCGCACGCCGTGCATCGCGACCCGGTCGTAGATCTCGCTGAAGGTCGTGACGGCGCCGACCACGTCCGCGAGCCCCGCGGCGCGCGCCTCGCACAGCGCGTAGGCGCTGTCCTTGCCCGAGCTCCAGGAAATGAACGCCTTGGGTGCCGTCACGGGGTCATTGTGACCGTTCGTTGCCGCCGCGGGAACGGCGGCGCATCATCGGGGTCAACCCTTCGCGGGGCCGCGCGTTGGGCGAGTGCGCGGCGGGCGTAGCTGCGCATCCCGCGGCGCGAGGTCAAGCACATGATGCAATGGATTCCCCGTTCCCTCACCCTGGCAGCCGTCATGGGCGCGGGCCTCGCGCTCGGCGGCTGCGCGCTGCAGGTGCGCTCCGACGTCAACCGGACCGCGTTCCATGCGGGCCAATGCCACACGTTCGCGTTCATCGGCTCCTTCCGCGCCGATAACCCGATGCACGGCACCATCGCCAACCCCGTGAACGAAAGCCGGCTGCGCGCCGCGATCACCGCCCACATGGCCACCGTCGGGGTGCAGCTGGTCAAAGACAACGCCGACTGCCTGGTCGGCTACGGCATCGGCTCGACCCTGGTCGTCGACCCCGGCTTCCCCGGCCCCTACGGCTACGGCGGGTACGGCTACGGCTTCGGTGCCTGGGGCTGGGGCGGACCGTGGGGACCCTGGGGCTGGGACGGCCCCTACGTCTATCACCAGGGCGTGATCGGCATCGATCTGTACGACGGCAAGACCCGCGAAGCGCTCTGGCACGCCTCGGTCGACCAGAACCTCTCCGGCGCGACCGGTACGGACGCGGAGCAGAGGATCGACGCCGCGGTCGCGGCGCTCTTCACGCACTTCCCGGGCTAACCACGACCATACGCTTCGATCGGGGGAGCACGCTCTCCCCCGGCCGTCGCCTTGTCGCTCAGCCCGCGGCGGCGCAAGATCGCCCCGTGCGCGGCCCCTTCGGTCTCGGCTTCGTGTTTCTCAACGTGCTGCTCGAGCAGCTCGGCTTCCCGGTGCCGGCCGTACCCACGCTGGTGGTGGCCGGCGCCGTGGCCGCGAGCGGCAAGCTGTCCGCCGCCTTGCTGTACGCGCTCGCAGTCGGCGCCTGCGTGCTCGCCGACAGCGCCTGGTACGGGGCCGGCCGCGCTTACGGCAACCGCGTGATGCGACTTCTCTGCCAGATCTCGCTGTCGCCGGATTCGTGCGTCAGTCAGACGCAGGGCGCCTTCGAGCGCTGGGGGCCGAAGGCGCTGCTGTTCGCCAAGTTCGTCCCGGGGCTCGCGCTCATTGCGCCGCCGCTCGCCGGCGCGACGCGCATGCCGCTCGCGCGCTTCGGCGCGTTCAGCCTGCTCGGCTCGACCCTGTGGGTCGGCGCGGCGCTGGCGGCCGGGGCGCTGCTGCGCGCGCAGATCGAGCGGCTGCTGCCGCAGGCGACGCAGGTGGGCGGTGCCGCCGCCGGCGTGCTGCTGCTGGTGCTCGCCGGCTACATCGGCGTCAAGTGGTGGGAACGGCGGCGCTTCTATGCCGCGCTCGAGATGGCGCGCATCAGCGTCGAGGAGCTGCGGCGGCAGATGGACGCGGGCGCCACGCCGCTGATCGTCGACGTACGCTCGCCCACCGCGCAGACGCTCGAGCTGCGGCGCATTCCCGGCGCGCTCAACGTGCCGGTGCAGGACGCCGCACGGCACCTGACGGGTCTCGCGCGCGATCGCGAGATCGTCCTTTACTGCAATTGTCCCAACGAGGCTTCGGCGGCCAGGGTGGCGCGCCTGCTCATGGATCACGGCTTCGAGCGGGTGCGGCCCCTCAGGGGCGGGCTCGACGCCTGGATCGAGGCGGGCTACTCGGTCGAGTCGATCACGATGACGGCGGCGGATACCGCCACCGCCGCGGCACCGCAACCCTCGGCCTGAAGGCGTATCGCAAAAGAACCATGAGCGGCTTCTACGACATCGCGGTGCAGGGCGTCGACGGCAGCGCCGATCTCCTCGGGAAACTCCGGGGCAACGTGACGCTCGCCGTCAACGTGGCGAGCCGCTGCGGACTCACACCCCAGTACGCCGGGCTCGAGGAGCTGCAGCGCGAGCTCTCTGCCGAGGGCTTCACGGTGATCGGCTTCCCGTGCAACCAGTTCGGCGCGCAGGAGCCGGGGAGCGAGGCCGAGATCGAGCGCTTCTGCAAGAGCACCTACGACGTGAGCTTCCCGCTGAGCGCCAAGCTCGAGGTCAACGGCGCCGGCCGCCATCCGCTCTACGCGTTCCTCACCTCGCCCGCGAACGGCTTCGCCGGCGACATCAGCTGGAATTTCGAGAAGTTCCTGATCGGCCGCGACGGCCGGGTACTCAAGCGCTATCCGCCCGAGACCCGGCCCCAGGACCGCGGTCTCATGCAGGACATCGCCGACGCCCTGTAAGGAGGGCCGCGCCGTGCCCGACTTCGACTTCGCGATCCTGGGCGCGGGCGCCATGGGCTCGATCGTCGGCGCCCATCTGGCGCGCGCCGGCCACCGG
>JAGWMP010000223.1 GCA_028871705.1 Gammaproteobacteria bacterium
GCCGGGGTGCCGTTCCCGCACCTGAGCGAGGCGGACCGCAAGGCCGGCCACCACTACATGACCTCCGTCCCCTCGGTGTTCATCGTGACGCACGTCGACTACGTGCGCGTGGTGCGCCTCCTGCCGCTCGCGCCCGAGCTCACCGCCATGAGCATCGAGTTCCTCTTCCTGCCCGAGACCCTCGCCGATCCGCGCCACAACATCATGAACGCGGTCGAGTTCACCGACATCGTGATGAGCGAGGATGCGGCGGTCTGCGAGCTCAACCAGCAGGGCCTGCACGCGTTGCCGCACACGGCCGGCGTGCTCATGCCCGAGGAGTACGCGATCGGCCAGTTCCAGGACTGGGTCAGGGCGGAGCTGGCGCGGCCTTAAGCCGTTGAGCGGCCGCGCGGCATCGCAGCTCGCCGCGGCGCTCATCGCCGCAACCCTGGCGCTCGCGGTGGCCGCCTGCACGCGCCACGTCGCGAGCCCGGCGGCCGAAGAGCCGGTGCTCCACATCTACAACTGGGACGACTACATCGCCCCCGGCACGGTCGCCGCGTTCGAGCGCGCCTCCGGCATCAAGGTGGGGTACGACGTATTCGACTCGAACGAGACGCTCGAGTCGAAGCTCATGGTGGGCGACTCGGGCTACGATCTGGTGAGCACCAGCATGGCCTGGTACTCGCGGCAGATCCGCGCCGGCCTCTACGAGCCGCTCGACAAGGCCGAGCTGCCCAACTGGAAGAACCTCGATCCCGCCGTGCTCGCGGTGCAGGCGCAGGCCGATCCCGGCAATCGCTACGCCGCGCCGTACCTGCACGCCATGAACGGCTTCGCCTACAACGCCGACCTGGTGCGCGCGCGCCTCGCGGACGCGCCCATCGACAGCCTCGACATGCTGTTCAAGCCCGCCGTCGTCGCGCGCTTCGCCGACTGCGGCGTGAGCTTCCTCGACTCCCCGGACGACGTGCTCGAGCTCGCGCTCAAATATCTGGGGTTGGATCCCAATTCGCGCCGTCCCGAGGACCTGAAGGCGGCCGAGCGGCTGGTGATGGCGGTGCGCCCCTACATCCGCCTCTTCGACTCGAACGATTACGTCTATCAGCTCGCCTCGGGCGAGCTGTGCCTCGCCATGGGCTGGTCGAGCGACTACTCCCTCGCCATGGTGCGCTCGCGCGCCGCCGGGCTCGACCTGCACCTCGCCTTCACGCTGCCGCGCGAGGGCTCGAACATCACCTACAACGCCTTCCTCATCCCGGCCGGCGCGCCCCACCCGCACGCGGCGCACCGCTTCATCAATTTCCTGCTCGATCCGCACGTCATCGCCGACATCACCAACTACACCCACTACGGCAACGACAACCTGGCGGCGCGGCCGCTGGTGCACCGGGAGATTCTCGACGATCCGGCGATCTATCCGCCGCCGGCGGTGCGCGCGCGGCTCTACCTGCCGGCGGAGTTCGACGTGAGCTACCAGCGCCTGAAGACCCGCACCTGGACGCGGATCAAGAACGGGCTCTAGGATGGAGCGCGTGTCAGCCACCGTCGCCGCTGCCGATCCCGTGCGCCGCGCGCGCCGCCTCGAGGTGGCGCGCGCGCTCGCCGCCGTGCTGCCGGACGATGGCCTGCTGGCGCGCGAGGAGGAGCTGCGGCCGTACGAGTGCGACGGCCTCGCGGCGCATCGCCAGCAGCCCCTGCTCGTCGCCCTGCCCCGCACCGAAGCGCAGGTGTGCGCGGTGGTGCGCACCTGCCGCGATCTCGCCGTGCCGCTGGTGGCGCGCGGCGCGGGCACGGGACTCTCGGGTGGAGCGATGCCGCACGGTGAGGGGGTGCTGCTCTCGCTGGCGCGCTTCGATCGCATCCTCGACATCGACCCGCTGGCGCGCACGGCGCGCGTGCAGCCCGGGGTGCGCAATCTCGCGGTCTCGGAGGCGGCCGCTGCCTTCGGCCTCTACTACGCGCCCGACCCCTCCTCGCAGATCGCCTGCACCATCGGCGGCAACGTGGCCGAGAACTCCGGCGGCGTGCATTGCCTGAAGTACGGTCTCACCGTGCACAACGTGCTCGGGGTGCGCGCCTGCACCATCGAGGGCGAGCTGATCGAGCTCGGCGGCGCGGCGCTCGACTCCCCGGGCCTCGACCTGCTCGCCGTCACGCTCGGCTCCGAAGGCCTGCTGCTGATCGTCACCGAGGTGCTGCTGAAGCTCGTGCCGCGACCCGAGCGCGCCCAGGTGGTGATGGCCTCCTTCGATGAGGTCGGCAAGGCGGGGGACGGCGTCGCCGCGCTCATCGCCGCCGGCATCATCCCGGCCGGGCTCGAGATGATGGACCGCCAGGCGACCGCGGCGGTCGAGCCCTTCGTGCGCGCCGGCTACGACCTCACCGCCGAAGCCATCCTGCTCGCCGAATCCGACGGCACGCCGGAGGAGGTCGACGAGGAAGTGGCGGCGATCGAGTCGGTGCTGCGTGCCGCCGGCGCCACGGCGCTCGCCGTCTCGCGCTCGGAGGCCGAGCGCCTGCGCTTCTGGTCGGGGCGCAAGAACGCCTTCCCGGCCGCCGGACGGCTGTCGCCCGATTACTACTGCATGGACGGCACCATCCCGCGCCGCGCGCTCGGCGAGGTGCTGCGCGCCATCGCGCGGATGGAGGAGAAGTACGGCCTCAAGTGCATGAACGTCTTTCACGCCGGCGACGGCAACCTCCATCCACTCATCCTGTTCGACGCCAACCAGGAAGGACAGTGGGAGCGCGCCGATCAGTTCGGCACCGAGATCCTCGAGCTGTGCGTGACGCTCGGCGGCACGGTGACCGGCGAGCACGGCGTCGGCGTCGAGAAGCTGAATCCCATGTGCCTGCAGTTCTCCGACGCCGAGCGCGCGGCGTTCTTCGCGGTCAAGGAGGCCTTCGACCCGTACGGGCTGCTCAATCCCGGCAAGGCGATCCCGACGCTGCCGCGCTGCGCCGAGTACGGCCGCCAGCGCGTGCACCGCGGCGCGTTGCCGCACCCCGAGCTGCCGAGATTCTGACGTCATGGATCCCACCCTCGCGCAGCTGCGCACGGCCGTGATTGAGGCCCATCGCGCGCGCACGGCGCTACGCCTCGCGGGCGCGGGCACCAAGGACTTCTACGGCGAAAGCCGCGAAGGCGCGCCGCTCGACCTCACCGGTTACCAGGGCGTGACCGAGTACGAGCCCGCCGAGCTCGTCGTCACGGCGCGCTGCGGCACGCGGCTCTCCACGATCGAGGCGCTGCTCGAATCGAAGGGCCAGTTCCTCGCCTTCGAGCCGCCCTCTCTCGGTGGCGATCCGACGCTCGGCGGCACGATCGCCGCGGGCCTGTCGGGTCCGCGCCGCGCGCGCGCCGGGGCGGCGCGCGACTTCGTGCTGGGTGCCGTGCTGCTCGGCGTCGACGGCGAGGTGCTGCGCTTCGGCGGCAAGGTGATGAAGAACGTCGCCGGGTTCGATGTATCGCGGCTCTTGTGCGGCTCGCTCGGGATCCTGGGACCCATCCTCGAGGTGTCGCTCAAAGTGATGCCGCTGCCGCGCGAGGAGCTCACGGTGCGCTTCGAGCTCGGGGAGGCCGAGGCGCTCGCCGCCTTCAACCGCTGGGCGGGACGGCCGCTGCCGATCTCGGCGAGCGCGTGGTGGAATGGGATCGCGTGGCTGCGTCTTTCCGGAGCTGCCGCCGCGGTGCGCGCGGCCCGTACGCAACTCGGCGGTGAGGTGCTGACGGCCGAAGCGGCGCGCGACTGGTGGCGGCAGCTGCGCAGCCAGCAACACGCGCTCTTCGGCGACGCCCCACATCTGTGGCGCCTGTCGCTCCCCTCGACGGCCGCGCCGCTGACTCTCCCCGGCGCGAAGCTCATCGAGTGGGGTGGAGCGTTGCGCTGGTACGCCTCGGCTGCGGCACCCGAGGAGGTGCGCCGCCACGCCGCCGCCGCCGGCGGCACGGCATTGCACTGGCGCGGCGGCGTCCCCGGCGGCCGCTTTCAGCCGCTCGCGCCCGCCGTGCTCGAGATTCACCGGCGCCTCAAGGCGCGCTTCGACCCGCACGGCATCTTCAATCCCAATCGTCTCGTCGTGGGGCTCTGAAGCCGTGGAGACCCGGCTCGCAGCGGCCTTCAGGGACACGGCATCGGGGCGGGTGGCGGAAGCGATCCTGCGGGCCTGCGTGCACTGCGGATTCTGCAACGCCACCTGCCCGACCTACCGGCTGCTCGGCGATGAGCTCGACGGGCCGCGCGGACGCATCTACCAGATCAAGCAGGTGCTCGAGGGCGCTCCCGCGACTCCCGTGACGCAGCTGCATCTCGATCGCTGCCTCACCTGCCGCAACTGCGAGACCACCTGCCCCTCGGGGGTCGAGTACGGGCGCCTCCTCGACATCGGCCGCGCCGCGGTCGATGCGCAGGTGCGCCGCCCCTGGCGAGTGCGCGCGCAGCACTGGCTGCTGCGCGAGGGACTGACGCGGCGCGCGCTCTTCGCACCGGCGCTGCGCCTCGGGCGGGCGCTGCGTTTCGTGCTGCCGGCGCCGCTCCGCGCCGCGCTGGCCCCGGCCCGCGCCGCCGGCGCCTGGCCGCAGCGACGCCACGCCCGCCAGGTGCTGCTCCTCAACAGCTGCACCCAGGGGGCGCTCGCCCCCTCGATCGACGCGGCGACCGCGCGCGTGCTCGATGCGCTCGGCATCGCCGCCGCGATCGATGCGCGCTCGGGCTGCTGCGGCGCGATCCGCCAGCACCTCGGCGACCCGGAAGGAGCGCGCGCCGCTGCCCGACGCAACATCGATGCCTGGTACCCGCGCCTCGAGGCGGGCGAGATCGAGGCCCTGGTGCTCAATGCCTCGGGCTGTGCCGCACTCGTCAAGGACTACGGCCAGCTGCTCGCCGACGATCCCGGCTACGCCGCGCGCGCCCGCCGCGTCTGCGCCGCGGTGCGCGAGCTCGGCGAGTT
>JAGWMP010000224.1 GCA_028871705.1 Gammaproteobacteria bacterium
AGCTTCCCCTGCGGCGCGCCGTCATCGCTCAGAGTCGGCAACAGCAGCGTCAGCTGATCGCCGAGCGCGAGGCCGAGCCGCTCCGCGATGAGCTCGCCGATGACGACCCGGCCCGAGCCGGGCGTGAGATCCGTGAGGTGGCCGTGGGTGATGGCCGCGCCGAGCTCGCGCACCGTGGCAGCGTCGCCGGGATCGACGCCGCGCAGCACCACCGGCAGCATCTCGGCGCCGCGTACCCCGAGGGCCTGCAGCTCCGCGTACGGCGTCGCCGCCGCGACGCCGGCGACGGCGCGCGCGCGCCGCGCGGCGTCCGGCCAGTCGACCGCGGCCGACTCGCGCGCGGCGATCACGCGTACCTGGGCGCTGAGCGACAGCAGCCGGTCGCGCAGCTCGCTCTCGAAGCCGTTCATCACCGAGAGGATCACGATGAGCGCCGCGACCCCGACGCATACCCCGACGAGCGACGCCCAGGTGATGAAGGAGACGAAGAACTTGTGCGAGCGCGCCCGCACGTAGCGCAGGCCGACGTACAGCGGCAGCGGATGGAACATCGTCGCGATTTAACCACAGATGGGCCGCTTTTCAGACCTGCGTCACAGATTTGGGGGCCGCGCTCGGCGGGCCGGCTTTGACAGATTGCCCGCGGTGCTATAGTCGCGCCGGACCGGAGGAACTCGCATGCAGACTCGAATTCTCGCGGCGCTCCTGTGCGGTTGCGCTGCCGCCGGCGGCGCGCTCGCCGACACCGTGATCGTCAACGATCAGGTGCAGGTGCGCGAATCCCAGGTCGATCGTCCCAAGCGCGGCCTCACCATGAGCGAAGTCGAGAAGCACTTCGGCGCGCCGGTGACCCGCCATCCGGCCGTCGGTGGCGGCAGCCCGCATCGCCCGCCGATCACGCGCTGGGACTACAGCGGCTTCGCGGTGTTCTTCGAAGGCGATCGCGTGATCCACGCGGTGGCGACGGGCGGCGAGACCGCGGCGCCGCCGGCACCGGCGGCCGCACCCGCGCCGGCACCCTCCGCCTGAGACGCAGCGCCATTCGCTCCTGTCCCGCGCGCTGGCACGCCGCCACGCGCCAATGGTAGGCTCCGCGCCAATACCAAAGAATCGGGGAACACGTGTCGGTTGACGAGCCTCTCAGGGCCCGCATCGAGGCCCTGTTGCGCGCGGGCAGCGATATCCGGCGCCGCGAAGAATTGCTGCGGCAGACGTTCCGCCGCTACGTGTCGCCGCGCGTCGCCGACAAGATCCTCGAGGACACGGAGCTGCGCAACACGCTGCTCGCCCCTTCCCCGCCGCTCGAGATGCGCGCCCATGCCGTGGTGCTGTTCGCCGACCTGCGCGGCTTCACCAGCATCGCCGAGCAGCTCGACGCCCAGCACATCGTGCCGCTCCTCAATGAGTTCTTCTCGCTGCTCACCGAGATCACCTTCAAGTACGACGGCACCGTGTTCCACATGGCGGGCGACTGCCTGATGCTCGGCTTCGGCGTGCCGACCGAGCAGCCCGACAGCCCGCAGCGCGCCGTGAGCGCCGCGCGCGAGATGCTGGCGCGCTTTGCCGAGCTGTCGCGCAGCTGGCGCGCGCGCCACCAGATCGAGGCGGGCCTCGGCATCGGCATCAACGAGGGCGACGTGGTGGCCGGCAACATCGGCTCCTCCGCCTACATGAACTACACGATCATCGGCGACACGGTGAACATCGCCGCACGGCTGTGCCAGCGGGCGCGCGCCGGTGAGATGCTGTTTTCGAGCACGCTCAAGCGCTCCCTCGACGAGCACGGCCTCGACATCGGCGCCACGCCGCTGCCGCCGCTGCAGCTGCGTGGACGCTCGCATCCGATCGACATCTTCTGCGTGCCGCTCGGCACCCGCATCCAGCTCGCCGCGGAGCCAGCCGGCGCCTGAAGATGGCGTCGCCGACGCTCCTCGCACCACCGCTGCCCACCGCGGCCACGCCGCACCTCGAGTGGCACCAGCTCTACGGCAGTGCCGCCTCGCTGGCCCTGGCCGAGGCCACCCGCGCCGACGCACGCGTGTTCGTGGTGATCGCCGACGGCGCGCGCGAGCTCGAACGCACCAGCGCGGAGCTGCGTTTCTACGCGGACCGCGCGCTCACGCTGCTGCGCCTGCCCGACTGGGAGGTGTTGCCCTACGACCTGTTCTCGCCGCACCCCGACATCACCTCCGAGCGGCTGCGCACGCTCCACGAGCTGCCGCACCTCAAGCGTGGCTGCCTGATCGTCGCCGCCGAAACGCTGCTGCAGCGCCTGCCGCCGCGCGATTACGTGCAGGGCCGCGCCTTCGACCTGAAGCGCGGCCAGTCGCTCAGCCTCGAGCCGTTCCGCGAGCGCCTCGTCGAGGCGGGCTACGCGAGCGTCGGCCAGGTGGTGAGCCCCGGGGAGTTCGCGGTGCGCGGCTCGCTCCTCGATGTCTTTCCGATGGGCAGCGCCACGCCGCTGCGCATCGACCTGTTCGATGAGGAGATCGAGGCGATCCGGCGCTTCGACCCCGAGACCCAGCGCTCGCTCGATGCGCTCGAGCAGGTGCGGCTGCTGCCGGCGCGCGAGGTGCCGCTCGACCGCGAGGCGGTGCGCGACTTCCGCCGCCGCTATCGCACGCGCTTCGAGGGCGATCCGGCCCGGAGCGCCGTCTACCGCGGCGTGAGCGAGGGCCTCGCGCCGGCGGGGATCGAGTTCTACCAGCCGCTGTTCTTCGAGCGGCTCGCGCAGCTCACCGACTACCTGCCCCCCGATGCCGTCATCGTGCACGACGCGGCATTGCCGCAGGCGCTGGCGCGCGCCTGGTCGGACATCGAGACGCGCTACGAGGACCGCCGCCACGACCTCGAGCGCCCGGTGCTCGGCCCCGCGGAGCTGTTCCTCGAGCCGGCGCAGCTCACCGCGGGCCTCGCGCGCTTCGCTTCGATCGGGCTCGACGCCTTCAAGGCCGACACCGAGCTCGGCGGTGCGCGGCCGGGACTCACCAACTTCCCGAGCACGGCGCCGCGCGAGCTGCGGCTCGACATGCGCGCCGCCGAGCCGCTCGCGCCGCTCGACAGGTTCGTGCGCGAGTTCCATGGGCGGGTGCTGATCGCCGCCGACTCGCCCGGGCGGCGCGAGATGCTCGCCGAGCTGCTGCGCGCCCACGGCCACGAGGCCGCGAGCGTGCCCGGCTGGGAGGCGTTCGCCGCCGGAGACGCGCCGCTCGCCCTCGCGGTTGCGCCCGACCTCGAGGGCCTGACCCTCACCGCGCCGCCGCTGGCCGTCATCGCCGAAGCGCAGCTCTTCGGTGCGCGCGCCCGCCAGGAGCGCCGGCGCAAGCGCGCCGTGGACCCCGGGCAGATCCTGCGCGACCTGCAGGATCTGAACCCCGGCGCGCCGGTGGTGCACGAGGAGTACGGGGTCGGCCGCTACGCGGGGCTGCAGTCCATGGAAATCGCCGGTCAGCCGGGCGAGTTCCTGGTGCTCGAGTATCAGGACGGCGACCGCGTCTACGTGCCGGTGCACGCGCTGCACCTGGTGAGCCGCTACACCGGCGCGGCCCCCGAGAGCGCTCCACTGCACAAGCTCGGCACCGACCAATGGGCGAAAGCGCGGCGGCGCGCCGCCGAGCAGATCCGCGACGTCGCCGCCGAGCTCCTCGATCTCTATGCCCGGCGCAAGGCGCAGCGCGGCTTGTCGCTCACCGCGGCCGAGACCGACTACCAGGCCTTCGTCAACGGCTTCCCCTTCGAGGAGACCGCCGACCAGGCCGAGGCCATCCGCCAGGTCCTCGCGGACCTCGGCGCCGAGCGCCCCATGGACCGCATCGTCTGCGGCGACGTCGGCTTCGGCAAGACCGAGGTGGCGATGCGCGCGGCCTTCGTGGCGGCGCAATCGGGCAGGCAGGTGGCGGTACTCGCGCCGACGACGCTGCTGGTGCAGCAGCACCTCGCCAACTTCCGCGACCGCTTCGCCGACTGGCCGGTGCGCATCGAGGCGCTGTCGCGCTTCGGCAGCTCGAAGGAGACCCAGGCGACGCTCGCGGGGCTCGAGCACGGCAAGGTCGACATCGTGGTGGCGACCCACCGCCTGCTGCACAGCCACGCGCGCTTCAAGGACCTGGGGCTCCTCATCATCGACGAGGAGCAGCGCTTCGGCGTACGCGACAAGCAGCGCCTGCAGGCGCTGCGCGCCAACGTGCACGTACTCACCCTCACCGCGACGCCGATTCCGCGCACCCTCAACATGGCGCTCGGGGGACTGCGGGATCTGTCGCTCATCACCACCGCGCCGGCCGCGCGGCTCGCCATCAAGACCTTCCTCATCGAGTGGCACGGCGCGACGCTGCGCGAGGCGGCGCTGCGCGAGCTGCGCCGCGGCGGCCAGATCTACTTCGTGCACAACGAGGTGCGCTCGATCGCCAGGATCGCCGCCGAGGTGCAGACGCTGGTGCCCGAAGCGAGCGTGCGCGTCGCCCACGGCCAGATGCGCGAGCGCGACCTCGAGCAGCTGATGGTGGACTTCTACCACCGGCGCTTCGACCTGCTGGTGTGCACCACCATCATCGAGAGCGGCATCGACGTGCCGAGCGCCAACACCATCATCATCAACCGCGCCGATCACATGGGGCTCGCGCAGCTGCACCAGCTGCGCGGGCGCGTCGGCCGCTCGCACCACCGCGCCTACGCGTACCTCATAGCCCCGCCCCGCCAGGCGCTGCCGCGCGACGCCGCCAAGCGCCTCGAGGCCATCGAGTCAATGGAGGAGCTCGGCGCCGGCTTCGTGCTCGCGACCCACGACCTCGAGATCCGCGGCGCGGGGGAGCTCCTCGGCGAGCAGCAGAGCGGCAACATGACCGAGATCGGCCTCGCGCTCTATCTCGACATGCTCGAGCACGCGGTCGACGCCCTCAAGTCCGGCCGCGAGCCGCAGCTCGACCGGCCGCTC
>JAGWMP010000225.1 GCA_028871705.1 Gammaproteobacteria bacterium
CCGCGCCCACCGCCAGCCTGCACTTCGACGCGCCGCTGCTGGCGGCCCTCGAGGCACGCGGCATCGAACGCGCCTGCATCACGCTGCACGTCGGCGCCGGGACGTTCCAGCCGGTGCGCGTCGAGGAGCTGGCCACGCACACCATGCACGCCGAGCGGGTCACGGTGAGCCGCGCGACCTGCGAGGCGCTGGCGCGCACGCGTGCGCGCGGCGGCCGCGTGGTGGCGGTCGGCACCACGGTGGTGCGGGCGCTCGAGTCGAGCGCGCTCGCGGCGCCCGACGGCGTGCCGGCGCCGTGGAGCGGCGAGACGCGCCTCTTCATCACCCCGGGCTTCCGCTTCCGTGTCATCGACCGGCTGCTCACCAATTTCCATCTGCCGGAGTCGACGCTGCTCATGCTGGTGTGCGCGTTCGCCGGAACCGGGGCCGTGCTCGCCGCCTACGCGCACGCGATCGCCGCGCGCTACCGCTTCTTCAGCTACGGCGACGCGATGCTCCTCACGCGGAGCGCGGCATGAGGCCGGTCTTCACGGTGACGGCGCGAGAGGGCGCGGCGCGCTCGGGCACGCTCGCGACCGCCCACGGGGTCATCGACACGCCGGCCTTCATGCCGGTGGGCACCTACGGCACGGTGAAGACGATGACGCCCGAGGAGCTCACGGGCCTTGGTGCCCAGATCGTCCTCGGCAACACCTTTCACCTGCTGCTGCGTCCCGGGCCGGCGGTGATCGGCGCGCACGGCGGCCTGCACCGCTTCATGCACTGGGAACACCCGATCCTCACCGACTCGGGCGGTTTTCAGGTCTTCAGTCTCGAGAGCCTGCGGCGCATTTCCGAGGAGGGCGTGCGTTTTCGCTCGCCGATCGACGGCCGCGAGGTGCGCCTCACGCCCGAGGACTCGATGGACATGCAGCGCACGCTGCGCTCCGACATCGCCATGGCGCTCGATGACTGCACGCCGCACCCGGCGACGGAGCGCGAGGCGCGCGAGTCGATGGAGCGCTCGATGCGCTGGGCGGAGCGCAGTCACGCGCATTACCACCGCGCGCAGGCAGCGCCGCCGCCCGGCGGGCTGTTCGGGATCGTGCAGGGCGGCATGCACGTGCCTCTGCGGCTCGCCTCCCTCGAGAGCCTGCTGCGGCTCGACTGGCCGGGGCTCGCGGTCGGGGGCCTGGCGGTCGGGGAGCCGGAAGAGGAGCGGCTCGCCGTGCTCGAGGGCCTCGTGCCGCACATGCCCGCCGACCGGCCGCGTTACCTGATGGGCGTCGGCCGTCCGGAGGACATCGTCGCGGCGGTGCTGCGCGGCATCGATCTCTTCGACTGTGTCATCCCGACGCGCCACGCCCGCAACGGGCACCTGTTCACGGCGCGCGGCGTCATCAACATCCGCAACAGCGTCCACCAGGACGACCTGTCCCCGGTGGATGCGACTTGCGCC
This sequence comes from Gammaproteobacteria bacterium, assembly GCA_028871705.1. GTDB lineage: Bacteria > Pseudomonadota > Gammaproteobacteria > Steroidobacterales > Steroidobacteraceae > 13-2-20CM-66-19. Next base: position 1,439 of record JAGWMP010000225.1, read on the forward strand.
TGCTATACCTGCCGCAACTACACGCGCGCCTACCTGCGCCATCTCGACCGCTGCAACGAGATCCTGGGATCCCGGCTCAACACCATCCACAACCTGCACTTTTACCTGGAAATGATGCGCACCCTGCGCGCCGCCCTGGCCGCCGGGGAGTTTGCGCGGTGGGCGCGGGGATTTCTCGGCGCCCGGCGGGAACCAGGGGACCCTGTGGCATAATGCCGCCCTTTTTCGCTGCCGGGATCTAAGCAAACATGAACCTGATTTCCGACGCCTGGGCGCAGTCCGCTCCCGGCTCTACCAGCCAGCTGACACCGCTCCTGATGATGGTGCTGTTCGTCGGCGTGTTCTATTTCCTCCTCATCCGGCCGCAGCAGAAGAAGGCCAAGGAGCACCAGGCGCTGGTATCCAAGCTCGCCGCCGGGGACGAGGTGGTCACCAACGGCGGGATCCTCGGACGCGTCACCGAGGCCGGCGAGACCTTCATCACCCTCGAGGTGGCCGAGGGCGTGCGCATCAAGGTGCAGCGCCACCAGATATCCCAGCTCATGCCCAAGGGCACGCTGAAGAGCGCCTAGGACCATGCTGGAGTACGCCCGCTGGAAGTACCTGCTCGTCGCGGCGGTGCTGCTGCTCGCGCTCCTGTTCGCGCTGCCGAACGTGTTCGGTGAGGACCCGGCGCTGCAGGTGGCGCGCAAGGACCATGCGGCGTTCACGCCCGAGGCCGAGCAGATCGTCGAATCGTTCCTCAAGGACCATGGCGTGCGCTTCGCAAGGAGCTACATCGACCAGGGCCACCTCATGGTGCGCTTCGCCAGCGTGCCCGATCAGCTGGCGGCGCGCGATGCGGTGAACGGCAACGAGGACTTCAAGGGTAGCTACATCACGGCCGTATCGTTCGCGCCGCGTACGCCGGAGTTCCTGCGCGTGCTCGGGCTCAAGCCCATGCCGCTCGGTCTCGACCTGCGCGGCGGCCTGTATCTGCTCTACCAGGTCGACGTGAACTCCGCGGTCGCGCAGGCGCTCGAGGGCTATGCGACCGATGCGCGCCGCGCGCTCACCGCCGCCAACATCGCCTTCAAGGACGTGACGGTCGACGGGGCGACCGCGACGGTGCGCATTCAGCTCGCCCCGGGAGCGGATGCGGCCGCGGCCCGCGGCACGCTCACTCAGCCGCTGCAGGGACTGGCCGTGAACGCCGCCACCGGCGCCGCGGGACCGGTGCTGACGGCGACCATGACCAGCCAGCAGATCCGCGAGCGCCAGGATTACGCCATCCAGCAGAACATCACGACGCTGCGCAACCGCGTCAACGAGCTCGGGGTGTCCGAGCCCATCGTGCAGCGCCAGGGGATCGATCGCATCAACGTGCAGCTGCCCGGCGTGCAGAACTCCGCCGAGGTGAAGGACATCCTCGGCCGTGTGGCGACGCTCGAGTTCCGCCTGCAGGACATGCAGAACAGCGCCGCCGAGGCCGCGGCGCTCGGCCGCGCGCCGCTCGGCTCCAAGCTCTACACCCACACCCGCATGGGCGGTCCGATCCTCCTGAAGCGCGAGATCATCGCCACCGGCGACCAGCTCACCAACGCGACCACGGGGCAGTCGCAGGAGGGCCCGTCGGTCAACGTGCGCCTTGATGCGCGCGCCGGCGAGAACATGCTGCGCACCACGCGCGCCAACATCAACAAGCGCATGGCGGTGGTGCTGATCGAGAAGCGCCCCGAGACCGTCGAGGTCGACGGCAAGAAAGTGGTCCGCGAGGTGACCGACGAGGAGGTCATCAACGATGCCACCATCAAGGGGGTCTTCGGCAACAACTTCATGATCACGGGGCTGCAGGCCGGCGAGGCGCGCGATCTCGCCCTGTTGCTGCGCTCCGGCTCGCTCGCCACCGCCATCTACCCGGTCGAGGAGCGCGTGGTCGGCCCGAGCCTCGGCGAGAAGAACATCAGGCAGGGGCGCGACGCGCTCATCATCGGCATGGCCGGCGTGTTCCTCTTCATGGCGATCTATTACCAGGTGTTCGGGCTCGTGGCCGACCTGGTGCTGCTCGCCAACGTGGTGCTGCTGACCGCGCTCCTGTCGCTGATGCACCAGGTGCTCTCGCTCCCCGGCATCGCCGGCATCCTGCTCACCGTCGGCATGGCGGTGGATGCCAACGTGCTGATCTACGAGCGCATCCGCGAGGAGATCCGCAAGGGCGTGTCGCCGCAGGCGGCGATCCGCTCGGGCTTCGAGAAGGCGCTCTCCGCGATCGCCGATTCCAACGTCACGACGCTGATCGCCGGCGTCGTGCTGTGGGTGCTCGGTACCGGCGCGATCCGCGGTTTCGCCGTGGTGCTCACCCTCGGCATCGCCACCTCGATGTTCACCTCGCTCATGGGCAGCCGCGCGCTGCTCACGCTCATGTACGGCGGCCGGCGCAAGCTCACCCGCCTCGCCATCGGCTAGGAAACGCACCGTGGAATTCTTCAGTCACCAGACCAGCTACCCGTTCATGGCCACCCGCAAGGTGTGGTACACGCTCTCCGTCATTCTCATGATCGTCTCGCTCGGCTCGTTCTTCGTGCGCGGGGTCAACCTCGCCATCGACTTCACCGGCGGGGTGAGCGCCGGCGCGACGTTCACCCAGGCCGCCAATGTGGACCAGGTGCGCACGCAGCTGCTCGCCGCCGGCTTCCACGATCCTTCGGTGCAGGTGTTCGGCAGCGCGCGCGATGTGGCCATCCGCCTGCCGCCCGATCCGAAGCTCGACTCGAACGCGGTGCGCACGCGGCTCGAGGCCGCGGTGCACGCCGTCGACCCCGGCGCGCAGGTCGTGCAGCTCGACGTGGTCGGGCCGCAGGTGGGTCAGGAGCTCAAGACGAGCGCGGCCTGGTCGCTGTTCTTCACGCTGCTCGGCATCTTCATCTACCTGGCGGTGCGCTTTCACACCTGGCGGCTGTCGGCGGGCGCGATCTTCGCGGTGCTGCACGACCCGATCCTGGTGCTCGGCTTCTTCTCCGTGACGCAGATGTCGTTCGACCTGTCGGTGGTGGCGGCGATTCTCGCGGTGATCGGCTACTCGCTGAACGACACGGTGGTGGTCTTCGACCGGATCCGCGAGCGCTTCGAGGGCAACCGCCGCTCACCGCCCGATCAGGTGCTCGACCAGTCGATCAACCAGACGCTGTCGCGCACCATCATGACCAAGGTAGTGACCTCGATCGTGGTGGTGGCGCTCTTGTTCCTCGGCGGACCCGCGCTCAAGGGGTTCGCGGCGGCGCTCCTCATCGGCATCGTCGCCGGAACCTACTCCTCGATCTACATCTCGAGCGCCATCGCGCTCGACTTCGGCCTCACCGCCGAGCACGTCTTCCCGACGCTGAAGAAGGCGGCGCTTGACCACCTGCCGTAGCGGTGGAGCACGGACACGCTGAGCGACCCGCACGCCTGGCTGGCGTTCCTCGCGCTGGCGGCGCTCGAGATCGTTCTCGGCGTCGACAACCTGATCCTGCT
>JAGWMP010000226.1 GCA_028871705.1 Gammaproteobacteria bacterium
TTGGCGAAATCGGCGAAATTGCTCTTGAGCTGCTCGGCGTACTCCTCGGTGAGCGGCAGCTGCCAGCAGCGGTCCTCGGCGCGCACCCCGGCCTCGAGCAGCTGTTCGACGAGCCTCTGGTCGTTGCCCATGACGCCCGAGTGGTGGTGGCCGAGCGCCACGACGCACGCGCCGGTGAGGGTCGCGATATCGACCACCGCCGCCGGGCGGAAGCGCCGTGCGTAATGCAGGGCGTCGCACAGGATCAGGCGCCCCTCGGCGTCGGTGTTGAGGATCTCGACCGTGAGACCGGCGGCGCTGGTGGCGATGTCGCCGGGCTTCACGGCCTTGCCGTCGGGCATGTTCTCGACCGCGGCGACCAGCCCGACGAGGTTGAGCGGCAGGCGCAGCTGCGCGGCGAGGGTGAGGGCGGCGAGCACCGCGGCCGCGCCGCTCATGTCGAACTTCATCTCGTCCATCCCCGGCGGGTCCTTGAGGGAGATGCCACCGCTGTCGAAGGTCACGCCCTTGCCGACCAGCGCCACCGGCGCCTCCCCGGCTCTCCCGCCCTTGTACTCGAGCACGATGAAGCGCGGCGGCTGGTGGCTTCCCTGCGAGACGGCGAGCAGGCAGCCCATCTTCTCGCGGCGGATGGCCGGCTCGTCCAGCACCCTGGCGGTGAGGTTCCTGTGGCGCCTGGCGAGCGCGCGTGCCTCCTCGGCGAGGAAGGTCGGAGTGCAGATGTTCGGCGGCAGGTTGGCGAGGTCGCGCTGCAGGGCGGCGGCGGCGCTGATCGCGGCCCCGTGCTTGAAGCCGCGCGCGGCGGCGTCGCTCTTGCGCACCGGGCCGGCCAGCACTTTCTTCAGCGCCGCGGCAGGGGGCTTCTTGCCGGTCTTGAGGTCATTGATGCGATAGAGCGCGGCGCCGGCGACCTCGGCGACCGCGCGTCCGAAATAGTAGTCGTCGAGCTCGCGGGCCGGCGGACGATCGAGGGCCAGCGCGACGCTCGCGATGCGGGTGCGGCCGAGCGCCGCGAGGGCGTTGCCCCAGGCACGCCGCCAGCCGCGCCGCGAGAGCTGCGCGCGCGCCCCGAGCCCGACCAGCAGCACGCGCCGCGCCGGGATCTCGGTCACTTCGGTGAGCAGCAGCGTATCGCCGGCGCGGCCGGTGAAATCCCCGCGCGCCAGCAGGCGCTGCAGCCGTCCGCCGCAGGCCGCATCGACGCTCTTCGCCTCGGCACCGAGCTCGGCTTCCTCGAAAACCCCCACGATCAGGCAATCGACCGCCAGAGTCGCCAGGCCCTTCGTCCATACCGCAAATTCCATCCGCTATCCCCTTGCCGTTGAGGCGTGCGAGCGTCTGATTTACCTTAGTCGCGGCTCTTAAGCGCCTCGCTCCGTTCATGTTGTTCAGCACGCGTCGTGCTATTACGGGTGCAGGCGGCGATAAGTGTAACCCATTGGGCACCATACTCGGACGTTACATTCTGCGGGAAGTCGCGAGCGCATGGCTGGTGGTGACGGCCGTGCTGCTCGTGATCCTGCTCGCCAACCAGGTGGTCGGGGTGCTCGAGCGCGCCGCCGCCAACCAGTATCCGCAGAGCGTGGTGCTCGAGCTGATCGGGCTCGGAGCGCTGCAGTACCTGTGGGTGCTGCTGCCCGTCGGGCTGCTGCTCGGCGTGGTGCTGGCTTTCGGCCGGCTCTACCACGACAGCGAGATGGCGGCGGCTTTCGCCTGCGGCGCCGGGCCCGTCAACGTCTATCTGCCGGTGGCGCTGCTCGCGGCGCTGCTCACCGCCGCGCTCGCCTGGCTCACCCTGGTGCTGGCCCCCGCCGCCACGGTGCGCGCGCTCAGTCTGCGCAACGAGGCGGTGCGCGCCGGGCAGTTCGCGCCGATCGCGCCCGGCAAGTTCAGGAGCTTCGGTGGCGGCAATGCGGTGGTGTACGCCGAGGAGGTCAAGCCCGACGGCACGCTCGGCAACGTGTTCGTGGAACGCAACCGCGGCCCGGTGGTCGAGGTGGCGCTCGCCCAGCGCGCGCGCCGCGACGTCACGCCCGATGGGCTCACCCATATCCTGACGCTCTACGACGGCGAGCGCTTCGAGGGAGTCCCGGGGAGCGCGGAGTTCCGCATGCTGCGTTTCGCCGAGCACGTGGTGCCGGTGCGCGTGCCGCAGTCGGGGGATACCGTCACGGCGCTCGAGGCGCGCCCGACCGGCACGCTGCTCGGCTCCGCCGGACTGCCCGAGCGGGCCGAGCTCGAGTGGCGCATCGCCATGCCGCTCACCTGCATGGTGCTGGCGCTGCTCGCGGTGCCGCTGTCGCGCCTGAAGCCGCGCCAGGGGCGCTACGCGCGCGTCTGGATCGCGGTGGTCATCTACTTCCTCTATCTCAACCTGGTCTCGGCCGGCAAGGTGTGGATCAGCCGGGGCACCGTGCCGGCGGTGCTGGGACTGTGGTGGACGCACGCGGTGGTGGTGCTGCTCGCGCTCGCGGTCATCGTCGGACCGAACCTCGTGAACCGGCTGCGTTACCGGATGCGTTACCGGATGCGGCGCGCATGAGCGTGCTCGACCGCTACATCGTGCGCACCATCGTCAGCTCCGTGCTGCTGGTGATGCTGGTGTTCCTGATGCTCGGCGGGCTGTGGGTACTGATCGACCAGCAGGACGACATCGGCATCGGTCACTACACGGCGTGGAGCGCGCTGTGGTACACGCTGCTCAATCTCCCGCAGCAGGCCTACGAGCTGCTGCCGATCACGGTGCTGATCGGGGCGCTGCTCGGCTTGGGCGCGCTGGCGCGCGGCAGCGAGCTCACGGTGGTGCGCGCCACCGGCATGTCGGTGATGCGCCTCGCCGGCACGACGCTCATGGCGGCCGCGCTCCTCATCGGCGCGGAGCTGGTGCTCGGGGAGTTCCTCGGGCCGCCGCTGCAGCAGGTGGCGCGCGAGGAGAAGGCGTTCAGCAAGCTCTCCAACGTGAGCTTCGGCACCGGCAGCGGCGCGTGGGTGCGCGACGGCGATCTGATCCTGAACGTCGCCGGGCAATCGGGCGAGCGGCAGTTCGGCGGCATGCAGATCTTCGAGCTCTCGCCGCAGCACCAGCTGCTGGCACTCGGGCGCGCGCCGCGCGCCACCGCGGGCGCCAACCGCAAGTGGCTGCTGACCGACTACGCCGAGTCGCGTTTTTCCGGCGACACCGTGAGCGCGACGCCGCCCGCCGAGCGCATCCTCGAGTCGAACGTCACCGCCGGTTTCCTCGGCCTCGCCGTCCAGGACCCGGACCAGCTGACCATCAGCGCCCTGTGGCGCCTGATCCGCTACTACCAGAGCAACGCGCTCGATGCGCGCGAGTACGTGTTCGCTTTCTGGTCGCGCATCGCGCGCACCCTGGCGATCGCCTTCTGCGCGATCCTGGCGATCCCCTTCGCGCTCGGGCCGCTGCGCTCGACCGGCTCGGGCACGCGCATGCTGCTCGGCCTCGTGCTCGGCATCGTTTTCTTCCTGCTGCAGCGGCTCATCGAGAGCAGCACCGTGGTATTCGCGCTCAATCCCGTGCTGCTCGCGTGGCTGCCGACGGCGCTGCTCGCCACGGTCTCCCTCGCCCTGCTGGCGCGCACGCGTTGATTGATTGGCGGGGCCGCCGCGTCAGTCGCCCGGAACTCCCTCCTCGTGGCGCGGCAGCTGATCGCCGATCGTCGTCCATCGGAGCCGATCCTTCACCCACACGTGCATCTGCGGCGCGAGCAGCGTCGGGTCATCGAGCGAGGCGAGCGTGATGTCGATCTCCGCGGCACGCGCCTCGTGCCGGTAGGTGAGCGAAGTGCCGCAGCGCGCACAGAAGCCGCGCCAGACCTGCGCCGAGGAGCGGTACTCGCTGAGGCGGCCGCGGGTCACGCGCAGCGCATCGCGCGCGCAGGTCCCCCAGGGAACCATGGGCGCGCCGGTCGCGCGGCGGCAGCTCGTGCAATGGCAGAAGCACAGCTTGCTGACGTCGCTGCCGATCTGATAGCGCACCGCGCCGCACAGGCAGCCGCCGACGTACATGATCTCGGGCATGCGCCATTATCACTCGTGGCGCAGTGCGGCGATTGCCGCGGCGCAGCGTTTGCCGCGGCGCACCAGGCATGCAGGTTCCAACACGTGCAGCGGAGACTGCGGCTGTGCTGTTGGTGAGCCGCGATGTCGGGCATACACTCCGCCGCTCCCGGAGCGTCCCGGCGACGTACCGACCAACCAAACCAACAAAGGGGAGCCAACATGAGAATCAGATTGACAGCGCTGCTGCTGGTGCCCGCGGTTGCCTTAGCGGGCAGCGCTTTCGATGGCACCTGGAAGCAGAAGCTCGATTCGATGCAGGTGAGTGGAAAACCGGATTCGTTCCAGCTGGTGAACGGCGAGTACACCTGCGCGAACTGCGACCCGCCCTACACGGTCAAGGCGGATGGCCAGTTTCACGAGACCAGGGGGAATCCCTATCACGACGCGGTGGCGGTCAAGGTGCTGAGCCCGACGTCAATCGAGATCAGCAGCCGGCTGGCGGGCAAGGTGACCGTCGTAAACACCGTTGAAGCGTCCGGCGACGGGAAGATGCTCAAGGGCAGCTATGTCGACCACACGGGCGCGAAGGAGGCGACGGGCTCCTACACCGAAAAGCGCGCGGCGGCCGGGCCGGCAGGTTCGCACGCCATCTCCGGTAGTTGGAGGCCGGAGGCGGCCACCGCAGGGAACGAAGTAGCGACTACCGTTAATTATGCGATGACGGCAGACGGCTTCAGCATGCAGTGGAACGGGCAGAGCTACGCCGCGAAGTTCGATGGCAAGGAGTACCCGGTCCACGGTGATCCAAGCCATACAACCGTGACGCTG
>JAGWMP010000227.1 GCA_028871705.1 Gammaproteobacteria bacterium
GCACCTGTCCGCCGAGCAGAAAGAGCTCATCCGCTCGCTCGAGGAATCGCTCAAGGCGCACCCGGGCAAGCACGCGCCGCGTGAGAAAGGCTTCCTCGAGGGCGTGAAGCGCTTCTTCACCTCCGCCAAGGCCAAGGACTAGGCACGCCGCATGGGTACCGCCGCTCACAGCCCGCCGCTCGTGCGCCTCGCCGTGATCGGCGCCACCGGGCGCATGGGCCAGGCGCTGCTGCGCGCGGCGCCCGCCTTCGCGCAGATCATCGTCACGTCCGCCCTGGCATCCCCGCAGAGCCTCGCGCTCGGACGCGACGCGGGCGCGCTCGCAGGTCTCGGCGCGAGCAATCTCATCGTCACGAGCGACCTCGCGGCGGCGCTCTCCCAGGCGGACGTCGCCGTCGACTTCAGCCACGCGCAGGCGACCGCGGCGAGCCTCGCCGCCTGCCGCGCGGCGGGCAAGCCCCTGCTGATCGGCACCACCGGGCTCGATGCCGCGCTCGAGCCGGCACTCACCGCGGCGGCGCGCGAAATCGCGCTGCTCGTCGCGGCGAATACCAGCGTCGCGGTCGCGGTGCTCACGGAGCTGGTGCGCGAGAGCGCCCGGGCACTGCCCGCGAGCTTCGACATCGACGTGATCGAGACGCATCACCGCACCAAGCAGGACGCCCCTTCGGGTACGGCGCTCGCGCTCGGGCGGACGGCGGCCGCGGCCCGCGGCCTGCCGGTGCCGGCGGCCGGGACGGCAGGCCCGAGCGGGGTTGCGGGAGGGCGTCCCGAGGGGCAGGTCGGTGTGGCCAGCATTCGCGCCGGGGATGTGGTGGGCGAGCACACCGTGCTCTTTTCCGGCCCGGGGGAGCAGCTGGCGATTACCCACCGTGCGTACGAGCGGGGAATCTTTGCCCGCGGCGCCCTGACCGCTGCGCTCTGGCTCGTGGCTCAGCCGCCGGGGCGCTACGCGATGCGGGATTTTATTGGTTATAAAACATTGGTTTAAGGACGAAATCGAGACGCGAGTTGAGGTCTCCGGGGTAACGCGTCAGCGGGAATTCTCATGGACACACGCCGGGGCGAACCCGTAAAATTTCTGCCTAATCCGTGTACGGGTTAGTCCATGCAAGGCGGGAGGATGTTCGATGAGAACTCCTCCCGCTTTGTGTATGTGCGTCAAGGGGAAGTGAACTGGTGAGCGTACCTGCGGTGCTCGCACTGGCCGACGGAACCATCTTCCGCGGACAGTCGATCGGAGCCAAAGGCAACACCACGGGCGAAGTCGTTTTCAACACCGCCCTCACCGGTTATCAGGAAATCCTCACCGACCCTTCCTACGCGCGTCAGATCGTGACGCTCACCTGTCCGCACATCGGCAACACCGGCACCACGCCCGAGGATCTCGAGGCTCCGCAGATCTACGCCGCGGGGCTCATCATCCGCGACCTGCCGGCGGTATGGAGCAACTGGCGCGCGGATGAATCCCTGCCGCAGTTCCTCGAGCGCGGCAGGGTGGTCGCGATCGCCGGCATCGACACGCGCAAGCTGACGCGTCTGTTGCGCGAGAAGGGCGCGCAGGCGGGGTGCATCATGACCGGCGAGAAGGCCGACCAGGCCGCCGCCGTCAAGCTGGCACGCAAGTTCCCGGGCTTGAAGGGCATGGATCTCGCCAAGGTGGTGAGCGTCAAGCGCGCCTACCAGTGGAACGACGGCACCGTATGGCCCGATCCGGCACGCGCGCCGATCCGCTCCTCGCAGCGCCTGCACGTGGTGGCCTACGACTTCGGCATCAAGCGCAACATCCTCAGGCTGCTCGCCGACTTCGGCTGCCGCATGACGGTGGTGCCGGCGCAGACCTCCGCCGAGGAAGTGCTGGCGCTCGAGCCCGACGGCGTGTTCCTCTCCAACGGCCCGGGCGACCCCGAGCCGTGCAACTACGCGATCGCCGCGACCCGCAAGTTCCTCGAGACCGACGTGCCGGTCTTCGGCATCTGCCTCGGGCACCAGATCCTCGGGCTCGCCGCGGGCGCCAGGACCGTGAAGATGAAGTTCGGCCATCACGGCGCGAATCATCCGGTGCAGGACCTCGAGTCGGGGCGCGTCTTCATCACCAGCCAGAATCACGGCTTCGCCGTGGACGAGTCGACGCTGCCGGCGGGCGTCAAGGCGACGCATCGCTCGCTCTTCGACGGCTCGCTGCAGGGCCTCACGTTCGCCGACCGTCCGGCCTTCGGCTTCCAGGGACACCCGGAGGCGAGCCCGGGACCGCACGACATGCGCGCGCTCTTCGAGCGCTTCAATCACCTCATGCTGCGCAGGCTGCAGGCGCAGCTGAAGCTCGCCGAGGACACGCTGCGCCGCCAGCAGGCGGGCGGTCGCTGATGCCCAAGCGCACCGACATCCAGAGCATCCTGATCATCGGCGCCGGCCCGATCATCATCGGCCAGGCGTGCGAGTTCGACTATTCGGGGGCGCAGGCCTGCAAGGCGCTGCGCGAGGAGGGCTACCGGGTCATCCTGGTGAACTCCAATCCCGCGACCATCATGACGGATCCGGAGATGGCGGACGCCATCTACATCGAGCCGGTCAACGCCCGCACCGTCGCGCGCATCATCGAGAAGGAGCGCCCGGATGCGCTCTTGCCCACCATGGGCGGACAGACCGCGCTCAACACCGCGCTCGACCTGGTGCGCGAGGGTGTACTGGAGAAATTCGAGGTCGAGCTGATCGCCGCCTCGCGCGCGGCAATCGACATGGCGGAGGACCGCGAGCTCTTCCGCAACGCCATGCGCGAGATCGGCCTCGAGACGCCGCGCTCGCAGATCGCCAGGAGTCTCGATGAGGCGCTGGCGATCGCCGGCGAGATCGGCTACCCGGTGGTGGTGCGCCCCTCGTTCACGCTCGGCGGCTCGGGCGGGGGCATCGGCTACAACCGCGAGGAGCTCGAGGACATCGTGGCGCGCGGCCTCGATGCCTCCCCGACCGGCGAGGTGCTGCTGGAAGAATCGGTGATCGGCTGGAAAGAGTTCGAGATGGAGGTGGTGCGCGACCACAAGGACAACTGCATCATCGTCTGCTCCATCGAGAATCTCGATCCGATGGGGGTGCACACCGGCGATTCGATCACCATCGCTCCGGCACTGACCCTCACCGACAAGGAATACCAGCGCATGCGCGACGCCTCGATCGCCGTGCTGCGCAAGATCGGCGTCGACACCGGCGGCTCGAACGTGCAGTTCGCGGTGAGCCCCAAGGACGGGCGCTTGCTCGTCATCGAGATGAATCCGCGCGTCTCGCGCTCCTCGGCGCTCGCCTCCAAGGCGACGGGCTTCCCGATCGCCAAGATCGCCGCCAAGCTCGCCGTCGGCTACACGCTCGATGAGCTGAAGAACGACATCACCGGCGGCGCGACGCCGGCCTCCTTCGAGCCGAGCATCGACTACGTGGTGGTGAAGATCCCGCGCTTCACCTTCGAGAAGTTCCCCGCCGCCAACGACCGCCTCACGACGCAGATGAAATCCGTCGGCGAGGTCATGGCGATCGGCCGCACCTTCCAGGAGTCGCTGCAGAAGGCGCTGCGCGGGCTCGAGACCGGGCTCGACGGGCTCACCCCGCAGCTGACGCTGCCGCTCACCGACGAGACGGCGGCGAGGCTCGCGCACGAGCTGCGCGCCCCGGGAGCGAACCGGCTCCTGTACGTGGCGGACGCCTTCCGCGCCGGCTGGCCGCGCGCGCGCATCGCCGAGCTCACCTACATCGATTCCTGGTTCCTCGCGCAGGTCGAGGAGCTGGTGGAGGAGGAGGCCGAGGTGCGCGCCCACGGCTTCGGCGCGCTCACTGCCGAGCGGCTGCGCGGGCTCAAGCGTCGCGGCTTCTCCGATGCGCGGCTCGCGAAGCTGCTCGACATGCCGGAGAAGGCGATCCGCGACAAGCGCCACGAGCTGAAGGTGGTGCCGGTCTACAAGCGCGTCGACACCTGCGCCGCCGAGTTCGCCACCTCTACCGCCTACCTCTACTCGACCTACGAGGAGGAATGCGAGGCGAACCCCACCGAGCGGCGCAAGATCATGATCCTCGGCGGCGGCCCGAACCGCATCGGCCAGGGGATCGAGTTCGACTACTGCTGCGTGCACGCCGCGTTGCAGCTGCGCGAGGACGGCTTCGAGACCATCATGGTCAACTGCAATCCCGAGACCGTCTCCACCGACTACGACACCTCCGACCGGCTCTACTTCGAGCCCCTCACCCTCGAGGACGTGCTCGAGGTCATGGCGGTGGAGAAGCCCGAAGGGGTGATCGTGCAGTTCGGCGGGCAGACGCCGCTCAAGCTCTCGCGGGCGCTGGAAGCGGCCGGGGCCCCCATCATCGGCACCACCCCCGACTCCATCGACGTGGCCGAGGACCGCGAGCGCTTCCAGGCGCTGGTGCGCAAGCTCGGCCTCAAACAGCCGGCCAATGCCACGGCGCGCACCGAGGACCAGGCGGTGCAGCTCGCCCGCGAGGTCGGCTTCCCGCTCGTGGTGCGGCCCTCCTACGTGCTCGGCGGCCGCGCCATGGAGATCGTCTTCAACGAGGAGGACCTGCGCACCTACACGACCAACGCCGTGCAGGTCTCGAACGACAGCCCGGTGCTGCTCGACCGCTTCCTCGATGTCGCCATCGAGGTGGACGTGGACGCGGTGTGCGACGGCGAGGACGTCCTGATCGGCGGCATCATGGAGCACGTCGAGCAGGCCGGCGTGCACTCGGGCGACTCGGGCTGCTCGCTGCCGCCGGTGAGCCTCACGCGCGAGATGCAGGCGGACCTGCGCGAGGAGACGCGCAAGCTCGCGCGCGCGCTCAACGTGGTCGGGCTCATG
>JAGWMP010000228.1 GCA_028871705.1 Gammaproteobacteria bacterium
TCCCGCCGCGCTAGGATCTCCTTCCGCCATGCCCGATACCGCTCACCCGCGCTCGATCCGCTCCTTCGTCACCCGCGCCGGGCGCATCACCGCCGCGCAGGAGCGCGCCCTCGAGGAGCTCTGGCCGGCATTCGGGGTCGACTTCGCGGCGCGAGCGCTCGAGCTGCCCGCGGTATTCGGGCGCAACGCGCCCTGCACGCTCGAGATCGGCTTCGGCAACGGCGAGAACCTGGTGACGCTCGCCGCCGCGCACTCCGCGCGCGACTACCTCGGGATCGAGGTGCACCGCCCGGGCGTCGGCCGGGCGCTGCTCGCACTTAAGGAGCGCGGCCTCAGCAACGTACGCCTCGTCTGCCACGATGCGGTCGAGGTCCTCGAGCGGCAGATCGCGCCGGGGAGCCTGGATGAGGTGTTGATCCTGTTTCCCGACCCCTGGCCCAAGAAGCGCCATCACAAGCGCCGGCTGGTGCAGGCGCCCTTCGTGGCGCTCATCGCGCGCGCGCTCGCCATGGGCGGCACGCTGCATCTGGCGACCGACTGGGAGCCCTATGCCCGGGAGATGCTCGCGGTGCTCGGCGCGGCGCCCGGGTTCGAGAACGCCGCACCTGGCGGCGGCTTCAGCGCGCGTCCGGCCGAGCGGCTGCCGACGCGCTTCGAGCGCCGCGGCACGCGGCTCGGACACGAGGTGTGGGACCTCGCCTTCAGGCGGCAGGCCTGAAGAGCACGCGGCGGGCCTTCAGGAGGCGCCGAAGGCCTGCCGCAGCCCATCGAGCACGAACTGCACCGCCAGCGCCCCGAGGATCACCCCGAGGATGCGGCTCGCCACGTTGGCGCCCGTCACGCCGATCACGCGCATCAGCGGCTCGGCGACCAGCAGCAGCGCCAGGACGATGCCGAGCACCAGCACGGCGGCGGCGATCAGACCCGCGAACAGGCCCATCTCAGCCGGCAGCTGGACGCGCCCGAACCATAGGAGAATGGTGGTGAGCGCCGCGGGACCGGCGATGAAGGGAAAGGCGAGCGGGAACACCGAGATGTCCGCGCGGCGCCGGCTCTCCGCCGCCTCATCGCTCGAGGTGCGCGCACCCGACTCGCGCGCGAACACCATCTCGAGCGCCAGCAGAAACAGCAGCAAGCCCCCGAATATGCGGAACGCCTCGAGGCTGATGCCCATGAGTTGCAGAAACGCCGCACCGCCGAGTGCGAACAGCAGCAGGATCACCGCCGAGATCGCCACCGCCTGCAGCGCCATGCGGCGCTTGAAGGCGGGATTCGCGCCCGCGGTGAGCCCGGTAAAGAGAGGAATGAGCGACACCGGGTCGACCACCACGAAGAATACGACGAAGAACTTCAGCGACTGCGCGAACATTGGTGCTGTGCGGCGCTAATTGCTTCTTGAAAGCGTCACGACTGAGGCGCAACATGATTTGCGTCGGGCGCCTCGGGCCTCAGCATAGCAGCTCGAGCCCGGCGCACCGCGCGGAGGTGGCGACGATGACGGCTCCTCACCCAGGCATCGGCGACTGGTATCGGTTGAACGGCGGCCAGCTCTTCGAGGTCGTCGCCGTCGATGACGATGATGGCACCATCGAGATCCAGTACTTCGACGGCACCGTCGAGGAGATGGACGTCGAGGACTGGGATGCCCAGTGGGACGAGGGCGCTCTGGAGGCGGCCGAAGAGCCCCCCGAGGACGGCAGCGGGTCGACCGACGGTGAAGGCGATGGCGAGGACATCCGCGGCGCGGACGCCTCCGCCGAGGATCGCGACCTGCGCATGAGCCCGCTCGACGGCATCGACCTCTTCGAGTGAGGGTGCGCGGCCCCTAAGACTCCGCCGCCGCCAGCGCTGCGATATCCACGGCGTCCGCGACCAGCACGTAGCCGCTCCTGACCTCGAGCGGCACCGGCGTGAGCGAGGCTCCGGCGCACGGGCCCGCCACGCAGTACCCGGTGAGCTTCTCGAACACCGCGCCGTGCGAGGTGCACAGGATGAGCGCCCCGTCGGGCGTCAGGAACCGGTCCGGCAGCAGATTGAGCGGATGGCCCGCGTGCGGGCAGCGGTTCACGTAACCGCGCAGCTCGCCGCCGGCGCGCACCACGAAGCCCCTGAGCGGCCAGTCGCCGCCGCCGATGGTGAAGGCGCGTACGCCCTGCGCGGCGAGCTCGGTCTCGCGGCACACCACCCGCTCGACATCGAGCGCCACGCCGCTCACGGCGCCTCGCGCGCCCGCAGCTGATCGAGCGCCGCGATGCGCGCGCGCGTCAGCCACACCATCGCGAGCCCCGGAAACGCGAGCGCAAAGCTCGTCACGTAGTAGAGGTACCAGCCGCCGTGGTCGGCGACCCAGCCGGCCGGATATCCCAGGCTGTAGCGTGGCAGCAGCGCGAGCGCCGACAGCAGCGCGTACTGGAAAGCGCTGTAGCGCACGTCGCACAGCGCCATGATGAGAGCCACCAGCGCGATGTTGCCCATGGCGCCCGCCACATGCTCGATCACCACCGCCGCCACCATGACGGCGTAGCTCTTGCCGGAGACCGCCAGCACGCAGTAGAGCAGGTTACTGAGCGCCTGCAGCACGCCGAAAATCAGCATGGAGCGCACCAGCCCGAGGCGCACCATGAGCACCCCGCCGAGGAGCGAGCCGCCGAGCGCGCTCGCCGTGAACAGCGACTTGACGATGAGCGCGATGTCGGTCTTGGAGAAGCCGACGTCCATCATGAAAGGCGTGAACAGCTTGTTGGCGAAGGCATCACCGACCTTGAAGAGCATCACCACCGCGATCAGGATCACGGCGTCCGGGCCGTCGAGCAGCTCCCGAAGCGGCGCGAGCAGCGATTCGCGCAGCGTGCGCGGTGGCGCGTGGCGGTAAGGCGGCTCGGGCGCACGGACCGATGCCAGGCAGAAGAGCAGCATCGCGCCGGCGAGCGTGAGGTACGCAAACCGCCAGCCGAAGTGATCGGCGGTCAGCAGCGCCACCGCGGAAGCGAGCCACGCGGCGGTGCGGTAGCCGAGGTTGTTGGCGGCGGCCGCCGGCCCGCGCTCATCCGGAAGCGAGACGTCGGTGCGCCAGGCGTCGATGGCGATGTCCTGGGTGGCCGAGCAGAACACGATGACGAGTGCGCAGGCCGTGACCGCGCCGAGCGAGGCCGCCGGGTTCTGCAGCGCCAGCAGCGCGATGGCCGCGGCGAGCGCGAGCTGCATCACGAGCATCCAGCCGCGGCGGCGGCCAAGAAGCGGCAGCGGATAGCGGTCGATGAGCGGCGCCCACAGGGGTTTCAGGAGATACGGCAGCGCCACGTAGGAGGTGATGCCGATCGCGGTATTGGTGAGGCCCGCGTCCTTCAGCCACGCCTGCAGCGCGCTTTCGGTGAGCTGGTTCGGGAACCCCGAAGCCGCGCCGAGCGCGAGGATCGCGAGCATCTTCGGGCTCGAAAGGAGCTCGCCGAGGCGCGCCGCCCGCGGCGCCGGCGTGACGCTCACAGCGTGTAATCCATGATGAGCGGGGCGTGGTCGGAGAAGCGCCTCTCCTTGTATATGGAGGCGCGGCGCGCCCGGCCTGCGAGGGCGGCGCTCACCACCTGGTAGTCGATGCGCCAGCCGACGTTCCTGGCTCGCGCCTGGCCGCGGTTCGACCACCAGGTGTAGAGGTCGGGTCCCTTGCGCACCTCGCGGAAGGCATCCACGTAGCCGGCCGGGCCGAACAGGTGATCCATCCAGGCGCGCTCCTCGGGGAGGAAGCCGGAGTTCTTCTGGTTCGAGCGCCAGTTCCGCAGGTCAATGGCCCGGTGGGCGATGTTCCAGTCGCCCGAGAGGATGACGCGGCGCCGGCCGCGCCTGAGGCGCGCCAGATGGGGCGTGAAGGCTTCCAGGAAGCGGTACTTGGCGGCCTGGCGCTCGGGGCCCGCAGACCCCGAAGGCAGGTAGAGCGAGACGATCGACAGGTCGCCGAGGCGCGCCTCGAGGTAGCGGCCCTCGCGGTCGAACTCCTCGACCCCGAAGCCGTGCACCACTCGATCCACGGCATGGCGCGTGTAGAGCGCCACGCCGGCGTAGCCCTTGCGCTCGGCGTCGCAGAAGTAGCTGGCATAGCCCGGGAGCCCGACGTCGTGACCGGCGAGCTGCTCGGGCCGGCAGCGCGTCTCCTGCAGGCAGACGAAGTCGGCCCGCTGGCGCCGCAGCCAGCGGAACAGCCCCTTGGCCGCCGCCGAGCGGATGCCGCAGACATTGACGGTGATCACGCGCAAGCCGAACAATGATATGACATGCAGGAATACCAGCTCACCTTCATCGCGCTCGCCATGAAGCGCGAGGCGTTGCGCTTCGGGGAGTTTCGCCTCAAGTCCGGACGCGACAGCCCGTACTTCTTCAACGCCGGGCTCTTTTGCGACGGCGAGGCGGCGGCGGTGCTCGGCCGCTGTTATGCGGCCGCCATCGTCCGCTCGGGTCTCGCGTTCGACATGCTGTTCGGCCCCGCCTACAAGGGGATCCCGCTCGTGACCGCGACCGCGGCCGCGCTCGCCACCCACCATGCCCGCAGCGTCCCCTACGCCTTCAACCGCAAGGAGGCCAAGAGCCACGGCGAGGGCGGACTCATCGTCGGGGCGGCGCTGCACGGGCGCGTGCTCATCGTCGACGATGTGATCACCGCCGGTACCGCGGTGCGCGAGTCGCTCGATCTGATCCGCACCGGCGGCGCGGAGCCCGTCGGCGTGGCGCTGGCGCTCGACCGCGAGGAGCGCGGCCAGGGGGACCTGAGCGCGGTGCAGGAGCTCGAGCGCGCTCAGGGCCTCAAATGTGTGAGCATCGTCACACTCTCCGA
>JAGWMP010000229.1 GCA_028871705.1 Gammaproteobacteria bacterium
GGCCGAGGGTGCTGAGAGCGCTCTCGGCCTGCGCGAGCGGGCGGCGGGTGATGGGGATGGGATGCACCCGGCCGGCGCGCACCAGCGCCATCATCTCGTGAGTCTCGGCGAGCGTACCGGTGTTGGATCCGATGATGGAGATCTGGCGCAGTGGAATGAGCGGCAGCGGCAGCTGCAGCGCTCCGCCAAAGAGGCCGACGACCACGATCCTCCCGCCGCGGCGCACGACCCGGTTCGCGAGCGCGAAGCTCTGCTCGGAGCCGACGAAGTCGACCACCGCAGCCGGACCCGCGCCGGTGTCGGCACGGATGCGCTCGGGCGTGCCGGCGTCGGCGGCGTCGTAGGCCGCGGCGGCACCCGCCGCGAGTGCCGCCTGGCGGCGGCCGGCATCGATGTCGGCAACCCGCGGCGCGCCAGCGAAGAGCGCGCGGGCGAACTGGATCGCCATCATGCCGACGCCGCCGCAGCCGATGAGCAGGATGTGCGCGTCGTCGCTCTCGATGCGGCCGGTTTTTCTCAGCGCCGAGTACGCGGTCAGCCCCGAGCACATGCAGGCGGCGGAGAGCGCCGGCTCCACGGTGCCGTAGTTGATGAGGTAGCGTGGATGCGGGACGAGGACGTGCGTGGCGTAGCCGCCGGGGCAGCCGCTCGAGCAGCCGAGCTGGCGTGTCTCGCCAAGGCAGATGTTCTCCTCGCCGCGGCGGCAGGTGTCGCAGCTGCCGCAGCCGATCCAGGGAAATGCCGCGTAGCGCGCGCCGATGCGCACCCCCGCGGCCGCCGGTCCGGCTGCCACCACGCTGCCTTCGATCTCGTGGCCGGGTACGTGGGGCAGGGCGAGCCTGGAGGCGAGACGCTTGCCGCCACCGAGATCGAACGAGCCCTCGCGCAGGTGCAGGTCCGTGTGGCACACGCCGCAGTGCCGGACTTCGAGGAGCACCTCGGTACCCTGCGGCACGGGAGTGGGGGTCTCGAGCTCGGCCAGCGCCGTGCCGAACTCGCGTATCGCGTAGCTTTTCATGAGCCGTTGCCGTCCGCCGTCATCAGGTTGCGCCCCCTGAGTTCCGCAGCCTGAGCGGCTCTCAGCGCGGAACCTCGAGGGGCGCGCCCGCCGCCTTCCAGGCAGCGATGCCGCCTTGCAGATGGCACGCACCGGTCACGCCGGCCTCCTGGGCCGCCTGGACCGCCATGGCCGAGCGCTCGCCATAGGCGCAATAGAATAGGAGGCGCTTGCCGGTCGAGAACGCCAGGGCGTGCAGCGTGCCGCCGGCGCGGATGCTTTCCTCGAGGTTCGGGTAGGCGACGTGCAGCGCGCCGGCGATCGAGCCATGCCGTTCGCGCTCGGCGCGCTCGCGCAGGTCGATCACGATGACATCCGCGCACCCGATGAGGGAGCGGGCCTCCGCGACGCTCGCAGCCCAGCCGCGTGAGGCAACCTCCTCCTGAGGCAGGCCCACCTTCATGTTGGCGGGTACGGCCACGTCCATCATCTTCGGATTGGCGAGCTTGAGGTTGCTCATCAACTCGACGTACTCGTCGACCGATTTGACCTGCAGCCGCGGGTTCGAGCGGCGCTCCTCGCCGATGGTGCTGACGGTATCGCCCTTGTAGTCGTGTCCCGGGTAAACGAGCGTCTCCTCGGGCAGGTGCAGCAGCCGCCCGAAGATCGACTGGTACTGGGCGCGCGCGTCGCCGTTCTGGAAGTCGGTACGCCCGGTGCCACGGATGAGCAGCGTATCGCCGGTGAAGACGCGGTCCTCCATGCGAAAGCAGTAGGAGTCGTCGGTGTGGCCCGGCGTGTAGAGCACCTCGAGCTCGAGGCCTTCGATCGCGAGGCGGTCGCCGTCCGCGACGCGCATCGACACCACGTCGACCCGGCTGCGCTCACCCATCACAGTGATGCAATGAGTCCGGTCGCGCAGCGCGCCAAGACCCGTGATGTGATCGGCGTGCAGGTGGGTGTCGACCGCCTTGACGAGTTTGAGCTCGAGCTCGTGCAGCAGCTGCAGATACCGCTCCACCCGCTCGAGCACCGGGTCGATGATGAGCGCTTCCCCGCCGCGCCGGCTGGCGAGGAGATAGCTGTAGGTGCTCGAGGTCGCGTCGAACAGCTGCCGGAAGATCACGCGCCGCGTCCCCCCGAACGCAGACTCCTCACTTGCCCGGCTGCGGCACGATGCGGATGTAGGGCCGCGGCGCCTTCCACCCCTGGGGGTAGATCTTCGCCGCCTCCTCGTTCGACACCGACCCCGAGATGATGACGTCCTCGCCCTGTTTCCAGTTCACCGGGGTCGCCACCCGGTGCTTCGCCGTGAGCTGCAGCGAGTCGATGACGCGCAGCACCTCGTCGAAGTTGCGACCGGTGGTCATCGGGTAGACGAGGATGAGCTTGAGCTTCTTGTCCGGCCCGATGACGAACACGTTGCGCACCGTCTGATTGTCGGCGGGCGTGCGCTTGGACGGATCGCCCGAGGCGCTCGCCGGCAGCATGTCGTAGAGCTTGGAGACCACGAGCTCCGGATCGCCGATCATCGGGTAATTCACGGCGTGCCCCTGCGTCTCCTTGATGTCGTTGGCCCATCTGGCATGGCTCTCGACCGGATCGACGCTCAAGCCGATGATCTTCACATTGCGCCGGTCGAACTCGGGCTTGATCCTGGCCATGTAGCCGAGCTCGGTGGTGCACACCGGGGTGAAGTCCTTCGGGTGCGAGAACAGCACCGCCCAGGAATCCCCGATCCAGTCGTGGAAGCGCATCCGGCCCTCGGTGGTCTGCGCCTCGAAGTCCGGTGCAACGTCGCCAATCTTAAGAGTCATCACATCCTCCTCGGGTCGCATGAGCGGCGCGACGACGACCGGCGCCGCGCCGGTGACGATCGAAAGCCGCATGAGTCGAAGGCCGCCTGGATCGACGGCTAGTGTAGCGCGGTGTGATGCGGCTCACGAAACCGGTGTGCCGCCCGGCGATTTCACTTAGTCCGCGCCGGGGCTTGCCGAAAACGAGAGGCAGGAGATCTCGCGGGGACGACTTTCATGCACATTTATCAAAACATGTACGGCTACTGGAACGCCGTGTGGGGCGCGCCCGCTACGCAGGCGGATGGCGCTGGCAGTGCGCGCTCGACGCGCAGCAGCGGCAGTGCCGGCGGCGCCCCGGTCACCCAGAGCGGCGCGGAGGGCGCAGCCCCCGCAGGCCACAGCCCGATTCTTCAGGCGCTCGCCCAGGCCCTCGAGTCCCTCGGACTATCGCTCGCCGCGCCGGAGGCGGGCAGTCCCAGCACGAGCACCGCCGCGAGCCCGGCCGCGACCACGACGGCCAGCGCGAGCGCTGCGCCAGCGAGCGGCGCCGCAGCGGCTGCCACCCCGCCGGCAACGGCCAGCTCGCCGGCCGCCCCGACGTCTGCGCCGGCAGCGGCAGCAGCGTCTGCCGCGGATTCGGATCATGACGGTGACCACGGCGTTTCCTCCGGGGAACGCCGCATCGCCGGCGATGTCCGCCATCTGATGCTTGCGCTCTTCGAGGATGTGCGGGCGGAGAACCTGCTGGCGCCGAGCGCGGGGGCCGCTTCGGGCAGCGCGACGCCCGGCTCCTCGTTCGCTTCCGGTCTCGCGGCCCTCATCAGCCAGGTCCAGTCGGGCTCGACGCCCGCGAATCTGCAGCGGGCCTTCGATGCGCTGGTCACGAACCTGAGTGGCCTCGGCACGCAGCCTAAACCGGCAGCGACGGTCGCGGCGACGGCGCAGGCGCCGGCTACTGCCCAGACGCCGGCTGCTGCCCAGACGCCGGCTGCTGCCCAGGCACCGGCAGCGACGCTACTGATTCAGTTCCTGACGAACCTGCAGACGGATCTGGGTCTCGGCTACGGCGGCCCCGCGGGGACGCCGGCGCGGAGCGCGACGAGCGGAGTGATGGTGAACACCGTCGCCTGAGGACCCCTCGGCGACAAGGAGCGCGGCACCGTGAACCTCTTGGCTCTGGCTGTGTTTGCGACGATGGACGAGGCGGCGCTCGATGCGCTCAAGCATGCGGCCGCCGTGTGCGACCCGCGTTACGAATGCGGCGGTGTCGTGCGGCACGTTCCGGGCGGTTACGAGGCCTCCGCGCTCTTCAGCTCCAAGAAACCCTTCGGAGTCGACCTGGGTGAGTTCTACGCTCCGGACGTGGTCGCGGATTTTCATACCCACATCTGCTCGATCCACAACAAGCCGTTCGCCGATTTCTTCTCCCCGGCCGATGCCTACGCCAACCAGGGGCTGCACACGGTCGGCTACATGCTGAGCCTGTGCGACTGGAACATCCGCCGTTACGATCCGGCCCAGGACGACCGCGACGACGAAGAAGTGGATTTCACCAGCGGCCGCATCATCTACCTGACCTGCGGTCACATCGTCGGCTGGGTGCCGCCGCTGCCGTGGTATGGCGGGGAGCTGCAGCCGGTCGTCATGCGGCGCGCCAGCCACCCGAGCGCGCTCAAGCTCAGCGTGACCTGCGAGGGCGGCGCGTGCGCGCCGCTCGCGGTACCGCGCGGCGTTCCCTAAAACTCCGATGCCCTAGTGATCCGTGCTGCGCCGGCCGCGGCTCGCGCGGCGGTCCGGCTTGACGGGGCTCGAGCTGCGCAAGCCGCTCGCCTCCGCTTCGCGGCGCGGCCCGGCGCGCCGGTCAGCGAATTTCTTGTACGTGCACGGGCAGCTCGCCGGCGAAGTACAGTCCGCCAACGGCACCCGCGGCGCCGCGGCGCTCAAAAAGCGCTTGCCCTTGAGAGCGCGCGCCGGCGCGCAGCTCGCGCCGGTGCACGCGATCGAGACGGCGGCCCAAC
>JAGWMP010000230.1 GCA_028871705.1 Gammaproteobacteria bacterium
GCATGACAGACTTCCGTCGTAAGTTGAACCTGGGACTGACAAAGCAAGACGCGTGCCACGGGTGCGCCGCCGCGGCGGCGGGGCCGCACAGCCCGCGCGGCGGCGCGCAGTGGGCTCCAGGCGTGAACGCGGTCACACCGGCGCGGCAAGCTGTTGCCGCCCGGCCGCTCGCCGGCGGCCGCGCTGCCGTCATTCGCACGGCGCAGGCATCTGGCGCGCCGTTTGCACGTCAGGAGTCATGAGGACCCTACTGACGTCGATATTCCGGCGCCGTGCCGGCGCCGCCGCACTCGCGGCCGCTCTCGTGTCGCTCAGCGCCGCCGCGGTCGAGCCTGCCGGCGCGCCCGCCGAGCCCCTCGCCGCCGTGCAGACGGCGGCCGAGAAGCTGGTGCGCTCGGAACTCCACGAGGTGAGCTACGCGGTGCACGTGCAGGCGGCGGGGCTCGATCCGCGCCTGCACCTGGTGCCTTGCCCGGCCGCGCTCGCCGCCACGCTTGCGCCGCGCGCCGAGCTCGGCCCACGTGTCGCCGTGCGGGTGAGCTGCCCGGCGCCCGCAGCCCCCTGGGCGGTCTACGTCCCGGTCAACATCGAGTCCGACCTCACCGTGCTGGTGCTCAGGCAGAGCGTGCTGCGCGGCGCGCGGCTCGCGCCGGCGCAGGTCGCGCCGGAAACCCGGCGCATCGCCGGCCTCGCGGTCGGTTATGTGACCGACGTCGCATCTCTCGAGCATCGCTCCCTCGCGCGCTCGCTGCCGGCCGGAACCGCGCTCACGGCGGACGCGCTGCTTGCCGATGTCATCGTGCACCAGGGGCAGGAAGTGACGCTGGTCGCGTCCGGCCCCGGGATCAGCGTGCGTGCCGCCGGCAAGGCGCTCCAGGACGGCCGCGAGGGCGCGCGCGTGCGGGCGCAGAATCTCGTCTCCCTCAGGATCGTCGAGGGGGTTGTCGATGCCAGCGGAGTGATCGAAATCACACCCTAAAGGTTTTCGCGGCATTGCCGCTAAAGTCACCAGATGCCCCAGGAGTCTTCCCGTGTCTAACAAGATCAACGACTTGACGACGAACGTCGCGGCCGGCCGCCCCTCGGCGGTCACCCCCGTGCGCGATACCGTCACGGGTGGCGGCAATGCCGCGCCTGCCCCGGCGACGGGCGAGGTCCACATCACCGACACCGCGGCCCAGCTGGCCTCGCTCGAGCAGTCGCTGCGCGACTCGCCGGCGGTCGATTCGGCCAAGGTGGCGCAGCTGTCGAGCGCGATCGAGCAGGGGACCTACCAGGTCAATTCCGAGCACGTCGCGACGCAGCTGATGCAGATGGAGCGCGCCCTCGCGGGCTTGGGCAAGAAGGACAAGTAACCCATGGATGCTGGACTCTGCCGCGAGCACCTGGCGGAGCTGCTCGGCGAGGAGATCGTGCTGCTTACCGAGCTGCAGCAGCTGCTCGAGCAGGAACGCGATCTCATCGGCTCGGGCGAGCCGGAGGCACTGCAGCGCACGACCCGCGCCCGCGCGGAGCGCTTAGGCGCCCTGGCGCGCGTCGAGGAGCAGCGCCGCTCGCTCTGTACGCTGCACGGCGAGAGCCCCGACCGCGGCGGGCTCGAGCGTCTGCGGCAGTGGTGCGACCCCGCGGGCGCGCTCGCGCCGCAGCTGTCCGAATGTCTGGGGCGCGCCATGCGCTGCCGGGATCTCAACGATCGTAACGGGGTGATGGTCGCGGCGCGCATGAAGCGCGTGTCGGAGCTGCTGCAGGCACTCACCGGGCGTACGGCCCGTGCCGCCACCTACAGCCCGCGCGGCTATGGCGCGCGCGTTCCCGGCGGCCGGGTCCTCGGTACGGTCTGAGCTAAATCCGCCTCTACCTTGCGCTGTGCGCCGCCACCGGATACGGCATCGCGAGCCGCTGAATGGCGGGGCTCGCGTGGGCTCCTTGCGCAGCCGGGGTGAATGCGCCCCCCAGAATCACGACGGAATCGCCACCGTAGTCGAACGCAATGCCGTTGCCGCCCCACAGCGTCATGCTGAGCGGATAGCCCCCGGAGTTGTCATAGCCCAGGTCGGCGAGCGAGACCATCGCAAAGGACACGGAGCTGTAATACAGCAGCACCAGGTGCGAGCTCGCCATCGCGTGCGTGAGGAAGAAGACGCGTGAATTGGCGGGGTCCGGCAGCAGCGTGATGATCTGATAGCCGTCGGGAATCGCAAACTGGCCGAGCGTCGCGCCGCTCGTCGCGTCGCGCACCGTCGCATCGTTCCCGTAGAGCCGGCCGCCCGCGTAGAAAATCGCATGCAGGGGATCGGTTTGCAGATCGATCGGGAAGGCCGTGCCGACGGCAAGGCCGCTCGTCGTCACGTTCACGAGGTCGATCTCGCTCAGCCAGGCCGGGTTCGCGGGCGCGCTGCGCAATGCGTACAGCGTCGCCGCGCTGTCGCTCCAGGCAAGCGGTGCAGGCTCTCCCAGCGAGTTGAGCGGCGGCAGCAGGTTGGGCCGTTGCGTGGCACCGTCGAATACCGCGATACCGGCCGTGTACGCGGTGCTGCCGCCGGAGTCGAGCGACACGGCGAGCGTCTGGTTGGCTCCCGGAGCGACCGCCATCTGGTACACGGAATTCGCTCCGTTTGCTCCGGAGCCGAGCGGGATCTGCAGGTCCGAGACCAGCGATGGCAGCTGCACCCGATAGATGGTCGGCTGATCCTTCGAGCTGACATAGGCGTACTGTCCGTCGCCCGAGATGGCCAGTTGGGTCAGCGCGACGGGCAGCGTGAGAGAAGGCCCCACGGCGCCCGAGAGCGGATCGATCTGCAGCAATGCGTCGGGATCCGCGCCACCGCTCACGGTGGTGGCGTAGAGCTGCTGATTGGCCGGGTCCCACGCGACGGAGGAGGCGCCCGGCACGGTGGCGGTCTGGCTGGTGTACTCGATGCCGACGCTCGCGGAGACGGTGAAGTCGATTGGCTCCGTCACGGGGCTGCCCGCCACGAGACTCTGGCAGGTGGAGTCGTAGCACAGACTGAACGAGACCGAATCGTTGTAGATGCCCGGCCCGAGCGTGGCGGGGCTCTTGAGCGTCAGACCCACGACCGCGGTGGGGCCCGTAACGTCCTCCAGGGCTGCGCTGGTGATCGGTCCCCCGGCCGGCTGCCTGATCTGCACCCACAGGCCGCTGCTCGGGAAGTCGGTCACGTAAAAGGAGAAGTCATCGAGGATCGAGGTGGTTTGCGAGGTGAAGAGCGGCGAGGTGATCTGCGCCGGTCCCGGCCCGACGGTGAAGCTCGCCGCCGGCTGCGAGCCGGGCTCGACCACGTAGGTCACCATGATGTGCGCCGGGCTCGCCGTGATCGGTTGAGCGCAGGCGGCATCGAGGCACACCGCGAGATCCACGCTCCCCTGGAACGAGCCGGCGCCGAGCGCCGCGGGGCCCGGAAAGCTGATCGTGAGAGAGCCAGCTTGCGAGGACTGCCAGACGAAAGAGCTGCCCGCGACCGCGCTCCCGGAGTTGCTGAGCCGATAGCTCAACGGCGTGTTCGGGGGATTCGTGATCGTGGCGGTCAGCGTCACCGGCAGTGGCGCGAGATTTGCCGCGTACGCCGCAACGTTCACCGCCGCGGCGTCCATCGCGAGGCTCGCGGCAGGGGGAGGGGGCGGTGGTGGTGGTGTGGAGCTACCCCCGCCGCCGCCGCCACAGCCAGCCGCCAGCACGGAAAGTGCACTGAGGATGAGCCATCGCATCGTGATCCCCCGAGCCGCGGCGTACGTGGCGCGAAGGCGCCAGTGCCGCTTTCTTCTGCGGCTACAGTGCCTGAAAAGCCCGGGCGGCGAAAGGGGACGTTCGAAAAGGGGTCGCTGACTAGACCGACAGTACCTCGCGCAGCTGCGCGACTTCCTCGGCGGTCGCCGTCATGAAGTTCTCGCAGGCCTCGAAGTCGAGCTGCAGGCGCTGGAACGGCCGGGACGCCGCAACCAGGGCTTTGAGCGTGTCGGGCGTACCGGCGTAATCGGCGAGCAATGCCGCCACCGCCAGCACGTCGGCGAGGGTGAGCGGGCCGCGCACGTCCTGGTCCATGTCCTCGGATGTGCGCACCGCCTCGATGATCTCCGGGGCGAAGCCCCAGTTCTCGATGAGCGCGGCGGCGATCTGCAGGTGCCAGGTCTGCACCACGTGGTTGTAGGCCTGGGTGTCGGCGTAGAGCGCCGCGTGCTTGCTGGCGCGCGCCAGGATGTAGAGCCGGCCGATGCCCTGCAGCAGGCCCGCGAGCATGGCGGCGTCGGCGTTGAGCTGGGTCAGCCGCTTGGCGATCGCCTGGCTGAGCGAGGCGACGCGCACACTGCGCTGCCACAGATCCTCGATCTCGCGCTCGAGACCCTTCAAGTCCGGCGCCACGCGCAGCTGGCTCATGGCGAAGGAGACCGTGGCGCTGCGTACGGTGTTGAGGCCGACGCGGGTGATGGCGGCGCGCAGGTCCGCCGCCGGGATACGGCGCGGGTTGAGCGCGGCGGAGTTGGCCATGCGCACGATCTGGCTGGCGATGGCCGGCTCGCTGCCGATGGCCGTGACCACCTTGGCGATGTCCACATCTTCGTCGTTGAGCACCTGCTGGATGCTGGCGACCACCGCCGGGTAGCCCGGCAGCTCGACTTCGCCCGCGGAGAGCTCCCCGGCGAGCGCCTGCACGAAAGCGAAGGCGACATCGGGGCCGTCGGCGACGGCGGTGTTGGAATGGGCGGCCACGTTAGACTCCTGCGCGCTGCGGGGCGCCGTGCACACGGCGGACCAGGTCGGCTT
>JAGWMP010000231.1 GCA_028871705.1 Gammaproteobacteria bacterium
CGACAGCGGTGCCCGGTGCCATGCCACGCGTGCGTGAAATCACCCGCGTCGCGGCGCTCGGCGCGCTCGGACTATTGAGCGCCGCGGGCGGCTGCCGGTCGCGGCCGCCGCTTGCCATCGAGCCGCATGTCGACGTCCCGCGTTTCATGGGCGATTGGTACGTGATTGCCTGTATCCCGACCCGCATCGAGCGCGCCGCGTATGCGCCGAAGGAATCCTACCGTCTCGATCCGGATGGCCGGGTGCGCACGGTGTTCACCTTCCGCGACGGGGCCTTTGACGGGCCGTCGAAGACTTACACCCCCGTGGGTTTCGTGCGCGCCGGGAGCGGTGGGGCGGTATGGGGCATGCGCTTCGTCTGGCCGATCGAGGCGGACTACCGCATCATGTATGTCGACCCTGACTACACGCTCACGGTGATCGGCCGCGAGAAGCGCGACTACGCCTGGATCATGGCGCGCGCGCCGCGCATCGCCGCGGCGGACTACGAGCGGTTGCGGACACTGCTCGCTTCGCAAGGATATGATGTGAGCGCCTTGCGCCGCATGCCGCAACCCGGGTCCCCCTGATTGACCGAGCCAGCGATACGCGCTCCGAGCCCCATGTCCAAGACATCCGCCGAGCAGTCCGGAGAATCCCCTGAAGCGCTGCTGTCGCAGGTCGCGCTCGGCAACCGGGCCGCATTCGAGGCCCTCTACCGGGCTACGGCCGACAGACTCTTCGGCATCTGCCTGCGCGTGCTGCGCGACCGGGCCGAGGCCGAAGAGGTGCTGCAGGAAGTTTTCACGGCCGTATGGCGCAAGGCTGCACAGTACGACCCACGACAGGGCAGCGTCATGAGCTGGCTGGGCATCACCACGCGCAACCGCGCGATCGACCGCCTGCGCACCCGTCCGGCCCGCGCCAGCCTGGGTGCGCTCGAGGCGGCCGCCGAGGTTGCGGATGCCGGCACATCGCCGGCCGAGGAAGCCGAGGCGAGCAGCGAACGTGAGCGACTCAGCCGTTGTCTCGAAGAGCTCGAGCCGCGGCGCCGTTCGCTCATCCGAGACGCGTTCTTCGGCGGTCTGACTTACGAGGAGCTCGCCACGCGCGTGCAGGCGCCGCTCGGCTCGGTCAAGAGCTGGGTGCGGCGCGGCCTGCTGCAGCTGCGTGCCTGCCTCGAGCCATGAGCGCCCGCATGCCACCACCGGATGAGGAGGATTCGCGGGGCTCCGAGCCTCCCGACGACGACGTGCTCGCCGGTGAGCTGGCCCTCGGCGTGCTCGGCGCACACGCGCGGCGCGCGGCGCAGATGCGCCGCGAACAGGACCCGGCTTTCGCCGCGCAGGTCGGCGCCTGGGAGCGGCGTCTGGCCCCGTGGCTCGCCGCGGTGGCGCCGGCGCGCGTCCCCGATTACCTCTGGGAGCGGCTTTGCCGTGAGCTCGGTTGGCGCCCGGCGCCGGCGGCCCCTTCGCTGTGGAGCAGCCTCGTGCTCTGGCGCAGTGCGGCGGCACTCGCCGCCGTGGCCGCCATCGCGCTCTGGCTCGCGCGGCCGCCGGCTCCGCCGGCGCCGCCCACCGCAGCGGTGCCGAGCGCGCCGGAGCCGGCCGCCAAGCCGGTCACGACGCTGGCGCATGGTGACGGGACTCCGGGCTGGCTGGCCTCGGTCGACCGCACGCGCGGCACCGTGCTGATGGTGCCGGTGCCTGCGCCCGCGGACTCGCGGGGGCGCGTGCCGGAGCTGTGGATCATTCCGGCCGGGCAGGCACCGCGCTCGCTCGGCGCGGTGTCGATCAACAAGGCGCACACCGTGGAAGTGCCGCCCGATGCGCGGGCGGCGCTGGCAGCGCCGGGCTCCGTGCTCGCCATCACTCTCGAGCCCGCTTCCGGCATACCGCACGCCGCTCCGAGCGGTCCGGTCATCGCCAAGGGAGCGATCACGACCTGAAGTGGACTCCCGCTGTCCCGGGTGCATCCCGGGGGCCGCGGCGTGCGTATTTCCCACGAAGCACGCCCGAGGAGACCCCATGCCCACTACGCCCGCGGCCGCCATCAGCCGGCCGCAGCGCCTGACCGGCTCGCTGCGACGGTGGTTCGACAGCAGCGCCACCGCAGAGGCCGGCGACGGCGTGCGCATCGACTGGGTGCGGACGGCACCGTTCATCGGCCTGCACCTGGCGTGCTTCGCCGTGCTGTGGGTGGGGGTGTCCGGTACCGCGCTCGCGGTGGCGGCCGGCACGTATGCCATACGCATGTTCGCGATCACCGCTTTCTATCACCGTTACTTCGCACACCGCACTTTCCGGACCTCGCGCGCGCTGCAGTTCGTGTTCGCCTGCCTCGGGGCGTCGTGCGTGCAGCGGGGGCCGCTCTGGTGGGCGGCACACCACCGCCGCCATCACCTGCACGCCGACACCCCGTCGGATCCGCACTCGCCGCGCCACGGCTTTCTGCGCAGCCACATGTTGTGGTTCCTGACTTCCGCGGCCTTCGCGACCGACTGGCGGCGCATCCCGGACCTGGCCCGCTACCCGGAGCTGCGCTGGCTCGACCGCTACGACGTCATCGTGCCGGTCGCATTTGCCGCGCTCGTCTATGCGAGCGGCGCGCTGCTGGCGCGCTGCGCGCCCGCGCTCGGCACGAGCGGTGGCCAGCTGCTCACCTGGGGGTTCTTCGTCTCGACCGTCGTGCTGTTTCACGTGACGGTGACCATCAATTCGCTCGCGCACCGCTTCGGCACGCGGCGCTTTGCCACGCGCGATGACAGCCGCAACAACGCCTGGCTGGCGCTGCTCACCTTCGGTGAGGGCTGGCACAACAACCACCACCGCTTTCCGGGCTCGGTGCGCCAGGGCTTTCGCTGGTGGGAAGTGGATCTGACGTACTACGGGCTGCGCCTGATGGCGCTGTGCGGGCTGGTACAGGGGCTCAAGCCGGTGCCGGCGCGCGTGCTCAAGGACGGGGCACGCTGATGCGTGTTGCGGTCGTCGGCTCGGGTATCGCTGGGCTTGCGAGCGCCTGGCTGCTGTCCACCCGGCACGCGGTCACGCTGTTCGAGGCCGCGACGCATCTCGGCGGGCACACGCACACCCACGACGTCGAGCTCGGCGGCGGCCGCTACGCCATCGATACGGGGTTCATCGTCTTCAACGGCACGCACTATCCGCTCCTCACACGCCTGCTGGCCGAGCTGCAGGTGCCGACCCAACCCACCACGATGAGCTTCTCGGTGCGCAACGAGGCGAGCGGGCTCGAGTACAACGCAACGCGGCTCGGCACCTTGTTCTGTCAGCATCGCAATCTCTTCTCGCCGCGCTTCCTCGGCATGCTGCGCGACCTGCTGCGCTTCTACCGGGAGGCCCCGGCGCTGCTCGACGAGCCGGCACCCGGACCGGCGCTGGGCGAGTACCTGGCGGCACGGGGCTTCGGCGCGGCGTTTCGCGACGAGCATCTGGTGCCGATGGCGGCGGCGCTGTGGTCGGCGCCGCCGGGCGAGGTGCTGGGCTTCCCGGCGCAATTCGTGGTCCGCTTCATGGCCAACCATGGGATGCTCGCGCTGCGCGGGCGGCCCGAATGGCGCGTGGTGCGCGGAGGCTCGGCAAGTTATGTGCGCGCCCTGCGCGCGCGCTGGAACGTGCGCGAGCGGCTCGCCTGCCCGGTGCGTGCCGTGCGCCGTCAGGCGGACGGCGTTCTCATCGAGAGTGCCGCCGGCACCGAGCGTTTCGATCAGGTCGTGCTGGCGTGCCACAGCGACCAGGCGCTCGCGCTGCTGAGCGATGCGGGTGAGCTGGAACGCAACGTGCTCGGCGCCATCCCGTACCAGCCCAATGAGGTGCTGCTGCATACCGACACTTCCGTGCTGCCGCGCGACCGGCGCGCGTGGGCGGCATGGAATGCGCTCGTGCCGCGCACGACCGGGGGCCGTTGCAGCGTGAGCTACTGCATGAACCTGCTCCAGGGAATCGACGCGCCGCAGACCTTCGTGGTGACGCTCAATGGCGCCGGCCTGGTGCGTCCGGATAAGGTCTTGCGGCGCCTGAGCTACGCCCATCCCCTCTACACCGCGGGGGCCGTCACTGCGCAGCGCCGGCGCGCGCAGCTGCAGGGCCAGCGGCGCACCTGGTTCGCGGGCGCCTACTGGGGCTGGGGTTTCCACGAGGACGGACTGCGCAGTGCGCTGGAGGTTGCGCGGGCATTCGGCATCGCGTGGGGTGGGGCAGCGTGCGCGAGCCCCACGGCGCCGGCAGCGGCTGCACGGCTGGCGGCATCGGGGCTCGTGGCATGAGCGTTCCGGACCCGCCGCTCGCGAGCGCGGTGTACGAGGGATGGGTGCGCCATCGCCGCCACGCCCCGCACCCACACGCATTCCGCTACCGCATCGCGCAGCTCTACCTCGATCTCGCCGAGCTCGACCGGGCGTTCGCGGGACGCTGGCTCTGGTCGGTCGGGCGCCGCAACCTTGCGGAGTTCCGCCGTGCCGACTTTCTGGGTCCCGGCGGGCTGTCGCTCGATGAGGCGGTGCGCGCGCGCGTCGCGACGGCGACGGGCCGGCGGCCCGCGGGACCCATCCGTCTGTTGACGCATCTGCGCTACGGCGGCTACAGCTTCAACCCGGTGACCTTCTATTACTGCTACGGCGCGGGCGCCGCGCCAGGGCCCGAGGCCATCGTGGCGGAGATCACCAACACCCCCGGGCGCGAGCGGCACGCGTAGGTGCTCGACTGCGGCGCGGCCGAGTGCACCGGCCGCGCGCTCCGCTGGCGTTTCGCGAAGGATTTCCATGTCTCCCCATTCATGCC
>JAGWMP010000232.1 GCA_028871705.1 Gammaproteobacteria bacterium
ACCAGCTCGAGCTCGAGGATGCTGGCGATTTCGGCCGCGGTGATGATGGTCTCGGAGATCTCTTCGGGCTCGGACGCCCGCGCCGGGGGCGGCGGGGGCGGCAGCGGCACTTCCATCTCGCTGACGAGGGCGAGCTCGAGTTCGGCGGCGGACGCTTCGAGGGAAGCGGCATCCTCGGCCGGCGCGGCGGCCGCAGCGGGTGCGGCGGGCTCGGGCGCGGCGGCGAGCTCGGGGAGTTCGGCGTCCTCGGGCAGCTCCACGGGGATGGGCATCGTGCCGGTGGCGACCAGGCCGTTGGGCTTCAGCAGTACCGCGAGGCGCTGCATGATCGTGCGCACCGGGGCCGCAGTCATGCGCTCGAGGGTGTCATCGCCCACGGACTTGCTGTCGGCCAGAATCATCGCCACTCCGACCAGGCTTCCGGTCGGTGCGCGCACCGGCAGGAACACGCCGAGCCGGCCGTCTTCGAGCGCGGTCTCGTGGCAGGGGAGCGAGGAATCGGCGTTGAGGATGTCGAGGGCCTCCATCACCAGCATGTGCTCATCGGGTCCGAGCGCGCCTTCGCTCAGCCACAGCACGTTCGCTTCGTGATCGCACAGGGAGACCGACTGCAGGCGGCGCGCCGGCAGAACCTCGCGCAGCTGCTGGCCCAGCGACTCGACGGTCGCAGGCCCGGCGGGCGGCGCAGGTGTCGGCGCGGGCGCGACGGGGTTATTGGCTGCCGCGCGCGCGGCCGTGAATTTTCTCAGCAAAGGCTCTTCCCGGTCTTGACTGACACACACCGAGCACGCGCCGTGCGGCGCGCACTTTCCCTCGACGGCGAGGGTGGCAGCAGCGCGGCGGCGCTGCCGTGATTTCCCTCGCGTTCTGTTCGCAAATAGGCGACAGCGGGCGCGCCCGCCATTTGTCATATTGAGTGCGGTGGGCGTCGCAGCGTGCACGGCGTGCGCGGCGCGCACGCCGCACCGCACCAGCGGCCGCCGCGGGCCGCCGGGTGGGGCGAAAGTGGGACGCGTCGCGCGCTTAGCGCGCGTTGCCGAGGAAGTCGCGCTTGCCGATGTCGACGCCGTTGTGGCGCAGGATCGCGTAGGCGGTGGTGATGTGGAAGAACACGTTCGGGATCGCCCAGCGCTCGAGGAATTCCAGTCCCTTGAACTCGA
The DNA here is from genome assembly GCA_028871705.1 of Gammaproteobacteria bacterium. Taxonomy (GTDB): domain Bacteria; phylum Pseudomonadota; class Gammaproteobacteria; order Steroidobacterales; family Steroidobacteraceae; genus 13-2-20CM-66-19. The sequence goes on from JAGWMP010000232.1 coordinate 1,161, forward strand.
GCGTGCGATCGCCCGCGGTCACCTTGATGTCGCGCGTTTCGGCGCCCTCGAGCGCGCTCGCGGGCACGCCGCGCAGGTAGTCGACGGTGCGCGCGATGCGTGCGTGCAGCTCCTCGAAGCTCGCCTCGGTGTCGGGGAAACGCGGCGGCTCCTGGGCGGCGAGCCGGGCGACGGAGTTCTTGGCGAGATCGCACGCGATCTGCACCTGGCGCGTCAGCGGAAACATGTCGGGCGCGAGACGCGCGCCGAGCAGCACCGCGGGCTCGAACTTGCGCTCCTTGGCGTTCGCCACGGCCTTCTCGAGAAGCGCCGACAGGTTGCCGAGCGCGTGGGCGAAGACATCCACCGACATTGCGTGCACCGAGATCTTCATGGAGCGGTCCTTGGTGTGGCTGCCGAAAACGGGGGCGCAGATTCTAGCCTCGGGAGGACTGGCGCGCGTGCCTCTCCAGTGAAACAATATGGCAGGCCATCCTGGGGATTGACACCGCCATGAGCCTGATCTGGACCCCCGCGCAGCTCGCCATGCTCGCCAAAGTCGTCGATCTCAACGGCTTCTCGGCCGCCGCCCGTGCCCTCGGCGTACCGAAAGCGGCGGTGAGCCGCGCGGTCGCCGACCTCGAGAAGACGCTCGGCGAGCGCGTGCTCGAGCGCACCACGCGGCGCATCGCCTTGACCGCGGCGGGCCGTCTCATCGTCGGCCACGCACGGCGTGTGGCGGAGGAGTCCGACGCCGCGCGCAGCGCCATCGCCAGGCTCAAATCTCCGGAAGGCCGGCCGCTGCGCGTGGTGGCCGATCCGACCTACGGACGCGTGCTGCTCTCGCCGCTCGTGCCGCGCTTCCTCGAATCCTTCGCGCACGTGCCGCTCGAGGTGACGCTCGATGCGCAGCAGCTCGCGATGGGCACCTGGGACGTCGCGATCCGCACCCGCCCGCCCGCGGATGTCGGTTTCGCGCAGCGCCTGCTCGGCGCGCCTCCCGCGCTCCTCGCCGCGACGCCCGCGTACCTGCAGCAGCACGGCGTGCCCGCGCGTCCCGACGACCTGCGCAACCACGAGCTCCTCACCCCCGAGGCCTCCGGCCACCCGGAGTTTCGCCTCCAGCTCGCGCGCGGCGCGCAGCGCGCCGAGGTGCCGCTGGTGCCGAAGCTCGCCGTGGACGATCCCGCGGTGCTGCACGCCGCCACCGCCGCGGGCTTAGGGGTGGGACTCCTCCCGGAATTCCTCTGCCGCCAGGGGCTGGCGACGGCGCGCCTGAAGGCGGTGCTGCCCGAGTGGTCGGTCCCGCCGGCCGATGCGCTCTACGCGCTCTATCCCGCGAGTCTCGAGTCCGACCCGCGCGTGCAGCAGTTCGTCGACTTCCTGGCGGCCAACATCGTGCCGGCACTCGCCACCGCGCCCGCCGCCCGCGCCTGAGAACCCAAGGTACACTGAAGGCTCCTGCCGCTTCAGGGACCTTCGGCCATGTACCGTGCACCGTTGAGGGAAATGCGCTTCGTGCTCGAGGAGCTGCTCGGGGCGGGGCAGCTGAGCGCGTGTGCGCTGTTCGCCGAATATTCCGACGAGCTCGGTCGCTCGGTGCTGGAGGAGGCCGCGCGCTTCGCGGAAGGCGTGCTCGAGCCGCTCAACCGCCCGGGCGACGTCGCGGGCGCGCGCTGGACGCCGGACGGCGTGGTCGCCGCACCCGGCTTTCGCGCCGCCTATGAGCAGTTCGTCGCCGGCGGCTGGCCGGCGCTCGGCGCCGACCCCGCGCACGGTGGCCAGGTGGTGCCGCAGGTGCTGGTGACCGCGGTCGGGGAGTTCTGGGGCTCGGCGAATCTCGCCTTCAAGCTCGGGCCCATGCTCACGCACGGTGCGGTGCACGCGCTCGAGCTCACGGGCTCGGAGGCGCAGAAGGCCCGCTACCTGCCGAAGATGGTGAGCGGGGAGTGGAGCGGCACCATGGTGCTGACCGAGTCGCAGGCGGGCTCGGACCTGGGATTGGTGCGCACGCGCGCCGTGCCCGACGGCGATCACTACCGGCTCTTCGGCCAGAAGATCTTCATCACCTGGGGCGATCACGACCTCACCGCCAACACCATCCACATGGTGCTGGCGCGCATCGAGGGCGCGCCGGCGGGCGTCAAAGGCATCTCGCTCTTCATCGTGCCGAAGGTGCTGGTGAACGCCGACGGCACGCTCGGCGAGCGCAACGACGTACGCTGCCTTTCGATCGAGCACAAGCTCGGCATCCACGCGAGCCCGACCTGCGTGCTCGCTTTCGGCGAGCGCACCGGGGCCGTCGGCTACCTCATCGGCGAGCCGGGCCGCGGTCTCGAGTACATGTTCATCATGATGAACAGCGCGCGGCTCTCGGTCGGCAGCGAAGGCTACGCGGTGGGCGAGCGGGCCTTCCAGCGCGCCCTCGACTGGGCCCGCAGCCGCGTGCAGGGCCGCCCGCCCGGAGCCGACCGCGGCAGCGCCGCGCCGATCATCAATCACCCGGACGTCAGGCGCATGCTCCTCATGATGAAGGCGCAGACCGAGGCTTCGCGCGCCCTCACGCTCTATACCGCCATGCAGTTCGATCTCGCCCGCGCGAGCCCCGATGCGGCGGTACGCGCCGCGGCCCAGGCGCGCGGCGAGCTGCTCACACCCATCGTCAAAGGCTGGTGCACCGAGATCGGCAACGAGGTCGCCGGCATCGGCGTGCAGGTGCACGGCGGCATGGGCTTCATCGAGGAGACCGGCGCCGCGCAGTACGTGCGCGACGTGCGCATCACGACGATCTACGAAGGCACGACCGGCATCCAGTCGAACGATCTCATCGGCCGCAAGCTCGGGCGCGACCGGGGCGTCGCCATGATCGCCTTCCTCACCGAGATGAAGAGCGAGCTCGCGGGCCTGGCCGCCGTGGAGGAACTCGTCGATGGCACTTGCCGTGCCGCGCTCGAAGCGGTCGGGCAGCTCGCCCGCGCCACCCAGGCGCTCGGCAAGGCGCTCGCGACGCGCCCCGAGCTCGCGCAGGCGGTGTCGGTGCCTTATCTGAAGCTCTGCGGCTACGTCGCGGGCGGCTGGCTGCTGGCGAAGTCCGCGGCGCTCGCCGAGGCATCGGCCGACGGCGCGGAACGCGAGTTCTACATGGCCAAGATCCATACGGCCGCCTTCTATGCGGCGCAGGTGCTGCCGCAGGCCGCCGCGCTCGCGCGCGTCGTCGAGAGCGGCGCGGCGAGTGTCATCGAGACGGACGCGGCGCTCATTTGAGGAGCGGGAGGTTGCCGCTGCCGTGAACCGCCGCGAGCCGATCACCGCCGGAGCGAGTCTCACGGCCGCCGCACCCCTCGCCCGTGCCGCCGCGGGCGGCGCCCTCATCACCCGCCGCATCCCCTCGAGCGGCGAGGAACTGCCGATCATCGGGCTTGGGACCTCGCGCACCTTCGAGGTCGGGATCCGCGACGCCGAACGCGCCCCGCTCAGGGCCGTGCTCGAGACCTTCTTCGCCGCCGGCGCCCGCCTCCTCGACACCTCGCCCATGTACTCGAGCGCCGAGGGCGTGCTCGGCGAGCTCCTCACGCCCGCGATGCAGGCGCGCGCCTTCCTC
>JAGWMP010000233.1 GCA_028871705.1 Gammaproteobacteria bacterium
GGTCGACCCCAAGCTCCTCGAGACCTACGAGAAGCTCGGGGTGCCGCTGCACGAGCGCGCCCGCCTCGCCGGGGTAGCCGTGGATGCGGTGTTCGATTCGGTGTCGGTCGCCACCACATTCAGGGAACGGCTCGCCGCCGCCGGGGTCGTATTCGCGCCCTTCTCGGAAGCCGTGCGCAGCCACCCCGCCCTCATCGAGCAGTACCTGGGGAGCGTCGTCCCCTACACCGACAACTTCTTCGCGACCCTCAACTCCGCGGTGTTCTCCGACGGCTCCTTCGTCTACGTGCCCAGGGGCGTGCGCTGCCCGATGGAGCTGTCGACCTACTTCCGCATCAACGCGCTCAACACCGGCCAGTTCGAGCGCACGCTCATCATCGCCGATGCTGGAAGTTATGTGTCATATCTTGAAGGTTGCAGTGCGCCTATGCGCGACGAAAACCAGCTGCACGCCGCGGTCGTGGAGCTCGTCGCGCTCGACGATGCCAGGATCAAGTACTCGACCGTGCAGAACTGGTATCCGGGCGATGCCGAGGGCCGCGGCGGCATCTACAACTTCGTCACCAAGCGGGGCGAATGCCGCGGCCGCAACGCGCACATCTCCTGGACCCAGGTCGAGACCGGCTCCGCCATCACCTGGAAATACCCGAGCTGCGTGCTGCGCGGCGCGGGCTCGAGCGGCGAGTTCTACTCGGTCGCGACCGTCAATCACCACCAGCAGGCCGACACCGGCACCAAGATGATCCACATCGGACCCGACACGCGCAGCACCATCATCTCCAAGGGCATCTCCGCCGGCCACGGCCAGAACACCTACCGCGGGCTCGTCAAGATGCTGCCGAGCGCTCACGGCGCGCGTAATTTCACCCAGTGCGACTCGCTGCTGATGAGCGGCACGTCCGGCGCGCACACCTTTCCGTACGTCGAGGTGAAGAACCCGACCGCGACCGTCGAGCACGAAGCAAGTACCTCGAAGATCAGCGACGATCAGCTGTTCTACTGTCTGGCCCGCGGCATCTCGCCGGAGGACGCGGTCAACCTGATCGTGAGCGGTTTCTGCAAGTCGGTGTTCAAGGAGCTGCCGATGGAGTTCGCGGTCGAGGCCTCGCGGCTCCTGGCGGTGAGCCTGGAAGGCGCGGTGGGCTGACATGAGCGGCACGCCACTGCTCACGATCCACGATCTCACCGTCAGCGTCGGCGGCAAGCAGATCCTCACCGGCCTCAACCTGGCGGTGGCCACGGGCGAGGTGCACGCCATCATGGGCCCGAACGGCTCGGGGAAGAGCACGCTCGCGCACGTACTCGCCGGCCGTCCCGGTTACGAAGTGACCTCGGGCAACATCGTCTACCAGGGCCGCGACCTCTTGGCGCTCGCCCCCGAGGAGCGCGCACGGCAGGGCCTGTTTCTCGGCTTCCAGTACCCGGTGGAGATCCCGGGCGTCAATAACGTGTATCTGCTCAAGGCCGCCTTGAACGCCCAGCGCAAGGAGCGCGGACTGCCGGAGGTGGATGCCTTCGAATTTCTGGCGCTGGTGCGCGAGAAGATGAAGCTCATGCAGATCGAGGACAGCTTCCTGTCGCGCGGCGTGAACGAGGGCTTCTCGGGCGGCGAGAAGAAGCGCAACGAGATCCTGCAGATGCTGGTGCTCGAGCCGACGCTCGCGGTGCTCGATGAGACCGACTCCGGGCTCGATATCGATGCGCTCAAGGTGGTCGCTGCCGGCGTGAATTCGCTGCGCTCGCCCGCGCGCTCGTGCCTGCTGGTGACGCACTACCAGCGCCTCCTCGAGTACGTCGTACCCGACTTCGTGCACGTGCTGGTGCGCGGGCGCATCGCCCGCAGCGGCGACCGCGGCCTCGCGCTCGAGCTCGAGCGGCGCGGCTACGACTGGGTGAGCGGCGCGGCCGCCTGAGGCGCTGCCATGAGCACCCTCCTCGCCGACCGCATCGCCGCGCAGCACGCGAGCACGCTCGCGGCGCTGCCGCCGCAGCTCGCCGGCGGCGCGCGCCGCCGCGCCGCCATGGCGGCGCTCGCCACGGCCGGCCTCCCCGGCGCGCGCGACGAGAACTGGAAATACGCGAACCTGCGCCCGCTCGAGCGCCAGAGCTTCACGCCCGCACCGCTCAACCCGGGCGCCGCGGCTGCCGCCGCGCCCGCCGAGCTGCCGCAGCGGCTCCCCGGGTTCGCGCGCGATGTCTTCCGCGACGGCAACTTCGCGCCCGCGCTGTCGGACCCGCTCGAGGCGGGCCCGGCACGCATCCTGCCGCTGGCGGTCTTCGAGAGCGGGAGCCCGCCGGCACCCGCGCACGCCGGGCGCGACCAGCGCTTCGCTCTCCTCAATGCGGCCTTCGCGACCGACGGGGCATCGATCGCGGTGCCGGCAACGGCGGCCGGGCCCGCCCGCATCGAGCTGCTGTTCGTCGCGAGCGCCGCGGCCGAGGCCGGCGCCTCCTATCCGCGGGTGGAGCTGCGCCTCGAGCCCGAGGCCCGGCTCACCCTCATCGAGCGCCACCTGGGCGTCTCCGACGGCGCGAGCTTCGTCGCGAGCGCGGTCGCCGCCGAGCTCGACCGGGGCGCGGCGCTCGAGCATTACCGCCTGCAGGAGCTCGGCGCCCGGGCGATCCTCTTCGATTCGCTCAGCGCCACGCTCGGCGCGGATGCGCGCTACCACCTCCGCGCCATCGGCAGCGGGGCGCTCGCGGCGCGCTCGAGCATCCAGGTACGCCTCGCCGGTGAGCGCGCCGGGCTCGCATTCGCGGCGGCGAGCCTCGGCGACCGTCAGCAGCTCCAGGACACCTATGCCGCGGTCGAGCACCTCGCGCCCAACACGCGCACCGAGGAGACCTTCCGCGGTATCGCCGCGGGACGCGCCCGCATCGCCTTCAACGGCAGGATGGTGGTGGCGCGCGAGGCGCGCGGCGCCGATTCCCGCCAGTCGCTGCGCGGACTGCTCGCCGGAGCGGACGCCGAGATCGACGTGCGGCCACAGCTCGAGATCTACACCGACGAGGTGAGCGCCAGCCACGGCGCCACCGCCGGCAAGCTCGACGAGCAGATGCTCTTTTATCTGCTCGCCCGCGGCCTCGACCGCGAGACCGCGCAGCGGGCGCTCAAGTGGGCGTTCCTCGGCGATGTGGTCGCACGCATCGAGCCGCCGCAGCTGCGGCAGCAGATCGAGACGCGCCTCGCCGCGCAGATGCTGGGCGGCTCCACGTTCCGGGAGTTCCTCTGATGGCAGCCGACGCCTCGATCCTGACCCCCGCAACTCCCGCCCCGCCCTACGATGCGGCACGGGTGCGGCGCGACTTTCCGATCCTCGCGACCCATGTCAGCGGCCATCCGCTCGTATACCTCGACAGCGCCGCCTCCTCGCAGCAGCCGCTGGCGGTGCTGCGCGCGGTCGAGGACTACGCCACCCATTCGCATGCCAACGTGCACCGCGGCGTGCACGCGCTCAGCCAGGCGGCGACCGCCGCCTTCGAGGGCGCGCGCGAGCGGGTGCGCCGCTTCATCGCCGCCCCCTCGACGCGCGAGATCGTGTTCGTGCGCGGCACCACCGAGGCCATCAACCTCGTCGCGCAGGCGTACGCGCGCCCGCGCTTCGGACCGGGCGATGAGATCCTCATCACCGCGCTCGAGCATCACGCCAACATCGTGCCCTGGCAGATGGTGTGCGAGCAGACCGGCTGCACGCTGAAGGTGGCGCCGATCAACCGCCGCGGCGAGCTCCTCACCGAGGAGCTCGAGCAGCTGCTCAGCCCGCGCACCCGCCTGGTGGCGATCGCGCACGTCTCCAACGCGCTCGGCACGGTGCTGCCGGTGAAGCGCATCGTGGACGCCGCGCACGCCCAGGGCGCCGTGGTGGTGGTCGACGGCGCCCAGGCGGTGCCGCACGCGCGCGTCGACGTGCGTGCGCTCGGGGCGGACTTCTACGCCTTCTCGGGTCACAAGATGTATGCGCCCACCGGTATCGGTGTGCTGTACGCGCGCGAGGAGCTGCTGGGCGCCATGCCGCCCTGGCAGGGGGGCGGGGACATGATCCGCACGGTGTCGTTCGAGAAGAGCACCTGGAACGAGCTGCCGTGGAGATTCGAGGCCGGCACCCCCAACATCTCCGGCGCCGTCGGCCTCGCGGCCGCGATGGATTACCTCGAGGATCTCGGCATCGAAGCGGTGGCGGCGCACGAATCGCGGCTGCTCGCGCTCGCGACCGCAGAGCTGGCGCGGCTGCCGGGCATCACCCTGGTCGGCACGGCCGCCCGCAAAGCCTCGGTGCTGTCGTTCACCCTCGCCGGCGTCCACGCCCACGATCTCGGCACCATCCTCGACACCCAGGGCGTCGCGGTGCGTACCGGGCACCATTGCGCCATGCCGGTCATGACCTTCTTCGGCATTCCGGCCACGGCACGCGCTTCCTTCGGCTGCTACAACACCGAGGAGGACGTGGCGCGCTTCATCGCCGCGGTGGCACGGGCGCGCGAGGTGTTCGCCTGATGGACCTCAAGGAGCTCTACCGCGACGTGATCCTCGATCACAACCGCAACCCGCGCAATTACGGGCGCCTCGAGTCCGGTGCCGGGGTGCAGCACGCCGATGGTCACAACCCGCTATGCGGCGACCGGCTGACGGTATACGTGCGTATGAACGGCGAGCGGGTGGAGGACGTGCGCTTCGAGGGCTCGGGCTGCGCGATCTCGACCGCCTCGGCCTCGCTCATGACCGAGGC
>JAGWMP010000234.1 GCA_028871705.1 Gammaproteobacteria bacterium
CCGGCGAGCACGTGCTCGAGCTTCACGGGCACGGCGGCCCGCTGGTGATGGAGGCGGTCATTGGGCGCGCGCTCGAGCTCGGCGCGCGGCGCGCCCAGCCCGGGGAATTCACCCAGCGCGCCTTCCTCAACGACAAGCTCGATCTCGCGCAGGCGGAGGCGATCGCCGATCTCATCGATGCGGGCTCGCGCGCCGCCATGCGCGCCGCCATGCGCTCGCTCGAGGGGGAGTTCTCCGCCATGGTGCGCGGGCTCGGCGAGGCGGTGATCGAGCTGCGCACCTACGTGGAGGCGGCGATCGATTTTCCCGAGGAGGAGATCGACTTTCTCGCCGACCGCGAGCTCGGGCGGCGTTTCGCGGCGTTGCGCGCGCACTTCGCCGGCGTGCTCGCGAGCGCGCAGCAGGGACGGCTGCTGCGCGACGGTATGACGGTCGTCATCGCCGGTCCCCCCAATGCCGGCAAGTCGAGCCTCATGAACCGCCTCGCCGGCTACGAGGCGGCGATCGTCGCGCCCGTGCCCGGCACGACCCGCGACGTGCTGCGCGAGCGCATCGCGATCGAGGGGTTGCCGCTGCACCTCATCGACACCGCGGGACTGCGCCTCGGCGGCGATGCGATCGAGGCCGAGGGCATGCGGCGCGCGCGCGGGGAGATCGCGCGCGCCGACCGCGTGTTGTTCGTCATCGACGCCGCGGCCGATCCGGCCGCCGCGGCTTTCCGCGCCGAGCGCGCGCGGCTGCCCGCGGACGTGCCGGTGACGCTGGTGCTGAACAAGTGCGATCTCGCGGCGGCAGCCCAGGGCGCCAAAGTCCCTGCGCCGGACTTGCTACGGAGTGCTCGGCTGCCGGGGGTGATTGAGTCTGCGGCGCCTCGAGCCCCGCCTTTGGCGCCCGGCAACGAAGCTGATGTCCGAAAAATTGCCGCAGGCAATTTTTCCCATGAACCAGCCCCGCCGCGCCTGTACGTCTCGGCGCTCACCGGGTCCGGGCTCGCAGAGCTGCGGGCGCACCTCCTCGGCTGCATGGGCTTGCAGAGCATCGACAGCGGCGCGGTGAGCGCCCGGCAGCGCCACCTCGAGTCGCTCGCGCGGGCACGGACCCACACGCAGGAGGCCGAGCGGCAGCTCACCGAGCGGCGTGCCGGGGAGCTGGTCGCCGAGGAGCTGCGCGCCGCGCAGCAGGCCCTCGGGGAGATCACCGGGGAGTTCACCAGCGACGATCTGCTCGGGCGGATCTTCGCGAGCTTTTGTATTGGTAAATGAGCGCGTAAGTACTTGCCGCAGACGGTGACCGCCGTCAAGCCGCGACGTGCACCCGGACGGCTATAAAGCTGCCCATGGACGCAAGGACGCTGCCGGGCCGGGCACTGACGGTGCCGATTGCCGCGAAGCTCGCCGCGAGCTTCATGGTGCTGCTCGCGATCGTGATCGCAGCGGGCGCCGTGTCCCTCGAGCGGCTGTCGGCCATCGAGAGCCGCGCGGTCGCGGCGCGCGACGACTGGATGCCGAGCGCGCGCACCCTCGGGCAGCTGCGCACCACGGTGCGCAAATACCGCCTGGCCGAGGCGTCGCTGGCGCTGGCAGGCAGCGCGCACGAGATCGCCGCCGCCGCCGAGCGGCTGGAGTCGACCGCCGCCGAGCTCGCGCGCGCCCGGGAGAACTGCCAGCCGTACGTCACCCGCAGCACCGAGGACGAGCGGCTGATGGGCGAGTTCGACCGCACCTGGGCGCAATACCGCACGGTCAGCCGGCGCTTCATCGACGCGCGCCTCGGCGGCGAGGCGCGCCAGCTCGAGGACTTCGAGGCCGGGCGTCCCTATTACGAAGCGGTCGCGGCCGGGCTCACCCAGGACATCATCCTCAACACCCGCACCGGCGTCGAAGGCGCGGCTGAAGCCGTGCGCTTCGTCGCCGCGACCCGCACCCTCGTGCGCGGTGCGCTGCTCGCGCTGGTGCTGGTGGCGGCCGCCCTCGGCCTCGCCCTGACGCGCGACGTCGCCCTGCCGCTGCATGCCATGACCGGGGCCATGAAGCGCCTCGCAGCGCGCGATTTCGCGGTGAGCATTCCCGGGATCGGGCGGCGCGATGAGCTCGGCACCATGGCGCAGGCCATCGACGTGTTCCGCGAGAGCCTCATCGAGACCGAGACGCTGCGCGTGCGCGAGGACCTGAAGACCGCGGAGCTGCGCGCCAGCGAGGCGCGCTTCCGGACCGTGTTCGACTCGGTCACCGAGGGCATCTTCGTGAGCGAGCCCGACAGCGGGCGCTTCCTCGAGATCAATCCGAGCGGCTGCGCGATGTTCGGCTACACGCGCGAGGAGCTCCTCGGGCTCGACACCGCGGCGCTCTCCTCCGGCATGCCCCCTTACACGCGCGAGGACGTCGGCCGCTGGATCGCCAAGGCGCGGGCCGCGGGACCGCAGACTTTCGAGTGGCAATGCCGCGGCAAGGACGGCCGCATCTTCTGGGCGGAAATCTGCGTGCGGCTCGCGGTCTTCGGCCGCGCCGACGTGGTGCTGGCAACGCTGCGCGACATCGGCGAACGCAAGCAGGCCGAGCGGCGCATCCGCCGCATGGCGCGTCAGGACGCGCTCACCGGGCTGCCGAACCGCGGGGTGTTCGTGGATGCGGTCGACGGGGCGATCGCGCGCGCCGCCCGCGAGGACTCGGCCTTCGCGGTGCTGTTCCTCGACCTCGATCACTTCAAGGACGTCAACGACACCCTCGGGCACCCGGCGGGCGACGATCTGCTGCGCGGCGTCGCCGCGCGGCTGCGCGGGGCGGTGCGCGACAGCGACATCGTGGCGCGCTTCGGCGGCGATGAGTTCGCGGTGCTGATGCCCGCGGTGCGCGACGACGCGGACACGGCGGCGCTCGCCGCCAAGCTGATCGCCTCGCTCGAGCCGGCGTTCTCCATCCAGGGCAACGACATTCGCATCGGCACGAGCATCGGCATCGCCATGGGGAGTGCGGCCGAGCGCAGCGTCGAGGCGATGCTCGGGCACGCCGACGTCGCGCTCTACCGCGCCAAGGCCGACGGCCGCGGCGCCTACCGCTTCTTCGACGAGTCGATGGACGCCAAAGTGCGCGCCCGCGTCACGCTCGTCGGGCAGCTGCGCACCGCGATCGAGTCGCAGCAGCTCTTTCTGGTCTACCAGCCGCAGGTCGAGATCGCGACCGGGCGCATCACCGGCATCGAGGCGCTGGTGCGCTGGCAGCACCCCGAGCGCGGCGAGCTCAGCCCCGGGCAGTTCATCGCCGAGGCCGAGAGCAGCGGGCTCATCGTGCCGCTCGGCCGCGAGGTGCTGCGCCAGGCCTGCCGCCAGGCGCGCGCCTGGGCCGACGCGGGGCTGCTGCCCGCGAGCGTCGCGGTCAACATATCGGCGGCGGAGCTGCGCGCGCCGCACGAGCTCGAGCACTTCATCCGCGGCACGCTGCTCGAGAGCGGCCTCGATCCGCGCTGCCTCGAGCTCGAGCTCACCGAGACCGTGCTCATGGGCAGCGGCAGCGCGCCGCACGTGGTGCTCGCCTCGCTGCGCGCCATCGGCATCCGCCTGGCGATCGACGATTTCGGCACCGGCTTCTCCTCGCTCGATTACCTCAGGCGCTTCCCCGCCGACCGGCTGAAGATCGCGCAGAGTTTCGTGGATCAGCTCGAGCGCGCCGGCAACGCCGCGGTCGTCAAGGCCACGATCGGGCTCGCGCGCGAGCTCGGCATGGCGGTGATCGCCGAGGGCATCGAGAGCGAGCGGCAGGTCGAGCAGCTGGTGAAGTGGGGCTGCAGCGACGGCCAGGGATTTCATTTCGGCAAGCCGATGACGGCGCAGGAGCTCGAGCCGCTGCTGCGCAGCGGCCACTGCCGCTACGGGCGCCGCGCGGGCAGCGCGGACTCGCGCGTGGTGCAGGGCCCCTGGTCGCCCACCGGGCGGTACCAGAGACTCAGTTAGGGCGCGGCCGCGGGGCCGCCGCGGGCCCCGTGGGCGGTCCGGGTCAGCCCACCGGCCGCCGCGCCAGCGACAGCCAGATCCCGCCGCCGATGAGGGTGAGGCCCGAGGCGCGCCCGAGGAGCGTGGCGCGCCCCGGTGCCAGAAAGAAGGCGCGGCCGAGCCCCGAGGCGATCGCCCAGCACGAATCGCTCGCCGCCGCGAGCAGCACCGTGACGGCGCACATGACGGTGAGCTGCGGCGCCGCGGGCAGCCGCGGATCGACGAACTGCGGCAGGAACGCCGAGAAGAACGCGATGGTCTTGGGGTTGGTGAGCGCCACCGTCAGGCCGCGGCGGAAGTGCACGTGGCCGGGAGGCGCGGCGGCCGGCGGCCGTCCGGCGTGGCGCCAGGCCTGCACGCCGAGCCACACGAGATAGAGCGCACCGAGCCAGCGCAGCGCCTCGAAGAGGTACAGCGCGTGCGCGAGCACCCACGAGAGGCCGCAGGCGATCGCGGCGATCAGCAGCGCATTGCCGGTCGAGGTGCCGGCCACGGTGATGAGGCCGGCGCGCAGGCCGCGGGTCGCCGAGGTCGAGATCACGAGGGTCACGATAGGCCCCGGCGCCAGCAGCAGCACCAGGGTGATGGCGAGAAATCCCGCGAACAGATGCCAGTTCATTTGAGACCGAGATCCTTGCTGTAGGTGACGTTCATGACGTTGTCGTACCAGCCGGTGACGCGCGGCTTGACCAGGTGCTTGCTCACGTAGA
>JAGWMP010000235.1 GCA_028871705.1 Gammaproteobacteria bacterium
CGGGCCGTGGGTGCGTGCGGCCGGGCGGATCGGCCCGCTGAGCAACTCGGGCACCAGCACGACGATGACGCCCACCAGAATGAGAGCGCCCGTCAGCCGTTCTTTCACCAGGGTATCCACGATGGGGGCGAAACCGCGAAAGCCAAGTGCGGCGGATGCCGCGCGACCGGCGCCATTATATCCGAAGCCACGCGAGCGCCGGCCCCACCGTATGGAACGAACCAAACACCACCACACGGTCGCCGGGCCGCGCCGCGTCGCGCGCCATCTCGCCGCCCCGCTCGACCGAATCCGCCAGCGTGAGGCGCGCCCGCGGCAGGGCGAGCCGCTGCGCGAGCTGCGCGGCGCTGCCGCCGCGCGCCCCGGGCAGCGCGCAAACGATCCACTCATCGACGAGCGGCGCGAGCGCGGCGCCGATACCGCTCGCGTCCTTGTCGGCGAGCACGCCCACCACCGCGAGCGTGCGCGCGCCGGGCAGCAGCGGCCGCTCCTCGAGGTGCGCGGCGAGCACGCGCGCGGCCGGCTCGTTGTGGGCGATGTCGAGGATCCACTCGACGGCGCCCGGAACCACCTGCAGGCGGCCGGGCAGCCGCACGGCGGCGAGCGCCGCGTTGACGGTCGCCGCATCGAGCGCGCGCGGCAGGGGCGCGACGCGCGCGAGCGCCGCCACCGCGGTGAGCGCGGTGGCGGCATTGCGGTACTGGATGGAGCCCGGCAGGTGCGGCGCGGCGAGGTTCTCGAGCGCGAGTCCCGGCCCCCGGTAACTCCAGCGCACGCGGCTCACCGTCCAGGAGAAGTCGCGGCCCGCCACCAGTGCCCGCGCGCCGAGCGCGGCGATGGCCGCGAACACGCTCGCGGGCATGCCGGCGGTACCGAGGATCGCGGGACGCCCGGCGCGGAAGATCCCGGCCTTCTCCGTGCCGATCGCCTCGAGGGTGTCGCCGAGCCAGTCGCGGTGGTCGAATCCCACCGAGGCGAGCACCGCGACGTCGGCGGCGAGCAGGTTGGTGGCATCGAGGCGCCCGCCGAGACCCACCTCGAGCACCGCCGTCGTAACGCCGCGGCGCGCGAAGACCAGCAGCGCCGCGAGCGTGTTGTACTCGAAGAAGGTGAGCGTGGTGGCGCCGCGGGCCGCCTCGATCTGCTCGAAGGCCTCGATGAGCTCGGCGTCGCCCGCCTCGGCACCCGCGATGCGGATGCGCTCGTTGTAGCGGATGAGGTGCGGGGAGGTGAAGAGGCCCGCCCGTACACCCGCGGCCGCGAGCAGCGCCTCGGCATGCGCCGCCACCGACCCCTTGCCGTTGGTGCCGCCGACGGTGATGACGCGAAAGGGCGGCGAGTCGACCCCGAGCGTGCGTGCGACGCGCGCAACGCGCTCCAGCCCCAGGTCGATCGCGCGCGGGTGGACCGAGTCCTGGAGCTCGAGCCATTCGGCGAGCGTGCGCATGGCGCGGGGCCTCGGGGCGGTGCGGCGCTCGCGGCGCGGCGCTTCAGGCCGCGGCGACCGGCAGCTTGAGCAGCAGCCGCAGCAGCGCCGCGATCCGGTCGCGCATGTCGCGCCGGTCGACGATCATGTCGATGGCGCCGTGCTCGAGCAGGAACTCGGCGCGCTGAAAGCCCTCCGGCAGCGTCTCGCGCACGGTCTGCTGGATGACGCGCGGTCCGGCGAAGCCGATGAGCGCACGCGGCTCGGCGATGTTGAGGTCGCCCAGCAGCGCGAGACTCGCCGACACGCCGCCGGTGGTCGGGTCGGTGAGCACCGAGATGAAGGGCAGGTGCGCCTGGGCCAGGCGCGAGAGCGCCGCGGCGGTCTTGGCCATCTGCAGCAGCGAATACAGCGCCTCCTGCATGCGCGCGCCGCCGCTCGCCGAGAAGCACACGAACGGCCGGCGTTCCTGGATGCAGTAGTCGACGCCGCGCTTGAAGCGCTCGCCCACCACCGAGCCCATCGAGCCGCCGAGAAACTGGAACTCGAAGGCGCACGCCACCACCGGCAGCCCGTGGAGCATCCCCTCGAGCACCACCAGCGCATCGCTCTCGCCGGTCGCCTTCTGCGCCTGCGTCAGCCGGTCGCGGTATTTCTTGCTGTCGCGGAACTTGAGGGGATCCTCCGGAGCGATCGTCGCCCCGATCTCCCCGAGAGTGCCCTGGTCGAGGAAGCGCTCGAGCCGCTCGCGGCCGCGGATGCGCATGTGGTGGCTGCACTTCGGGCACACATAGAGATTGCGCTCGAGCTCCGCGCGATAGAGCACCGCATCGCACGCCGGGCACTTGATCCACAGGCCCTCGGGCACCGAACGCGTACGCCGTTCCGTCTTGATGCGGGACGGCATGATCTTTTCGAACCACGACATGCGCCGATCATAACTGATCGGCCGCGGACCCCCCGTTGGCCGCCGGGAGCGGCAGGGCGAAGGCCGCCGGGTAGCGTACCTCCCACAGATAAAGCCCCGCGGCGGGGGCGGTGGCGGCCGCGCGCGTACGGTCGCGCCCCTCGAGAACGGTACGCGCCCACCCCGGGGGCTCGGCGCCCTTGCCGACCGCGATGAGCAGTCCCGCGATGTTGCGCACCATGTGATGCAGGAAGGCGTTGGCGACCGCCTCGATCACGATCCAGTCGCCGCGCCGCACGACCGTGAGCTGCGTGAGGCGGCGGACCGGCGATTTGGCCTGGCACTCGGCGGCGCGGAAGGCGCTGAAGTCGTGCTCGCCGACGAGCTGGGCGGCCGCTTCGGCCATCGCCGCGGCATCGAGCGCGCGGGTCACCCAGGCGGCGCGCGCCGCATTGAGCGCCGAGCGGGCGGTGCGATTGAGGATGAGATAACGATAGACGCGCGCCTCGGCGCAGTAGCGCGCGTGAAAATGCTCCGGTACGGGCTGCGCCCACTGCAGCGCGACGTCGGCGGGGAGCTCGCTGTTGGCGCCGAGCAGCCAGCTGCGCGGCGTCCGCTCGGCGGCGGTATCGAAGTGGGCGACCTGCGCGCGGGCATGGACGCCCGCATCGGTGCGGCCGGCGGCGACGAGGCTCACGGGCTCGGCCGCCACCGCGCCGAGAGCGCCCTCGAGCACCTGCTGCACGGTGCGCAGCGATTGCTGGCTCTGCCAGCCGGCAAAGGCGCTGCCGTCGTATTCGATGCCGACGGCGATGCGGTACATCAGCCCGGGAGCGACTCCATGAGGCGCTGGGCTTCCTGCTTCTGCGCGGCGGAGCCCTCGCTCATCACTTCCTCGAGGATGTTGCGCGCGCCGTCGGGATCGCCCATGTCCATGTAGGCACGGGCCAGATCGAGCTTGGTGCCGACCTCGCTCATGGTCACGGGCTCGAGGTCCGGCAGCGCCAGGTCCTCGGAGGCCAGCCGCTGCGTCGCGGCAAAGGCCGCATCCGGCACCGTCGCGGTGCCGACGT
Organism: Gammaproteobacteria bacterium; assembly: GCA_028871705.1. Classification (GTDB taxonomy): domain Bacteria; phylum Pseudomonadota; class Gammaproteobacteria; order Steroidobacterales; family Steroidobacteraceae; genus 13-2-20CM-66-19. Next base: position 3,407 of record JAGWMP010000235.1, read on the forward strand.
CGAGATCGAGCTTGCCGTTGCTGCCCGGATAGGTTCCGGTACCGAGGTCGAGATCGACCCCCGAGGAGCGCAGCTGCGGCTGCGTCCCGGTGGCCGCCGTCGCTGCGCTGCTCACGTCGATGTCGACCGTGTCGCCGCGCAGCTGTGCGAGACGCGAGGTCTGCGAGCCGTCCTGGAGGGGTCCGGCCTGAGTCAGCGCCGTCTCGAGCTCCTCCTGGTCGAACTGCCACTGCCCGGTCGTCGAGGTCTTCGCGTGCGCGGCCGCCTGCGCGGCGGTGTCCTCGAGGTTGCGCCGCGTCTTCTCGTCGAGTCCGGCGACCATCGTCGGCGCATCGGCGCCGGCGCCGAGCATGGGCTGTTCGGCCGTGTCGACCGAACCTAAGTCGAGGCCGAGATCGTCGATGGCGAGCTCGGCGGTCTGATCGGCGCTGCTGGCGCGCGGCACCGGGGCGATCTTCGCGCGCACCGTGCGCTCGTCGGGTGTATCGAGTGTCGGCTGCTCGACCGTCGGACCTTCGGTCTCGGCGGCCTGCTGGCGCATCTTGCTGGTCATCTGCCGCGTGCTGCCGGTCGCGGCCGTGTTGCCGGCATAACCGCCGCCCTGCATCACGGTGAGGTTGCGATCCGTCACGCCGGTGGTCTGTGCGGTGCCTTCGCCCTCGCCGACCGCTGCACCGATGTCCAGATCGACGCCCTGCCCGCCTTCGGTGGGCACCGGCTCGCCGAGCAGGTCGAAGTCGACGCGGCTCTGGCCGCCCTCGAGGTTGAGGTCGACCCCGCCGGCGGCGGCACCGCCCACGGCGGCACCGCTCGAGAAGAGCGCATCCTCGGGGGCGAGCTGCTTGCCCATGATGAGGATCTTTTCCCACTCACCGGGGGCCGCCTCGGCGCGCGTCTGCGCCAGCTCGTGCGCCGTCTGCAGGAACTGCTCCTTGTTGCCCCAGACGAAGAACACCTCGAGAAGCTTCAGTTTCAGGTCGCGGCGCGCGGGCTCGCGGCTGATGGCGATGCGGATGAGATCGGCGGCCTGATCGTAGAGGCCGTACGCCATGTGAAAGTCGGCCTCGGCGAGCGGGTCGCCCTGGTCGAGATTGATGGCCGTCTCGCTGCTGATGGTGTCGTCGGCGGTGACGTGACGCGCGGCGGGCTGCGCCGCCGCGGCGACGGCCGGCGCGGGCATGCGCGGCCGCTCGTGCGTACCGGTCTCCTCGACCACCATCGCGGACTCGGGCTCATCGAGCGGCGTGGCGCGCATCGACGGCGTATCGAAGCCGCCC
>JAGWMP010000236.1 GCA_028871705.1 Gammaproteobacteria bacterium
CCGCCCACCGCGCCGCCGACCGCGACGCCGACCGCGACGCCGACCGCGACGCCCACCGCGACGCCCACCGCGAGGCGGGGCTGCTGCTCGCGCTCGCGTACCCGGATCGCATCGGCCGGCGCCGCGGCGCCGAGGGCCTCGCCTTCACCCTGACCAACGGCCGCGGCGCCGCCTTCACCGCGGCGCAACCGCTCGCGCGCCGCGAGTTCATCGTCGCGGTGGATCTCGACGACAGCGCCCGCGACGCGCGCATCCTCGTGGCCGCGCCGCTCGAGCGTGCCGATCTCCTCGAGCAGTTCGCCGCTCAGCTGCGCCGCCTCGACAAGGTGGAGTGGAGCACGCGCGAGCAGGCGGTGGTGGCGCGCCGCACGCTCGAGCTCGGCGCGCTGGTGCTGGACGAGAAGCCGCTCGCGCAAGCCGATCCGGAGGCGCTGCGGGCGGCGATGCTCGCGGGGGTACGCGAGCTCGGCATCGCGGCGCTCCCGTGGGAGCGCGAGACGCGCGATCTGCAGGCGCGGGTCGAATTCCTGCGCGCCGCCCCGGCGCGCCCCGGCGAGCCGCCGTGGCCCGACGTCAGCGACGCGGCGCTCGGCGCGACGCTCGATGGCTGGCTCGCGCCGTGGCTCGACGGCGTGACGCGGCGCGAGCATCTCGCGCGCGTGCCACTCGCCGGGGCGCTGCGGGCGCTCCTGTCCCACGAGCAGCAGCGCGCGCTCGAGGAGCGGGCGCCGCCGGCGCTCGCCATGCCGAGCGGCTCGCGCATCCGCGTCGACTACCAGGGCGAGGACGCACCCGCCGTGGCGGTGCGGCTGCAGGAGGTGTTCGGCCTCGAGGCGACCCCGCGTCTCGACCGCGGCCGCGTGCCCGTGACGCTGCGCCTCCTGTCGCCGGCGCAACGCCCGGTGCAGGTGACGCGCGACCTGGCGAGCTTCTGGCGCGGCGCCTACCACGAGGTGCGCCGGGACCTGCGCGGCCGCTACCCCAAGCACTACTGGCCGGAGGACCCGCTGGTGGCCGAGCCCACCCGCGGGGTGCGCCGGCGCCGCTGAGCGTGCCGAGGCCGAGGTTGGCAACGGCCGCGGCGCCCGGTACGGTGGCGCCATGAGATCCGCACTGACCGCGCTCGCAGCGCTCCAGGAAGGCAACCGCCGTTTCGTCGCCGAGCTCGGCGAGGCCGGCACCGTCCGCACGCGCCGGCGCGAGCTGCCCGCCGGGCAGGAGCCGTTCGCCATCATCCTCGGCTGCTCGGACGCGCGCGTTCCGGCCGAGATCGTCTTCGATCAGGGCCTCGGGGACCTGTTCGTCATCCGCGTGGCGGGCAACATCGTCGCGCCCTCACAGGTCGGAAGCGTGGAGTTCGCCGCGGCGGCTTTCGGCACCCGGCTCGTCGTGGTGCTCGGCCACTCCAACTGCGGTGCGATCCACGCGACGCTCGATGAGCTCACCCGCCCGAGCCGCGATCAGTCCCCCAACCTGCGCTCGATCGTCAATCGCATCCGCCCTGCCGTCGAGGGACTCATCGAGCGCGGCACGGCGCCCGATCGCGACGCGCTGGTGCGCCAGGCGGTGCGTGCCAACATCCGCATGTCGGCCGATCACCTGCGTCACGGGTCGGAGGTGCTCGAGCAGGCGATCGAGCGCGATGGTCTGCTGGTGGTGGGAGCGGAGTATTCGCTCGAGAACGGCGTGGTGGAATTCTTCGACGGCGTGCCGGGCGCCGCCCAGTGAGAAACCCCGGGAGGGCGCGCCGTGAACGGCGCGTCGCCCCGGGGCTTGAGTCGCAACGAGCCGATTACTTGGAGTCTGCCTTCATCTTGTCCTTGGCAGCCTTGCAGTCGGACTTGGTCATCTCGAGGAAGCCCTTGCCCTTGCAGGAGTTCTGGCCCTTACACGCGTTGTTCGCGCTCTTGCAGGCCGACTGTCCCTTGCAGGCGTTGACGCCGTGGCAATGGACGGTGGCGGGAGCGGCCGCCGGAGCATCCGCGGCGGAGGCGGCGGCCGCGAAGCCGAAGAGCATAGCCGCTGCTGTCGCGACAGCCACGCCGGTGGTGTTCTTGTGCATTTGGATAGTCCTCAGGTGAAGTGAATACGTATTGACTGACCGGGCCAGAGAGCCCCGGTCACAGGAGCAGACCGGAGCGGCGGCTATTTTGTTACGCCCGCCGGTTATATGCACGCTGCTATGCGCCGGGACGCGCTCCCCGCGGGCTGAAGCGCTTCTGCAGCCAGTGATCGACCGAGAGCGGACCGGCACCGGCGATGGCGATCCACAGGAACAGCGCCAGGTACTCGAACTCGTCGAAGCCGAGCAGCGTCTCGAGCGAGTCCACGTCGGCCCACTTGGCCGAGCGGATCGCGACGATCATGGTGACGCCGAGCGCGCCGGCGGAGACGCGGCTCAGGAGCCCTGCGAGCAGGAACAGCCCGCCGAAGAACTCGACGCCCGAGACGAACGGCGCCAGGAGGTGAGGCAGGGGGATGCCCCAGCCCACGAAGTTCTCCGTGACCGTGGGCAGGTCGCGCAGCTTCCCCCAGCCGCTCCACAGGAACACCCAGCCGACGGTGATGCGGGCGAACAGCGGCGCAAGCCAGGCGAGGTAGCGGGCGACGCTCGCGGGCCAGTCGATCAGCCATTGGACGAGATGTTTCACGGCAGCTCCTGTGTGAAAGGTGTTGTCTGGCGTACAGACCGGGCGCTCCGGCGTGATATTGCCACTACGGCCCTGCGCGCCCCATATAATCGCCGCGGCTCCCGACATGGTCCGCATGCGCAATCCCCCGACGCAATCCCCGGTCTCCTCCCTTGGTGAGCGGCTGCGCGCAGTCCCCTCGCGGGCGGCCGTGACGGCGTTGTTCGAGTCGCTGCGGCCGGATCTGCTGCGCTTCGCGCAATGGCTCGCGCGCGACCGTTCGATCGCCGAGGACATCGTGCAGGAGGCGCTGCTGCGGGCCTGGCGCTCGCGCGATGCCCTCAAGGACCCGGCCGCGGCGCGCCCCTGGCTCCTGACCATCGTCAGGCGCGAGCACGCCCGGCTCTATGAACGCAAGCGCCTGGAGCTCGTGTGCCTCGATGATGCTCTCGAAGTTCCCGACCCCGCCGCCACCGCGGTGGCCGACCCGGACGTGCTCGCGCTGCGTCACGCCATCATGAAGCTGCCGATCGAGTATCGTGAGCCGCTCGTGATGCAGGTGCTGGGCGGCTTCTCCACCGAGGAGATCGCGCGCGAGCTCGAGCTCACCGCGACTGCCGTGCTCACGCGCCTGTTCCGCGCGCGCCACAAGCTGCGCGAGCTGTGCGCCGCGGGGCTCCCGCCGGCCGCGGCGGATGCGGAACCGCAGGGTGAGCCGGCATGATCTGCGAAGACGCGCGGCTCGCGATCGGTGCCGACCCGCAGGCCGCGGGCGCCGAGCTCGAGGAGCACCTGCGCGGCTGCGAGGCCTGCCGCGCCTTGCGTGAGGAGATGCGCGATCTCGACGCCGGCATCCGCCGCGCGCTGGCCGCGCCGCCCAATTACGTCCTGCCGCGCGTGGCGCGAGCCACGCCCCGGTGGCGCGAGTACGCGCTGGCCGCCTCGGTGACGCTCGCCATGGCGGCGGGACTCGGCGTGTGGCTGCTGCGCCCGACCGACTCGCTGGCGCGCGAGGTGGTGGCGCACGTCAAGGGAGAGCCCAACAGCTGGCTCAGCACGCTGCACGTGAGCGCCGGCGCCATCGATCACGCGCTCAAGGCGTCGGGCGTCGGCCTCGATCTCACCTCCGACCGCATCGTTTATGCTCAGAGCTGCTGGTTCCGCGGGCACTACGTGCCGCACCTGGTGGTGCAGACCACCCGTGGGCCGGCGACCGTGCTGATCCTGCGCCACGAGCAGGTCAGGGCGCCGGATGAGTTCCACGAGGGCGGCATGTCGGGCGTCATCGTGCCCGCCGGGGATGGCAGCATCGCGGTAGTCACGCGGGGCAAGGGGCGGGTCGACGATGTCGCCGGGGAGCTGCGCCAGGAAGTGCACTGGCTGCCGGAGCCTGCGACGCACTGATCTCGAAAACGAAGGAAGAGGCATGTCGGGAATCAATCGACGTCAACTGCTCGCCCGCGCGGCCGGCGCCGTGGGCGCGGCTCTCATCGCGCGCCGTACCGATGCCGCCGGAGCGGCCGCCACCGTCGCGACGGTCGCGGCGGCCTCCGCAGCCGGCGCCATCCCGCCCGCGCCGGTGGCGCGCGTCGAGGTCGTGAGCGATGTCTACTTCGGCGAGACGTTGCGCGATCCCTACCGCTGGATGGAGAACGACAAGGACCCGGACTGGCTGCCATTCCTCAAGGGACAGAACGCCCATACGCGCGCCGTGCTCGCGGCGATCCCGGGACGCGAGCGGTTGCTCGAGCGCATCCAGCAGCTCTCCGGGGATGCCGCCCTCACACGCCACGCCGTGCGCGCGGGCGGGACGTTGTTCTTCGAGCAGCGGCCGGCGGGCGCCGACAACTATCGCCTGTTCGTCGAGACACACGGCGTGCGGCGCGTGCTCATCGATCCCACGGCGCTCTCGAGCGCCACCAGCCACCAGTCGCTCGACTGGTGGTCGCCGTCGCCCGACGGCACGCATCTGGTGTACGGCCTCTCCCGGGACGGCAGCGAGG
>JAGWMP010000237.1 GCA_028871705.1 Gammaproteobacteria bacterium
CCGCCACGGACCGGCGGTAGACGCCGGGATTACGGACGCGGCGGCACTGCGCGGCCGGCTGGCGCGGTGGCCGCTTGCCATATGAAGCCGCTCCACAGCACGGTGCGTTGCCTCGAACAGGCTCCTCAGGGCATCCTCCCGCGATGATTGCACCGAAGGGAGCGGTGTTCCTGAGCTACGCGTCGCAGGATGCCGGGCCCGTGCGCCGGATCTGCGAGGCGCTGCGGGCCGCCGGCATCGAGGTCTGGTTCGACCAGAGCGAGCTGCGAGGCGGGGACGCCTGGGACCGCAGCATCCGCGATCAGATCCGCAACTGTCGTCTCTTCATTCCCGTGGTGTCGGCGAGCACCGAGCGGCGCGATGAGGGATACTTCCGCCGCGAGTGGGCCCTGGCGGTGGACCGGACCCGCGATATGGCTCACAAGCGGACCTTCCTCGTGCCGGTGGTGATCGACGGCACCTCGGCCGACCACGCCTCGGTGCCCGAGAAGTTCCACGAGCTGCAGTGGACTTCTCTGCCGGACGGGGAGACACCTGCCGCCTTTGTCGAGCGCATCAGACTGCTGCTGGCGCCGCAGCCGCCGAGCGCCACCACGGCGACCCTGCGCCCCGCGCCTTCGTCCCGGGGCGGCGGCGACCGTTCCGACAGCGATCTTCGCGAGGCGCTCAGCTACCGCTGCGGAGACTTCCACGTCGACACAGCGAACCGGCGCCTCACCTGCCGGGGCGTCGAGGTGGCGCTCGAGCCGCGCACCTTCTCAGTCATCCTGCAGCTGCTCGCGCGTCCCAACGAGCTGGTAACCCGCAACCAGCTGCTGGATGCGGTGTGGGGCCACCGCTACGTCACTCCCTCGACTCTCAACCGCGTGATTGCGCTCGCGCGCCGCGCCTTCGGCGACGATACCGCGGAGCCCCGCTATATCGTCACTGTGCACGGCGCAGGCTACCGCTACACCGGGCCCTGGGAACGCGATGAGCCGGCGAGCACCGAGCGCCCGGTGCGCTTCACACCGCCTCCGGCGGTGCGCCTGCCGGCACGCGTCCAGGCGCTCCTCGGACGCGAGCGCGAGCTCGATACGCTCTCCAGTCTCGTCGCCGCGCACCGCGCCGTCACGGTGCTCGGCCCGGGCGGAATCGGCAAGACTCAGTGTGTGCTCGAGCTGGCGCGCCGTCTCGCCCCGCAGTTTCCCGACGGAGTCTGGTTCTTCGATCTGGTGCCGCTCGCACACGGTACCGAGTGGCTGCAGGCGCTCGGCGCCGCTTTGGGGATTCCGGCGGCCGATGGCAGCAAGCTCATGGCACAGATTCTGCCTGTGCTGCAGGGTCGCCAGGCATTGCTGGTGCTCGACAACTGTGACCGGGTGGCAGCCGAGGTCGGCACACTGGTCATCCAGGTCCTGCGAGGCACCGACAGCCTGAGGATGCTCTCGACCTCCCAGGCACCACTCAACTTCACGGGCGAACAGCTGCTGCGGCTGCCGCCGCTCGCGCTCCCGGCCGCTGACGCGGCACACCTGTCGCTCGAGGAAATCGGCGCCGCGCCGGCGGTCGAGATGCTGGTGGCGCGCGCGCGCGAGGTGCAGCCCGCATTCGAGCTCACGCGCGCCAACGCCGCGACCGTGGCCGAGATCTGCCGGCGTCTCGATGGCGTGCCGCTGGCACTGGAGCTCGCGGCGGCGCGCTTCACGATGCTCTCCCCGGAGCAGGTGCTGCAACGGCTCGATCAGAGATTCCAGTTCCTGCGCGGAGCGGTCGCGGGACGCGACAACCGGCACCAGAACCTCCTGCTGCTGCTCGAATGGAGCTTCAGCCTCCTGTCCGCTCAGGAGCAGCAGCTGCTGCGGTGGCTGGGCGTGTTCGTGCAGGGGTGGACCATGGAGTCCGCCATCGAACTCGCCGCCCCGCTCGGGCATGCTCCCGAGGTCGCCGTCGAGCTCCTCACTGGGCTCGTTGCCAAGTCACTCGTCGCGGTCGTTCCGGGCCTCATGCCGCCGCGCTATCGGCTGCTCGAGACCGTGCGTGAGTACGCGCTCGGGCAGCTGCGGGAGAGCGCGGAGGAACGGGACGCGCGGCGCGCGCACGTCGAGCTGGTCATCCGCATCGCCGAGGCCGCCCACGACGGCATCGTGGGCGGGCGGATGCCCGGGGTCTTCGAGCAGCTGATCCGCGAGCAGGGCAACATCAATGCCGCGGTCGATCACGCCCTCGAGGCCGGCGCGGCGCACGACGCGCTGCGCATCGCGGGCGGGCTGCTGCTGTATGTGAAGGGCCGCAGCGCCACCATCAACGGGCTGCCGCGCGCGCTCGAGCTGACCCGGGGTTCCACCGCGCGCGCGCGCGCGCGCGCCCTGGTCTGCTGGGGGGTCGTGCTGGTTCAGTTCGCACGCACGGACAACGAGTGCGACGACGCCCTGCGCGAGGCGGCGCGGCTCGCCCAGCTGCATGGCGACCGGTGGGCCGAGGCCTATGCCAACGGCTACTACGCCATGCGACTCTGCAACAGGGGTCGCGCCGCGGAGGCCCCGCCGCCGGTCGAAGTCGTCGAGCGCATCGCTGAAGAGCTGGGCGACCCGTTGCTTCGGGGGCTTGCGGGACTGGCACGCGGCTGGATCCACCTCGCCTCCGGTGACTACCGGGCGGCGATCGAGGTGCTGCGCCCGGTTCGGCATCTCGGCGCCGACGTGCATCAGCGTCACTTCATCGATATGTACATCGCGCTTTCGCTCTACGGTCTGGGCGAGGACAGCACGGCAGCCGTCGAGTTCCTCGAATCGCTGAACGGGGCGGCGGCAGTCTTCAACGTCCGCGGTATGGCGGGCGCCATCGAAGGCTGCGGCTACCTCGCGATCCGCCGTGCAGAGTGGGCGGATGCCGCGCGCTACCTTGCGGTGGCGCGGCGCATCCGCGAGCGCACCGGCATACCGCTGTTCCGCTTCTGGTGGCCCATCCACGAAGCCGCGCACGCTGCGCTGCGCGCCGAGCTCGGGCCCGCGCGCTACGAGGCCGCATCGCAGGCGGGAAGAGGCATGCGCGATGAGGATGCCGCCAACGAGGTCCGGGCGCGCCTGCAGCTCTATAGTGCCGGGGTCGCGAACATCGCTGCGGGGTCGTAGCGCCGCCGGATCGCCGCCACGCGGGCCGACTGTGCGGCACCGAGCTGCTGTGTCACCTCGCCGTCGTCGAGCCCGCTGAAGTTCGGCAGCAGGTCAGGCAGCGCTTCGGGCGCAAGCCGCTGATGCAGTTGCCGCACCCAGTCCCGCAGGCGCGCGAAATCCTCGGGCCAGACGCAGCAACCGATCACGTTCACGAAGAACTGCGCGCCGCGATCCGCAAACGCGGTTTCCCCGGCCGGCACCCGCGCCACCGCGCCGCCCATATGCTGCACATGGATCTCCGTCATGCGAGTGGGCAGCGTCTCGAGGGCCTCGGCGAGTACGCCGATGCTGCGGTCGCTGAGGCTGGCGAAGCTCGCCGTCTTCCAGTAGTGATAACGGCCCGGCGGTGCGCCGCCGTCCTGCAGATGCTGCCACTGCACGTAGGGCATAGGCCCCACATGATCGGTGAGCGGCGCTCCGGCGCGGCGCAGCGGCGCGAGTGCCCGCTCGGCGGCCCCAATGTCACCGCTCCAGCACATCGCGGATACGAGCACCGGCTGTCCGTGCCATGCCGCGCTGAGGAATGGCAGCGGCGGCGCGCAGGTGAGTACCGCCATGCCGCAATAGTCATCCGGCGCCTCGAGTGCGAAGTCGCGAAAGTCGCGCAGTGCCGCACGGGCCTCGGCGGCGGGCCGCACCACGACCCCGGCAAAAACCTGCGCCAGCGGATGCAGCCGGAACTCCAGCCCCGTGACCACGCCGAGCCGGCCGCCGCCGCCGCGGATGGCGTAAAAAAGGTCCTCATGCTCATCGGTGGAAGCGCGCAGGCAGCGTCCGTCGGCGAGCACGATGCTCACGGCGCTCAGATTATCGATCGCGAGCCCGTGCCGGCGCATCAGCCACCCTGCGCCACCGCCTAGAGTGAAGCCGCCGACCCCGGTGCCGGACACCATGCCGCCGGTGGTCGCGAGGCCATGCCGGGCCGTTGCCACATCGACGTCGTGCCAGAGTGCGCCCCCTTGCACCATGGCTGTCTGGGCGGCGGGATTCACAGTCACATCGCGCATCTGCGACAGGTCGATGAGTAGTGCGCCGTCGGCCATCGCGCGGCCAGCCACGTTGTGCCCTCCGCCGCGTACTGTCACCGGCGCGCCGTGCTCGGCGGCGATGCGAACCGTGAGCGCGCAGTCCTCGGCGTCGGCGCATTGAACGATAGCGCCTGGATGGCGGTCGATGGCGGCATTCCACACGCGCCGCGCTGCAGCGAAAGGCGGATCGCCCGGGCGCAGTACGGCGCCGCGCACGCGCCGCGCCAGCACCGCCGCCAGGGACGCAACAGCCGGATGGATCTCCTGGGACATGGGCTTCTCCCGCTTGAGTTCGCACGGCTACCTTAATACAAGCCGGGCCTCACCGGTCCAACCCTCACATTTTCCTCACTCATGGCGTACTGACTTCGCGCCCTGCCGCACCTAGTGTCAGTACGCGGCTCGAGGAGCC
>JAGWMP010000238.1 GCA_028871705.1 Gammaproteobacteria bacterium
TGGTTCGCAACGCTGCTGTGCTGCGCGGCGCGCGCCTGGGGTGCGGATTATCCGGCCCCCATCGAGGGCGACTTCCTCATCCACGACTTCCGCTTCGCTTCCGGGGAGTCGCTGCCCGCGCTGCGTATCCACTACCGCACGCTCGGTACCCCGCGGACCGATGCCCGCGGCGTGGTCCGCAATGCGGTGCTCATCACCCACGGCACCGGCGGCTCGGGTGCGCAGTTCCTCCGCGCCGAGTTCGCGGGGGAGCTCTTCGGGCCGGGGCAGCTGCTCGATGCGGCGCGTTACTTCATCGTGCTGCCCGATGGCATCGGTCACGGCAAGTCCTCGAAGCCGAGCGACGGGCTGCGCGCGCACTTTCCGCACTACGGCTACAACGACATGGTCGAAGCGCAGTACCTGCTGCTGACGCAGGGACTGAAGGTGAACCACGCGCGGCTCATCATGGGCACCTCCATGGGCGGTATGCACACGTGGCTCTGGGGCGAGCGGCACCCCGCCTTCATGGATGCGCTCATGCCGCTCGCTAGCCTGCCGACCCAGATTGCAGGCCGCAATCGCGTATGGCGCCACACCGCCATCGAGGCGATCCGCAACGATCCGGCCTGGGCGGGCGGGGACTACCGGACCGAGCCGCCGTCGCTGCGTACCGCCATCGCGCTGATCTGGCTGGTGGGCAGCAATCCGGTGCTGCGGCAGAAGGAGGCGCCGACGCTCGCCGATGCCGACCGCGTGATCGATGCCTACGTCGCGGCGGCGGTGCAGGACACCGACGCCAACGACGTCCTCTACGAGCTTGCGGCATCCAGCGACTACGATCCGGGGCCGAACCTCGGCGGGATCGAGGCGCCGCTCACCGCGGTGAACTCGGCGGACGATCTGGTCAATCCCCCGGAGCTGAAGATCCTCGAGCGCGAGATCACGCGCGTGCCGCACGGGCGCGCCGTCGTGATCCCTTATAGCGAGCGCACGCGCGGCCACGGCTCGCACACCGTCGCGGCATTGTGGAAGGATGAGCTCGCGCGGCTGCTCGAGTCGCCCGAGCGCTGACGAGCGTCACTCGCGGCGGATGTGCCGGGAGGTCGGCTCGCTCACGGAGTTGCAGCCGAGGAGGCCGAGCGTGCGATCGATCTCGGCGCACAGCAGGTCGAGCGCGCGCGTGACGCCCGCTTCGCCACCCGCGGCGAGCCCGTAAAGCGTCGCGCGCCCGAGCATCGCCGCCTGGGCGCCGAGCGAGAGCGCCTTGACGACGTCGGTGCCGCGGCGGAAGCCGCCGTCGACGAGGAGTGCGAGGCGCCCGTTCACCGCGGCGGCGATCTCGGGCAGCACGTCGATTCCTGCCACGGAGTAGTCGAGCTGCCGGCCGCCGTGATTGCTGAGCACGATGCCGTCGCAGCCGAGCGCCACGGCGCGCTCGGCGTCGCGTACGCTCAACACCCCCTTGACGAGCAGCTTGCCGCGCCAGAACTGGCGGATCCAGCCGATGTCATCCCAGGTGATGCTCGCCTCGAACATGCCCGGCAGCACCGTACTGCCGCCCACGGCACTGCCCGCGCCCGGCGGCAGGAAGGCCTCGACGTTGCGAAAGCGCGGGATGCCGTTGCGCAGCAGCACCTCGTACATCCAGCGCGGGTGGCGCAGCGCATCGAGCGCGGCGCGCAGCGTGGGCTTGCCCGGCGCGCGGTAGTTGCGCTGATCCCACTCACGGCTGCCGAATACGTTGGCGTCGGTGGTGAACACCAGCGCCTCGTAGCCGGCCGCGGCGGCGCGCTGCATCAGGTCGCGGCCGATGGCGCGGTCCTTGAGGACGTAGAGCTGCATCCACAGCCGCCCGCCGGCGCGCGCCGCCACCTCCTCGAGGCGCGTGGTCGAGAGCGTGCTCAGCGTGAAGGGGATGTGGCGCCGGGCCGAGGCCCGCGCCCGCTCCAGATCGCCGTCCGGGTGCAGCATGTTATTGAGCCCGGTCGGTCCGATGATGAGCGGAGCACCCGCGGGGGCGCCGAGGATCGTGGTCTTGAGATGGCGCCGCGAGGTATCGACGAGCGTATCCGGCCGCAGCCGAAGCCGCTCGAACGCCGCGCGGTTGTGGCGCAGCGAGCTCTCGTCCTCCGCGCCGCCCTCGACGTACTCGAAGGCGAAACCGGGCACGCGCCGGCGCGCGAGCTCGCGCAGGTCCGCGATGTTGAACGCGCGGCTGAGCCGGTTACCGGTATGGGCGCGGCGATTCCAGGGCATCGGCGGTGCCTCTGCGGCCGGGGCTCCTAGGTCGTCGTCTGCAGATTCACCGCGACCGAAGTCGCCGTGAAGGTATTCGTGGCGCTCGAGTACTGGCCGACGCACACGAGGCGATAGACCAGGTTGGTGCCGTTGAGCGTGGTGCCGAGCGCGGTGGCGAAACCGGCGGCGGTGTTGAAGGAGCTGATCGTGACGTCGTTGCCCACCGAGAGACTGATCGGCACGCCGGCGGCGAATGCGATCGTCGGGCTCGCCGGCAAGCTCGTGAGATCGACCTGCTGCGGACCGGTGGCGATATAGTGATTGGCTGCCTCCAGATTGGCATTCGCGAGGTTGACCACCAGGCCCGCGCTGCTGGCACTGCTGAACGGGCTCGCGGTGCCGCCCTTACCCCATTCCACCACCAGCGTCTGCGGCGTGGCGCTGCCGAGGGTCACACTGGCGGTGCTGAAGTCGGGCGGTGCGGAGCCGAGCGGCGTCACCAGGCCGACGGCCTTGACGAGCGTCCCGGCCGCCGTCGCGCTCTCATCGAGCGCGCCGGTGTCGAGGAGGTAGCCGCCCGGCACGGCGTTGTTCGCGGCGCTGCTGCCGGTGCCGGCGAAGTTGAAGGCCGCCGGCTCGAAGCCGCCGAGGGACAGCATGTTGAGCGACATGCTGCCGGGAGCGGCGGAGTTGAGCGTGCCCCAAACGGGCGTCGGCTGCAGCCGGATCGCGCCCTGCGTGGCATCCAGCGTCAGGTTGCCGTTGGTATCGGGGGCGCCCTGTCCGGCGACCTTGATCGCCTGCCCGACCGAGATCGCCTGCGTCGTGAGGCCACTGGTCACCACGCCATCCTCGGTGACCGCCGTGGCGGAGCCGACGGTCACGGGGACGCTGCTCAGGTACACGGCCGTGCCGATGCGAGTGACGTAGTCATCGCCCTTCAGCGTCAGGGTGTTACCGCTCACGGCCGCGACGGTACCCGTGAGGTAATCGGCCAGGGGACTTTGGATGGCGGTGCCGGCATAGACCGCGGTGGCGTTGAAGGTGGGGGTGATGGTCGAGAAGTCGCCCAACGTGCCGTAGGCCGACACCGGAGCGCTCGCCTGCAGCTGTGCCATCGCGGCAAGCCCGGCGGCCCCGGTGTAAACGGTGCCGTTGATGTTGAAGTAGGTGGTGGAGGTCGTATTGACCGTCAGCGCGCCGAGCGCGGAGAACAGATCCGCGAAGGGACGCACGTTGATGACGTAGGAGCTGCTCGAGGGCTGCGAGACCACGAAATTGCCGCCCGCCCGCATGACCGTGCCGTCTGCCGGCAGAACCGTCGCGCTGACGAACGGCTGCACCGTGACCGTGGGCGGTGAGACGCCGAGATTGATGGTGTTGGATGCCGCCAGGTTGAGGTCGATCGCGAGGCGCACGGTGGTTCCGCCGTTGATGACCAGCAGGTTGTTCGGGTCGAAGTTCACCGTCACCGTCACGGTGCTCATGGCGAAGCCGGCGGGATCGACGGCCCCCGCGGCAGTGGGGACGCCGTTGACGTCGAGCAGGATGAACGGGCTCGTGTAGTCGAACGTCAGCGACATCGAGGTATAGGTGCCGACCGGGACCGCCGGGGCCTCGACGAGCTCGCCGACGTCGTGCAGCCTCACCAGATCGACGCTCTCCTCCTGGGCAAGCGGCTCCGCGAGCAGGCCATCGTTGCGCGTGAGGGTGATGGGTCCGATGTTGACGACGTAGCCGCTGAAGCCGCTGAACCCCCCGCTGACATCGCTCATGGTGATGACGGCGGTGCCGTAATACACATTGCCGTAGCCTCCGCAGCTCGTGAGGAGGGCCGGGATGGAGAGCGCCAGGGCGTACGAGGCCAGGAGCCGCCGCATCCGGCGGGCAGGAACCAGTGTCATCAGGCTTATCCCCTTCAAAGATCCGCGCGGCATCGCAGCGCCGTACCCGCTGTTAGAGGCACGGATCGCGGCCGCGTTCCGTATTCCGGTGACTGACGTGGGTCTTGAGGGACCCTCAAAGCCGCTTAGTGTACCGGGTCCAGGGCGCGGGTCCCTAATCGACCGTGAGGTCGATGCTGGCGCTGCCGGCGCCGCGCAGGTCGAGGGCGGTCGGGTACCACTGGCGGGTGAGCGTCCTGGCCGGATTGCTCGAATTCCACGCACGGACGGTGACGTAATAAACGCTCCCGGGCGTCCCTCCGGGCAGACCCGTGAGCTGCACCGTGCCACCGGCTCCGGCGGCCGCATCGATCGGCGCACTGGCGATGAGCTGGCCGTTCTGGCTCAGCATGATCTCGCCATGGTCATACCTGCCGGGCGTGGCCGGGGTTATCGAAGCGGACACCGTCGAGG
>JAGWMP010000239.1 GCA_028871705.1 Gammaproteobacteria bacterium
CGCCTCCATGTTGGAGCCGCGCCCCGAGATCAGGATGGCGAGCTCGAGCGTGGCGCCGGCGCTCATTCCACGATGTGCACGCCGCGTCCGCCGGCGCGCACCTCGCCGATGATTGCGGCGTTCTCGCCCTGTGCGGCGAGCAGGGCGAGCGCGGCGGCGGCGTGCGCCGCCGGCACGATCGCCACCATGCCGATGCCGCAATTGAAGGTGCGGTACATTTCGGCCGGCTCGACCTCACCGGCGTGCTGCAGCCAGTCGAACACCGGATCACGCGGCCAGCGGGCCCGCTCGAGCACCGCCTCGAGGCCCTGCGGCAGCACGCGCGGGATGTTGTCGGTGAGGCCGCCGCCGGTGATGTGCGCGAGTCCGTGCACCGGCAGCGCGCGCAGCAGCGCGAGCAGCGGCTTCACGTAGATGCGCGTCGGCGCCAGCAGCCGCTCGAAGAGCGGCGCGCCGCTCACCATCGTGTCGGCGCCGGCCCTGGCGTGGGTGAGGAGCTTGCGGATGAGTGAATAACCGTTGGAGTGCGGCCCGGAGGAGGTCAGGCCGATGATGGCATCGCCGGCCGCGGTGCGCGTGCCGTCGATGATGGCGTCCTTCTCGACCACCCCGACGCAGAACCCGGCGAGGTCGTAATCCTCGCCGTGATACATCCCGGGCATCTCGGCGGTCTCACCGCCCACCAGCGCCGCCCCGGCCTGCACGCAGCCCTCGACGATGCCGCGCACCACCGCCTCGGCCACCGGCACGCGCAGCTTCCCGGTGGCGTAGTAGTCGAGAAAGAACAGGGGCTCAGCGCCCTGTACCACGACGTCGTTGGCGCACATCGCCACCAGATCGATGCCGATCGTGTCGTGCCTGCCGAGATCGATCGCGAGGCGCAGCTTCGTGCCGACGCCGTCGGTGCCCGAGACCAGCACCGGGTGGCGGTAGCCTGCCGGCAGCTCGACCAGCGCGCCGAAACCGCCGATGCCGGCGAGCACCTCGCGTCGCTGGGCGCGGCGCACCAGCGGCTTGATGCGCTCGACCAGCTCGTCGCCGGCGTCGATGTCGACGCCCGCATCACGATAGGTAATGCCAGGACGGTCTGTCATAAGGTTCGCGCTACGCGGGCTCGCCAGCGTCGGTGCGCGGCGCGTATGGTATTGTACCTTTCGTCCAACGCCCGCGTGTGCGATCCGCACGATGCCTCGACCGAATCCAGCAACAACAGCCGCCGGGCGGCGCGCGCGTGCAACCCTCCTCACCCTGGCCGCGCTCGCCGCCGTGCTGCCGCACGCCGCATGGGCGCTGCGGCCGGTACGGGTCTACGAGGTCGACCTCGAGCAACAGTCGCCGGCCGCGGTTGCGAACGCCATGCGCCAGGCGCTGGTGCGCGCCACCGGGCGGCGCGAGTCGGCGGATGATCCGGCGCTCGGCGCACTGGTCGCCGATGCCGCCCGCTACGTCAAGAGCTACACCTCCGGTGCCCGCGGCGAGCCGCAGGTGGTGTTCGACGGCCCGGCCGTCGAGCAGGCCGTCAACGCGGCCGGCAGGAGCCTGTGGAGCCGCGAGCGGCCGTTCACCCTCGTGGTGCTGTATCCGCCGCCGGGGCGCGCGGATGCGGATGCCGCCCGCGCCGAGCTCGAGCGGGTCGCTACCGAGCGCGGCCTGCCGATCAGCGTGATTCCGCTGCCGCTCGCCGATGCCGGCGGCAATCCGCTCGGCGGCGAGGCACTGCTGCAGTCGGCGCAGCGCTACGGCGGCGATGAGGTGCTCGTCGGGCGCGCCGATGCGGCGGGACTCACCGCCGGCCAGCTGCAGTGGACGCTCTATACACGCGCCGCGACGCAGAGCTGGACCGGGAATCTCGGTGCCGGCATCGATCGCGCGGTGGACGTGCTCGCGCCGCCGCCCGGCGCGGCGGAAAGCGATGCGCAGAGCGCGACGCGCGTGCGCATCGAGGGCGTGGCGGGGCTCAGCGACTACGCCAACGTCGAGCGGCTGCTGCAGAGTATCCCCGGCGTGCGCCGCGCCGAGGTCGCCGAGCTCGACTCGACCGGCGTCACCTTCGAGGTCGAGCTGCGCGGCGGTGCCGCGGCGCTCGAGCGCGATCTCACCGCCTCGGCGCGCATGCTGCGCATCGCGCCGGGCTCGGCGCGGCTCGTGTACCGCTATCAGCCGCCGGGCTGAGGATCCCGCGCGCCGCCCTTCGGCTCGCTCCTGCCGTGCGCCACCTTCCCAACATCATCTGCCTGATCCGCATCGCGCTCATCTGGCCGATCGCCGCGGCGCTCAACCGCGGCGACATGCCCGCGGCGCTGGCGCTGTTCGTGGCCGCCGGCGTGTCGGATGCGCTCGACGGCTATCTCGCCAAGCGCTTTCGCTGGACCTCCGAGCTCGGCAAGGTGCTCGACCCGCTCGCCGACAAGCTGCTGCTGGTTACCGTGTTCGTCGAGGCGGCGTGGCTCGGGCTCATTCCCTGGTGGCTGACCGCCGCGGTGGTTGCGCGCGACGTGATGATCGGGCTCGGCGCGCTCGTCTACCGCGTGTGGTTCGGGCCGCTGCGCGGGCGGCCGCGGGTGCTGAGCAAGATCAACACCGCGCTGCAGCTCGGCTACGTGGCGCTCATCGTGCTGCACGCCGCCGCCGGCGTGCCGCCGCAGGAAATGCTGGACGCGGCAGCGGTGCTCACCTTCGCCACCACGGTGGCGTCGGGCCTGGACTACGTCGCGACCTTCACGCGCCGGGTGTGGACGCCCGCGCGCCTCGCGTGAGCGCCATGCGTCAGCTGCCGCTCGGCGTGCGGCTCGCGGATCGGGCGCTGTTCGAGAGCTTTCTCCCGGGAGGCAATGCCGAGGCGCTCGCGCATGCGCGCGCGGTCGCGCGCGGCGCAGTCCACGGCGCCACCTGGGTGTGCGGCCCGCCCGCCGCCGGCAAGAGCCACCTGCTGCAGGCGATCTGCGCGGCCGCCGGTGCGCGGGTGCGCGCCGGCTACCTGCCGCTCACGCAGCTCGCGCCGCTCGGCGTCGGTGTGCTCGACGGACTCGCGCAGCTCGGCTGCCTGTGCATCGACGACCTCGAGCGGGTGGTGGGCGAGAGCGAGTGGGAGCGCGCGCTGTTCGCGCTGCTGCGCGAGATCGAAGAGGCGGGCGGGGCGCTCGTCGTCGCGGCGCGTGAGCCGCCGGCGCTGCTCGACTGGAGCCTGCCCGACCTCGGCTCGCGCTTCGCGGCGGGTGCGGTGCTCGCGCTGCGCGCGCTCGATGAAGCCGGGCAGCACGCCGCGCTCGAGCTGCGGGCGCGGCTGCGCGGACTCGAGCTGCCGGCGGAGACCTGGCAGTGGCTGCGGCGGCGCTACCCGCGCGACATGCGCCGCCTGTACGAGCTGCTCGATACGCTCGATGAGGCGGCGCTCGCCGCGCAGCGCCGCCTCACGGTGCCGTTCATCCGCGAGGTGCTGCGCTCGGCGCCGCGCTCGTGAGCGCCACGGCGAGCGCCGCCACGCGCTTGCCGAGCGCCTGGGCGAGGGTCTTTTCCTCGGCGCTGAGCGCGCCCGGCGCGCTCGCGGTGCGCGCGACGTGCGAAGCGCCGTAGGGCGTGCCGCCGCCGGCGGTCTCGTTCAGCGCGCGCTCGGTGTAGGGGAGCCCCACCAGCACCATGCCGTGATGCAGGAGCGGCAGCATCATCGATACCAGGGTCGTCTCCTGGCCGCCGTGCATGGTCTGCGTCGAGGTGAAGACGCCGGCGGGCTTGCCGGCGAGCGCCCCGGTGAGCCACAGGCTCGAGGTGCCGTCGAGGAAGTACTTCAGCGGCGCCGCCATGTTGCCGAAGCGCGTGGGGCTGCCCATCACCAGGCCCGCGGTTCCCGAGAGGTCCTCGAGCGTCGCGTAGGGCGGCCCGCTCGGGGGCACCGGGCGGGGCGGCTCCTCGCTGGCCGCCGCCACCGGCGGCACGGTGCGCAGCCGCGCGCTCGCCCCGGGCACCGCCTCGACGCCCCGGCAGACCTGGCGGGCAAGCTCGGCGGTCGCGCCGCTGCGGGAGTAATAGAGCACCAGGATCTCTGCCATGTTGGAACGAGTCTCCGTGGGCGATTGTCACTTGGGTCAAGTACTATTGTGGATTGTGTGGTGCGGGACGCAAGCCGGGCATGGTCTGTAAGAAGTGCGTGGTGGAAGGGCGTGTCCAGGGCGTGTACTACCGTGCCAGCGCGGCGCGGCGCGCGCACGAGCTCGGTATCCGCGGCCACGCCCGCAACCTCGCGGACGGGCGCGTGGAAGTGCTCGCCTGCGGCGAGAGCGACGCGGTCCAGGCCTTCGTCAGCTGGCTGTGGATCGGCTCCTCCGCCTCCCGGGTGACCGCCGTCGCCACGAGCGACGCGGCGGTCGACCCCGCGCTCCCCTGCGGCTTTCGTACGGCCTGAAGAGCCCCCGATGTTGAAGCGCGGACCGCTGCTGCTCGCCGTGCTCGCCTGTCTCGCGGGGTGCGCCGCGCAGCCTACGCAGCCCCTGGCGCCCGCCGCCGCGCCGCCGCCGGCCGTGCAGAGCGCTCCTGCCGTCCCCGCGTCCGGC
>JAGWMP010000240.1 GCA_028871705.1 Gammaproteobacteria bacterium
CGCCGAGAGCACCGAAGCGGCACGGCTGCTGCTCGAGCTGCGCGGCTCACAGCTGGTGCGCAAGCTCGATGAGCCGGGGCGCAAGCGCCTGCAGGCACTGCTGCCGGCGCTGCTCACCGACATCGCCGCGAGCGGCGCGCAGCTACCCGTGCTGCGCCGCGTCCTCGCGATCATCGAGGCGACCGGCAAGCGCTCGGCCTACTTCGCGCTGCTGCGCGAGAACGCCGCGGCGCGCGCGCGCCTCGTCGAGCTGGTCGCTCACGGGGAGTTCCTCGCCGCGCAGATCGCCGCGCACCCGCTGCTGCTCGATGAGCTGATCGATGCGCGGCTGCAGTCGCTCCTGCCGACGCGCGCCTCGCTGGCAGCCGATCTCGGCGAGCGCCTCGCGCAGCTTCGGGGCGAGGAGGACCCGGAACGGCAGGTGGAGGCGCTGTGCCATTTCCAGAGCGCGGCGCTGTTTCGCATCGCGGTCGCCGACCTCACCGGCGCCATGCCGCTCATGCAGGTGAGCGACCGCCTCACCGACGTCGCCGAGCTCATCGTGGCGCGCGCCATGGAGCTCGGCTGGCGGCAGATCACCGCGCAGTTCGGCGTGCCGACCTGCGGCGACGGCCGCCCGGTGAGCATCTGCGCGGTGGGCTACGGCAAGCTCGGCGGCATGGAGCTCGGCTACTCCTCCGATCTCGACCTCGTGTTCCTGCACGACTCGCACGGCGAGCGCCAGGAGACGAGCGGTGCGAAGCCTATCGACAACCAGCTGTTCTTTGTGCGCCTCGCGCAGCGCATCGTGCATCTGCTCACCATGCACTCCGCCGCCGGGCGGCTCTACGAGGTGGACGTGCGGCTGCGCCCGAGCGGCAAGGGGGGCCTCCTGGTCACCAACATCGAGGCCTTCGCCGAGTACCAGCGGACCGAGGCCTGGACCTGGGAGCACCAGGCGCTGCTGCACGCGCGCAGCGTCGCGGGCTCGGCGGCGCTCTCCGCCGAGTTCGAGCGGGTGCGCCTGGATGTGCTCTGCCACCACGTGCGCCGCGCGAGCCTGCGCGAGGAGGTGCGCAGCATGCGCGCGCGCATGCGGCGCGAGCTCGCCAGGGGGGACGCCGCGCGCTTCGACATCAAGCAGGACCCGGGCGGCATCGCCGACATCGAGTTCCTCGCGCAGTACTGGGCGCTCAGCTGGGCCGAGCGCTACCCGCCGGTGGTGATGTTCGCCGATACCATCCGCCAGCTCGAGTCGCTGGCCTCGGCCGACCTCGTCCCGCAGCCGACCGTCGACGTGCTCACGGCCGCCTACCGGGCGTACCGTGCGAGCGCGCATCACCGCGCGCTCGCCGGGGAGCCGCCGCTCGTGCCGGCGCCGGAGTTCGCCGCCACCCGCGCGGCGGTGACGCGCATCTGGGATGCCACCCTGGGGGCGGAGCAGCCCGCGGGACAGGTATAATCCGCGCCCCCGATTTGCGCGAAAGACGCCCCATGGTCGCCACCGCCCGGCCGCTCATCCAGCCCAACGCGCAGAACCAGTACGACGTCACCGACGAGGACCTGCCGCTCTCGTGCCCGATGCCGCAGATGTACCTGTGGAACTCGCATCCACGCGTGTACCTGCCGATCCGGGAGACGGGTTGGGCGAAGTGTCCCTACTGCAGCGCGGAGTACACGCTGCGCAAGTGACCCACCGGCCTGATCCGCGCCGCGTGGGGTTGCCACGCAGCGCGGATTGGCGCGGGAGTCAGGCGGCGGCGGGCCTCAGCGCCACAGGCGCAGGCCCGCGGGCAGCCCGGGATTGTCCGCCGCGTCGGCGTCGAAGGCCGACGCCGTCCGTCCGCCGCCGTGCGGCCCGTCCTCCTCGGCGTCGAAGGCCGTCGGCGGCGGCACGGTGAGCGCCGCCCCGCCCCTGGCCTTGAGGAGCGCATTCAGCGCGGGCACTTCCTTGTCGGTGAGCTTGCTGAACTGCGCCTGCGCATCGCTCAACTGGCTGCGCAATCCCACGATGTTGTCGAGCTGATAGGCCGAGGGCGGTCCGTCCCAGCCGGTGATCGCCCCATAGAGCTGATCGGTGTGCTCACGCAGCCGCTCTTCCCCGGTGATCGCGCCGCCCTCGGTGGTGGCGACGATTTCCTTGCGGATCTTGTCGAGCTGCCCGTCGAACCCGGCGAGCTTCTTCTGCAGCGGATCAGCGGCGGCGCGGCCCTTGTTCGCGGCCGCGACCTGCGCACGCAGCCCGGCGATCTGTCCGTAGAACTGCGTCTCGTCGTTGAAGAGCGTGTACACCTTCATCGCCGCGTCGAACTGCGCCTTGCGGTCGGCGGTGCTCCAGGTGACGCGCCGGTCGAGGCCGATGTCGACCCTGGTGTCGTAGGTCTTGCCGTTGTCCTCGATACGCACCGTGTAGGTGCCGGGCAGCACGCGCGGTCCCTGCGTGCCCGCGAACGCCACCTGCACCGCGGGCGGTACGTGCGGCGCCGGCAGATGCATGGTCCAGACGACGCGGTTCAGGCCGCGGCGGCTGCTCGCCGGCAGCTCATCGACCACGTGGCCGCCCGCATCCAGCACCTCGATCTTGAGCTTGCCGAAGAGGTGGCGGGTGCGCTGGTAGTAGGTGATCACGGCGCCCGCGGCGGGGTCGTCGCCGACGAACGCGGCGGCGCCGTTCGCCCAGCCGCCGTTCGCCTCGATGCGCTGCTGCACCGGCCGCGCCGACACGAACGCGACCTCCTGGGCGAGCAGCGGCGGCGTCAGATGACGCAGCGGGGTGATGTCGTCGATGATCCAGATGCCGCGGCCGTGGGTGGCCAGCACCAGGTCGCTGTCGCGCGGCTGCACCACGAGATCGCGCACCGCCACCGCGGGAATGTCGCCGCCCTTGAACTGGCCCCAGTGCGCGCCGCCGTCGATCGAGATCCACAGGCCGAGTTCCGTGCCGAGGAACAGCAGCGACTTGTCGACCGTGTCCTCCTTGATGACGTGCGCGTAGCCGTGCACGCCCTTGGCGTTCTGCGGCGTGACCAGCGCAACCCAGGTCTTGCCGAAGTCGCTCGTCATGTACACGTAGGGCGCCATGTCGCCGAAGGTGTGGCGGTCGAAGGCCACGTAGGCCGTGCCCGGGGCGAAGGCGCTCGCCTGCACCCAGTTGACCCACTCGCCCTTCGGCAGCCCCTTGACGTTGGCGACCACGTTGTCCCAGTGCTGCCCGCCGTCACGCGTCAGCTGCAGGTTGCCGTCGTCGGTGCCCACCCAGATGGTGCCCGCCGCGAGCGGCGACTCGCTGATCGAGTAGATCGTGGTGTGCATCTCGGCGACCGAGTTGTCCACCGTCACGCCACCCGACTGCTCCTGCTTCTGCATGTTGGGATCGTTGGTGGTGAGGTCCGGCGAGATGCGCTGCCAGCTCTGCCCGCGATCGTGCGAGCGGTAGAGGAACTGCGCGCCGATGTAGAGGGTCTGCGGATCGGTCGGCGAGAGTGCGATCGGCGTGTTCCAGTTGAAGCGCAGCTTCTTGTAGAGCTTGAGCTCCTCGGCGCCGAGGCGCGGCTGGATGTCGCGGGCCTCGTGGGTGCGCATGTTGACGCGGGCGATGGTGCCGCCCTGCGCCTCCGTATACACGTAGTTCGCATCGGTGGGGTCGGCGAACATCCAGAAACCGTCGCCGCCGAACATGTTCTCCCAGCGCGAGCTCGTGATGCCGCCCGGATAG
The DNA here is from genome assembly GCA_028871705.1 of Gammaproteobacteria bacterium. Classification (GTDB taxonomy): domain Bacteria; phylum Pseudomonadota; class Gammaproteobacteria; order Steroidobacterales; family Steroidobacteraceae; genus 13-2-20CM-66-19. The sequence goes on from JAGWMP010000240.1 coordinate 3,695, forward strand.
GCCGAATCGCCCACCCAGGAGCTGTTGTCCTGCAGTCCCCCGTACACGTGGTAGGGATCGGCGTTATCGACGCTCACGTGATAGAACTGCGAGATCGGCAGATTGTCCGACTTCCACCACTTGTTGCCGCCGTCGTAGGAGGTCCACAGGCCGCCGTCGTCGGCGGAGTAGACGTGCTGCGAGTTCAGGGGATCGATGAACACGTCGTGCACGTCGCCGTGCGCGCCGCTGAAACCGCCGACGGTGGTGAAGCTCTTGCCGCCGTCCTCGCTCAGGATCAGCGCGCCGTCGGTCTTGAACACCCGCTTGGCGTTTTTCGGGTCGACGATCAGGTTGGCGAAGTAGAACGGCCGCCACACCATCCACGTGCTCTTGTCGCCCTTGTCCCAGGTGGCGCCGCCGTCGTGCGAGACGTAGAGCGCCGAGTCGGTCGACTCGATGAAGGCGTAGACGGTCTGCGCATCGCTCGGCGCGTAGGCGAGCGCGATGCGGCCGTAGGGCTTCACCGGCAGTCCCTTGTTGGCGGCGGGGGTGAGCTCGGTCCAGGTCTTGCCGCCGTCGGTGCTGCGCAGGAGGCCGCTGCCGGAAGCGGCCTTGGGGCCGTCGCCGCCGGAGCGGAACGTCCAGCCCTTGCGGCGGAAGTCCCACAGGCTCGCGAGCAGCACGTCCGGGCTCCCCGGCTGCATCGCGACGCTGCCGCAGCCGGTCGAGAGGTTCGCGCCCTTGAGCACCAGCTGCCAGGTCTTGCCGCCGTCGCTGGTCTTGTAGAGGCCGCGGTCGGCGGAGTCGCTCCAGAGCTTGCCCGGTACGCAGGCGTAGACCGTGTCGGAGTCGCGCGGGTCGACGACGATCT